>NZ_CP062973.1:1001785-1335714 GCF_017311165.1 Psychroflexus sp. ALD_RP9 | reverse complement strand
TTGGTCTTATTATTATTGCCTTAGGCTTTATTTTGATGGCAGGCGGCGGAAGTGATGATCCTAATGTATTTAATCCTGAAATTTTTAGTTGGCGAAGAATTAGGCTAGCACCAAGTTTAATTTTAATCGGGTTTGCAGTTGAAGTTTACGCGATTTTAACCTCTCCTAAACAAAATTAATGGATGTTTTAGATTCTGCCATTTTAGGCGTTATTCAGGGTTTAACTGAATTTTTACCTGTTTCGTCAAGTGGCCACTTAGAGCTTGGAAAAGTTTTACTAAGTGATGATAGCGTACCTAAGGAATCGATGTTATTTACTGTGGTTCTACATTTTGCAACGGCTTTAAGCACAGTTGTGATTTTTAGAAAAGATATCTTTGAGATTTTTAAAGGTTTATTTCAACTAAAATGGAATGCAGAATTTGAATTTTCTATAAAAATTGTTTTATCGATGATTCCTGCAGCTTTAATAGGTTTCTTTTTTGAAACTGAAATGGAATTACTTTTTGCAGACAATATTATATTAGTCGGTTTTATGCTGGTAGTTACTGGTTTATTATTGTTTTTAACCGATAAAGCAAAACCTACTGAAAAAAACGTAACTTATACTAATGCTATTATTATCGGCATTGCGCAAGCCATTGCAGTTTTACCTGGTATATCTAGAAGTGGTGCAACAATAGCAACATCGGTATTGCTTGGTAATGATAAGTCTAAAGCCGCCCGTTTTTCTTTCTTAATGGTTGTACCACTCATTTTTGGAAAAATTGCTAAGGATTTAAGTAGTGGAGAAATTTCTACTGAAACACCACATATTTTAGCGCTTTCGGCTGGGTTTATAGCTGCATTTTTAACAGGTTTATTTGCTTGCACCTGGATGATTAGCCTTGTTAAAAAAAGTAAACTTAAATATTTTGCCATCTATTGTTTTATTGTTGGTTTAACCGCAATTTTCATTACTCAATTTCATGCCTAAACTAGATTTAAAGGATTACAAAGAAGGTCAGGTTTTATTTTTTGATAAGCCTTTAAACTGGACGTCATTTCAACTTGTTAATAAAATAAGATGGCTAATTAAACGTGAATTTAAGATTAAGAAAATAAAAGTTGGTCATGCAGGAACTTTAGATCCGCTCGCAACCGGATTGGTAATTATCTGTACAGGGAAAAAAACCAAAACCATTCAAGATTTAATGGGGCAAACTAAAGTATACACAGGTGAAATTACATTTGGAGCCACAACAGCATCTTACGATTTAGAGACTGAAATTAACCAGTATTTTGAAACACAGCATATTACTGAACAGCTTTTACACGAAACAACTTCAAAATTTACAGGTAAAATCATGCAACAACCGCCTATATTTTCAGCCTTAAAAAAAGAAGGTAAGCGACTTTATGAGTTTGCACGAGAAGGAAAATCTGTCGAGATACCAAAACGAGAGGTTTATATTGAAGAATTTAAGCTGACGTCAATACAAGGCTTAGGTGACCAACAACCCAAAGCAACTTTTAAAGTGGTTTGCAGTAAAGGCACTTATATTAGAAGTTTAGCGCATGATTTTGGTAAATCACTTAACTCTGGCGGCCATTTAAGCGCTTTAAGACGAACAGCTATTGGCAGCTATACTGTCGAAAATGCACTAACTATTGAAGACTTTGAACAACAATTAAGTAGTTGATTTCAGTAAATCAACTAAATCGTTCGCCGTCGTTTTTCCTTTGTCAGTATTGTACCAGTGTTGAAGCTTTTCTTTAAATTCAGCCGAGAGTTGCCCTTCGTTCTTTTTTTCATCTTCAACCATTTGGGTAGCCGTTGATGGTCGTGGACCCCACGTAAAATAAAGTTCGCCTTTGTCAAGATTAAAGCTAATTAACTTTGGTATAGATTTTCCACCATTAGTTAAAAACGCATCAATAACTTCAGGAAAATCGTCCCGAAGAATTACTTTAAAATCGATATGATCATTTGTTTCAGCTATTTTTTTCATAATTGGTAATGCTGGTGCTGCGTCTCCACACCAACCTTCAGAAATGACTAACCAAGTTTGTGGCGTAGAAATAGACTTGATAGCTTCAATTTGCGTTTGATCAAGTTTAAAGGTTTTTTCCCAACGTTTCATTCGGCTAAAGCCTAATTTAGAATAGTTTAAATACAGTTCGCTTTGGTTGTGGCCTGTTGCTTTACCTTCGTCTAATAATTGCTTAACCAAGTTTTTATACTCGCTATAAGACATAGCGTCTGATAAATATTGTTTTATTATGCTTAGTTTTGGTTCCATATTAATTTTAAAATGACAAAACTAGCAAAACTAAATCGCTGCGATTGGTGCTTAACAAATTCTTTGTACATCAATTATCACGATAATGAATGGGGAAAAGCATGTTTTGATGATCAAGAATTATTTGAAAAATTAAGCCTCGAATGTTTTCAGTCAGGACTCAACTGGCTAACAATTTTAAAAAAAAGAAATAACTTTAGAGTTGCATTCGATCTGTTTGATATACAAAAAATCGCTAATTACGACTCTGCTAAAGTAGAAGACTTACTCCATAACAAAGGCATAGTGAGACATCGTGGTAAAATTGAAGCAACAATTAATAATGCAAGAGCTTGTTTACTTATCAAAGCTGAGTATAAAAGCTTAAGTCATTATTTTTGGAGTTATGTAAATCACCAACCAATAGTTAACGATGTTCCTAACATAAAAACTATTCCTTCACCTTCTCAGTTAAGTAAACGAATTTCTAAAGATTTAAAAGTGCGCGGATTTAAATTTTTGGGACCTACAACGGTTTATGCCTTTTTACAGAGCTGTGGTATTATAAATGATCATTTAAACGCTTGCTTCAAAAAATAAATAAAAAAAGCCTCAATAAATGAGGCTTCAAAATTTATAAAGTGCTGGTTATTTAATTGCTCACAACAAAAGTTTCATTTTTTTGGTACGAGCTAACTTTAGCAATAGCGTTGTTGCGATAATCAACTTCAGAAAGACTGCCATCGTTCCAAAAGAACCATTTGCCAACTTTTTTGCCTTCATCATATTTAGCTTGAGCAATTTTATCTCCAGTGGTATCATAAGCTTTCCACTCACCGTGAGGTTTATCATTTTTAAAATAACCTATTTGACTTACTTCACCGTTATCATGAAAAAAAGTTGCTTTAACTAAATCACCTTCTTTTTCTAATTTTACCTGGTCATTTTCTTGAGCAAAAAGTGAAAAACTCATTAATAATGCCATAAATAAGGTTCCTAACATCTTCATAACTTCAATATTTAACAACAAATATACATTAAATTTACGTTTAAAACATATTAGGTTAACATTAAGTTTACATTAAAATCATAACTCCTTCACTTTAAATACATTATATATTTATTGTTTTAATCATTTTATATATTTTAATTGCTTACTTATAAATTATTGAACTAAAAAGAACCCCTAACTTTAAAGCCATAAAAAGTTATATTACCAGAATCTTGATTATTTTTGCACACTTATTTTAACGAGTTACAAGCCATGTACAGAACGCACAATAACAACACATTAAATATCAACCACGTTAATAAAACAGTAAAATTATCAGGTTGGGTACAAAAAATTAGAGATAAAGGCTTTATCATTTGGATTGACTTACGCGATCGTTACGGTATTACGCAATTGGTTATTGATGCCGAACGCTCTAACAAACAACTTGTTGAACAAGCGAGAACACTCGGCCGTGAATTTGTGATCCAAGTTGAAGGAAAGGTTATTGAGCGTGAATCTAAAAATACACATATTAATACAGGAGAAATTGAAGTTTTAGTCGAAAAGTTAAACATCCTAAACACTTCTAAAACTCCTCCATTTACTATTGAAGACAAGACCGATGGTGGCGAAGATTTAAGATTAAAATATCGTTACCTCGACATTAGACGCCAACCTGTTAAAGACAAATTGATTTTCAGAAGTAAAGTTTCAATGGCCGTCAGAAATTACCTAACCCAACAAGATTTTATTGATGTTGAAACACCTTACCTTATAAAATCTACACCAGAAGGCGCCCGCGATTTTGTGGTACCAAGCCGTATGAATACCAATCAATTTTACGCCTTGCCACAATCACCACAAACCTTTAAGCAATTGTTGATGGTAGGCGGACTTGACAAGTACTTTCAAATTGTCAAGTGTTTTAGAGATGAAGATTTAAGAGCCGACCGCCAACCAGAGTTTACACAAATTGATTGCGAAATGACATTTGTTGAACAAGAAGATGTATTGCAAACTTTTGAAGGCCTTACAAAACACCTATTGAAAGAAATTAATGGCGTAAGCATTGAAGATTTCCCAAGAATGACTTATGATGAAGCCATGAGAACTTACGGAAATGACAAACCAGATATAAGGTTTGGGATGAAGTTTGGTGAACTGAACAAAGTTGCACAACACAAAGAGTTTTCGATATTTAACCAAGCTGAATTAGTTGTAGGCATTGCGATACCAAACGCAGCAAGTTACTCAAGAAAAGAAATTGATAAACTCATCGATTGGGTAAAGCGACCACAAATTGGTGCAAAAGGGATGGTTTATGTTAAATATAACACAGATGGCAGTTTTAAATCATCTGTCGATAAATTTTACAATCAAGACGACTTAAAAAAATGGGCTGAAATTACAGGCGCAAAACCAGGCGATTTAATTGCTGTATTATCAGGAAAAACCAATGAAACTCGCGCTCAACTTAGTGCTTTAAGAATGGAAATGGCCGAACGTTTAGGCTTAAGAAACCCTAACGAATTTGCACCTTTATGGGTGGTTGACTTTCCGTTACTTGAATGGGATGAAGAAACTGAACGATTTCACGCTATGCATCACCCATTTACTTCGCCTAAACTAGAAGATCTTAAATTACTTGAAACAGAACCTGGAAAAGTAAGAGCTAATGCCTACGACTTAGTTTTAAACGGTAACGAAATTGGTGGCGGCTCTATTAGAATTCACGATCGCCATATGCAAGAAAAAATGTTCGACTTTTTAGGCTTTACTCAAGAAGAAGCAAAAGCTCAGTTCGGATTTTTAATGGATGCCTTTCAATATGGAGCGCCACCTCATGGTGGAATTGCATTTGGCTTAGATCGATTAGTGGCAATTTTAGGCGGGCAAGAAAGTATTCGCGATTTTATTGCGTTTCCTAAAAACAATTCAGGACGTGATATTATGATTGATGCACCCGCAAAAATCAGCGAAGAACAACTAAAAGAGTTACATTTAAGTCTCATCACAAAATCTTAATTTATAGAATAGTGGCTTAAAAATTAATTAGCATGGGAATATCTAGGTTTCAGCGATTTTTTTTTAAGCTTAACCGATTTAGAGAAAAACACTTAAATCGGCAACAATATCTTGTTATTTTAGGCGGATTAGTTGGCTTGGCTTCAGGAACTGTAGCTGTATTAATGAAGAACTTAACCTATTTTGTACAATCGCTTTTTTTTGTTGAAAGCTCTAGCTATTACGACCATATGTACAAGATAGGTTTACCGATTATAGGTTTAGTATTAGTCTATTTTTTTAAAACACGATTAATTAAATCTGAAATAGGTCAAGGAATTTCAACTACCTTATATGCCATTTCAAAAAGAAAAGGCTTATTTAAATATTTTCAGACTTATGCGTCTTTGATTGCTGCACCAATAACAGTTGGGTTTGGTGGTTCAGCTGGTCTGGAAGCACCTACAGTTGTTACCAGCGCTTCGCTTAGCACGCGATTTTCTAGATATTTAAAATTAAATCAAGCTACCAAAACATTACTTATTGGCTGCGCAGCTGCTGGCGCAATGTCTTCTTTATTTAAAGCTCCTATTGCTGCAATTATTTTTGCTATTGAAATTTTTAGCCTTGACTTAACGCTTGTCTCCATGATCCCGCTTTTAGTCGCTTCAGTTTCGGCTATTTTAACCTCTTATTTTTTCTTCGGAAATGACTACTTACTTCAAACACAAATTACAGATTCATTTAGTTTTAGCGATATGCCTTTGTACGGAATACTTGGCATATTTACGGCTTTTATCTCTATTATTTTTAGCCGAATTTATATTTCAATTTTTAGTCGGTTTAAGCGGTTTTCCTCTAAGCTAAACAGAGCTTTAATAGGTGGTGGTTGCCTTTTAATACTCATGCTACTTACACCACAAATTTACGGTGAAGGTTATGCCCTGATTAATGAATTATTAGCTGGTAAACATTTTACAGCTACAGAAAATTATGCCTTTAATCAATTTGAAAATATTTGGACTGTTATTGTATTTTTAATGCTACTATTGTTTTTAAAGATATTAGCCAGTTCTATTACAATTGCAGCTGGTGGCGTTGGCGGTATTTTTGCACCTGTTTTATTTATTGGAAGTATTGCTGGCCATTGCTTTGGTATGATTATTAATCAACTTAAAATCTTAAATCATGACATTGCTTTAAGCAACTACACCTTGGTTGGTATGGCAGGACTAATGGCAGGCGTTATGCATGCTCCATTAACAGCTATTTTCTTAATAGCCGAACTCACCAGTGGTTACAGCTTATTTATACCACTTATGATTACTGCTGCGATTTCTTATATGATTACTCAACGTTTTCAAAAACACTCGGTCTACCATTTAGAATTAGCTCAAAGAGGCGACTTGGTTACCCACAATAAAGATCAAGCTGTGTTAACTTTAATGGAAATTGAGCAAGTTATTGAAACTAACTTTTGCATACTTAACGAAAGCATGACTCTTGGTGAAGTAGTTAAGGAAGGTGTAGTTAAATCATCTCGAAATATATTTCCAGTTGTTGATCATCAACAACAATTTAAAGGAATAATTTTGCTAGATCATATCAGAACCATTATGTTTGATCAAGATATGTATAACAAAGTTAAAGTCTACGACCTTATGCAGTCGGCACCTGATGTAATTGATTTAAGCAGCTGTAAAATGTCACTGATTATGCAAAAATTTCAGCAAACCGAAGCTTGGAATTTACCCGTTGTTAAAGAAGGCAAGTATGTCGGATTTATTTCTAAATCAAAACTACTAACGGCTTACCGTCAAAAACTAATTGAAGTTACTGTTTAAAATGAAAACACTTATTAAAATAGTATTCTATATTATCCTAGCTGCGTTTATCTCAGGTTTTGGCATCAAAGAATTTCATGAAGAAAAATTAGGCGAACTCATTATTGGTTTATCTGTTTTAGCATCTTCATTTATTCTAATGCCGTTGTTTTTATATCACCGCTGGAAAGGTAAAAAGCTTGAAGATTATACCTTAACAAAAGAGCGAATGGACAAGATGCGTAATAACGACCAACTCTAATTCCTCAGATTAAAAGTTGAATTTACGACTGCTTGAATGCAAGTTTATTGCTCCCATCATCAACTAATGATAATGATTGATGGCTGAGATTGAGCAAGATTTACAGTTGAAGTGACTGATATTTAACTCATCTTAATAACTTCAAATGAAATAAGAAGATTTTAAAAAAATATTTCATTTCAAATTAAGTCTCTCCTTTTCAGTATTGTGGCTTAATTGCTAGAATTTCAATTGGTTAAATTCAAAAAACTTTACCAACTATTTTAAATAAATTAAGCTTAAGGTAACATTGCGTCGATATTATTACTTACATTTGTAGTATTATTAATTATTTTTATTACATTATGCAAGGTAAAGTTAAATTTTTCAATGAGTCAAAAGGTTATGGATTCATTACAAACGACGAAACAGGAGAAGACATTTTTGTTCACGTCACAAGTTTAAACGGTGATTCTCTTAACGAAGGAGATGCTGTTGAGTACAACGAAGAAGAAGGTAGAAAAGGTTTAAACGCTGCTAACGTACGTTTAATCTAATTGATATAAACAATTTATTTTTCAGACTTTCAAAAACGCTAGACTTTATTGTCTAGCGTTTTTTTATGCGTTTATTATGTTAATTTTGCGAAACAAAAAAACTCCTTTATTAAAAATAAAGGAGTTAATTATAAGGTAAAAATCGTTTATTCTACGATTTCTTCTTCTGTATTATCTATTAACACTTGACCTCTGTAGTAAAGTTTACCTTCACTCCAGTGCGCTCTGTGGTATAAGTGCGCTTCACCAGTGGTAGAATCTGTAGCAATTTGTGGCATTGCAGCCTTAATATGCGTACGTCTTTTATCTCTTCTTGTTTTAGAAATTTTTCTCTTTGGATGTGCCATTACTCAGCTATTTAATCGTTTAATAATTTTTTTAAATCTTCCCATCGAGGATCAATATCATCCTCATTTTTATCTTCTTCAGCCTTAGGCTGTAATTCGTCTAGTTTATCTAATATTTCTGAATTTAATGTTCCATCTTCAACACCTGGATGAATACGCTTTTGAGGTATTGCCAAGACAATGGTTTCATAAATATAATGAGCGATATTTAACTCATAATCTGACCATGGTAAAATTAATAAGTCTTCATTATCATCATTATATTCATCTCCAAACTTAACCACTAACTCAAATGTATTTTGAATTGCTTGGTTGTAAGCTTCAGTAGATACATCGCAGTTTAAATTAACATAACCCTTTGCTATGAAACTAAACTCTAACATGTTTGCCTTTTTATTTAACAAAACAGTTATATTTACTTCAGCTGTGTTGAAGTCATCATATTCAAAAAAATCAAAGAACTCGTCAGTAATTTTGTACTCAAACTGGTGTTTCCCTTGCTTTAAACCTACAAATTTAATGACGTAAGCTTCTAAATCCTTCATCATGACATCAGTTTTGAGCGTGCAAATATATTAAATTTTTTTCAACAACCTATTTATTGTTTCTATATTCTTGAGGTTTTTGTGTTTCTAAAGCGTTTTTATTCAGCCGAATATACTCCATACGGTTTTTGAATAATTGTATTGAAGTAAAGATAGCTTCTTGAAATGATTTGTGATCTGCGATACCTTTTCCAGCAATATCGAAAGCAGTGCCATGATCTGGAGATGTTCTAATTCGGTTTAAACCTGCTGTAAAGTTAACGCCTTTACCAAATGATAAGGTTTTAAACGGGATTAAACCTTGATCGTGATAGGCGGCTAAAATAGCATCAAATTTTTTATAGTTTTGGCTTCCAAAAAAACTATCTGCAGCATAAGGGCCAAATACAAATTTACCTTCATCAACAAATGACTTTAAGGCTGGTTTTATAATTTCGTCGTCTTCAGTTCCTATAACTCCATTATCACCGTTATGAGGGTTAACCCCTAAAACAGCAATTTTGGGTTCGCGAATGTTAAAGTCTACTTTTAAAGAGTTATGAATGGCATTAAC
Organism: Psychroflexus sp. ALD_RP9; assembly: GCF_017311165.1. Classification (GTDB taxonomy): domain Bacteria; phylum Bacteroidota; class Bacteroidia; order Flavobacteriales; family Flavobacteriaceae; genus Psychroflexus. The sequence goes on along the minus strand of NZ_CP062973.1, from coordinate 1,326,389 downwards.
TTTTTGTTTTAGTAATTTAGTGGTAATATGGTTAACCACATCTTTTACAGGCACATGGTCGGTCAGTAAGCCTAGTCTAATTTGGTTAGAGACCATAAACATTAAGCTATCACCACGTAATTCTTTCGCTAAAAAATCGGTATGACCTGGAAATTTAAACTCATCTGACTGAATTGAGTTTTTATGAATTGGCGCTGTAACAAGCGTTTGAATTTCATTGCGAATTAGAGCCTGAGTTGCTGATTTTAAAGACTTTATTGCATAAGAACCAACATTTTTATCTTCTTTTCCAAAGTTAATATCTACACCTTCTCGCCAAACATTTACCACATTAATTTTACCATCTAAAGCATCGCTAGCTTTAGAAACACCATTAAACTTCAACTTGGTTTTATAATGCTTCGCAAAAAAAGACATCAACTTAGAGTTGGCAAAAATAACTGGGGTAAACAAGTCTAATATGCGTTTATCTTCTAAAGTTTTTAAAATGATTTCAGGCCCAACACCATTCATATCACCGATACTTATTCCTACTTTTATAATGGACTGATTTCTCATGAAATTAAACTATTTTTGTAGCACAAAGGTAACGAAATAATCTACAACTATGTTTACAGGAATCATTGAAGAACTTGGCGAAATAATAGCTATTCAACCTCATCAAACCAATGTTGACTTTAGTATAAAAGCTAACTTCACTAAAGAGTTAAAAGTGGACCAAAGTGTAGCGCATAATGGCGTTTGCTTAACTGTTGTAGATATTAAAAACGATATTTATACCGTTACAGCTATTCAGGAAACACTTGATAAAACTAATCTTGGCAAACTAAGTGTTGGTGACATCATTAACCTTGAACGCGGTATGAAAATGAATGCGCATTTAGATGGCCATATAGTACAAGGTCATGTAGACCAAACAGCTACTTGTCAATTTGTAAAAGAAACTGATGGAAGTTGGGAATACCGTTTTACCTATGATACCAGTTTGCATAACGTGACTATTGAAAAAGGTTCTATAACTGTTAATGGTGTAAGTTTAACCGTTGTAAATTCTGAGCTAGATAGCTTTAGCGTGGCTATTATACCTTACACTTATGAACATACAAATTTTAAACATTTAAAAGCTGGAGATACTGTAAATTTAGAGTTTGATGTAATTGGTAAATACGTAAAACGTTTAATGGAGTTAAAATCTTAATACAGTTTCCCTTTAACATCTTTATAAAATGCCCGAATTTTAGGTAAGTCTTCTTCTATCTTACCTGAAACATAAAAGGCTTCACTAATTTTCACTTCTCTTTGTTGATAATCGAAAGCAACACAAATAATAGGAACTTCGGCTTGTAGAGCCATATAATAGAAGCCGGTTTTCCAGTGCTTCACTTTTTTCCTTGTTCCTTCTGGAGCAATAGCAAGTCTAAATTCAGTTTTAGACTTAAAAACCTCTACAACTTGGGCAACTGTATTTTTAGATTTTGAACGATCAATTGCTGTGCCTCCCATCCATCTAAAATAATGACCAAAAGGCCATTTAAACAATTCTTTTTTTGCTACAAAATTAATATCAACTTTAATAATTGCTCTTGCCAAAGCCCCAATTACAAAATCATGCCAATGCGTATGAGGTGCAACAATAACAACAGATTTTTTAAGTTGAGGGTTAAATTGGCCTATAATTTTCCAGCCAAAAATTCGATGAAATAAAAAGGAATACAAAGGTTTTAAATTTGTGACTAAAGTAATAAAACTTCAACTATTATCGCGTGACTTCATCTAAGCTATAAAATAAGCGATTTTGAGCATTTGCTTGCGAACCAAAAATAGATTGAATTACTTCAGCCTGTTGATTAAATAACAACCAATGTGGTGTGCCTTCACAATTGAAGTAATCGTAAAGTTGATGATTTTCATCTCTGTAAATTTCAAAAGGAATTTCAGTTACCGTAAAAATTGATTTAATTTCTTCTTCAGTTGAAACTCTACCAAAGTCTGAGTGTATTAAAACTAAACGACATGCAAACTCTCTTTGAAGCTTGTAAGCAAAAGGAATGGCACGACCTGTACAACCCAAACATTGGTTATTATAAAATAAAAACAAAATGGGCTTTTCAATAAAATCAGCTTCTGAAAAATTTGCCTTTGCTCCCGAAAGCTGTTTTAGATTATTAAGTTGTTTTATATGTTTCACGATTAATAAAAAAGCAGCTACAAAGATGCAACTGCTTTTGTAATGAAACTAATTAAATTTTAGAATTTTAACTCAACGCCAAGTAAAAAGTTAATACCAGCTTGTGGATAATATCCAGCGCCTCCAATTGTTTCGGTATTACCATTATTAGTTACATCGTAAGTGAAAAAATAGCCATTAGAGACATACTGCTCATCAAACACGTTATTCACTAAGCCTGTAAACACAATACTTTTAAACATCGGCGCATTGTCCCAACGATAAACCAAGTTAAAATCTGTTGTAAAAAAAGAATCTAATTTAGAAACTTCACTATCGATATTCCCCATATATTGTTCACCAACAAACTTGCTCAATAAACCCATTTGAAAGTTTTTAGTGGGATGAAACACAAACTGGTTAGCAGCTATAAGTTCTGGTGAAAACGAAATATTGGTATTACCTAAATTTTGTAACTGCCCGTCTAATTCAGCAAAAAAGTCGATGTTTTTATTTTGACTTACTGCAATATTTGGCATTAAGCTGAAGTTTTTAGATAATTTAATTTGTGCATCAAGCTCTAAACCTAAACGGTAACTTTTGCCAGATGTTTCTCGAATTGGCGCACCAACATCGTCTAAGGCACCTGTAAGCACCATTTGGTTGTTGTAGTACATATAATAAGCGTTCGTATTAACTTCAATCTGGTCGGTAACATAACGCCAACCCAACTCAAAATCATCTAGCTCTTCAGCTTTGGTTATATTATTTTCGAAATCGGTTCGGCGTGGTTCTCTGTGCGCTTTTCCGTATGAGAAATAAAACTGATTGGCCTGATCAAGCTGGTAACTTAAACCAAGTTTTGGATTAAAAAATTCATATTTTTGATCGACATTCATCGCCACTTTGTCTGAGGTAAAACCTGAAGTTTCATAACTCACAAATCGGCCTTGAAGATCTAAAAACGCTTGCCATTCCTCGTTAAACTTGTATGTTGCTTTCGAGAAAATAGTGAATTCATTTTTAGTACCATCGCCATTATAATAACGGTCACGAATCTCAGAATCTCCCGCAAAACGGCTCCAAATTACTTCACCAAAGTGGTCGTTGGTGTAAAAACTGTAAAATACGCCAGAATTAAGTACTAAATTCTTGTCTTGATAATTTAAATCTAAACTCGACACAAAATAATCATTATCTAACCAACGCCTTCTAATTAAGTCAGATTCTGTGCGACCTGCATTAGAAATATTATGAAAAGCCAAGTTAGCTTCATCTACATACTGTTCAAAAAATCCGCGACCATAGGTGTAGTTTAAGCTTAATTTTGAAGACCAATTACTATTTAAATTTTGGTGCCAATGCAACTGATAATGGTCTTGCTTATAATCATCTACTTCATTATCATAGTATTTTGTATTCCCTTGGGCATCAACATATTCGCCAGCAGGATTAAAAGTTCTATCATTTTGAAGTGTTTGAGCATCAATCCCAAACCAAGATTGATAAGTGATGTTATGGCCACCAAAAGTTAAGGCTTTAATATAGGTATTACCTTCAGTAAAAACCCCTTGTAAAAAATAGGATTTTAAATCTGAAAATGCCCGATCTACATAACCATCAGATTTAATTTGAGATAAACGTCCAGAAATTTCAAACTTATCTTCTAACAAACCAGTTGAATAGGTTACATTATGTTTTCGGGTATTAAATGAGCCATACGAATTAGAAATACTAGCATTAGCTTCGGTTGAAGCCGCCTCGGTTAACAGGTTTAAACTAGCTCCAAATGCACCAGAGCCATTAGTAGAAGTCCCAACACCACGTTGAAGTTGAAGATTTTGTGTTGAAGAAGCAAAATCTGGCAAATTAACCCAAAAAGTACCTTGACTTTCTTGATCGTTATAAGGAATGCCGTTAATGGTTACATTTACACGTGATGCATCGCTACCTCTTACTCGAATTCCAGTGTAACCAACACCATTACCCGCATCAGAAGTTGAGACAACAGACGGCATAAACTTCATTAAGATTGGAATATCTTGTCCTAAGTTGCGTTCTTCAATTTCAGCTTTTGATAAATTGGTATGTGTGATCGGAGAATCGGCTTTGACCCGAACTGAATTCACCAATACTTCATTAAGTGATTCAATAGTTTTTTCCCATTTAAGATCAAACTCAGTTGATTCTGTTAGATTAATTTCAGTTTGGTACGTATTACCATAACTGAATATAATCGTGTAATTACCTTTTTTCAAGTTCAGGCTATAAGTGCCATCTTTTGCTGAAGTTGTTGCGTTTGGTTGACCTTCAGCATAAACGGTCACACCTGGCAAGGCTTTGTTTTGATAAGTGATTTTGCCACTTATGGTTAAGTTTTGTGCATAATTAAGACCTACTGCACAGATGGCCATTAAAAACAATAATTTAGTTTTCATTCGTAAAAATTTTACGAATAAAAGGGGCAATTATTCTTTAAGTTAAACATTAAAAATAAAAAAACCTGATAACCTCTTTGGTTAACAGGAGTGTCGCATGCGATTAACCAGTTTATAAAGCTGGCTATTCAATTCCCTTGGCAGCATTACCTGCCCAGGTTCATTGGGTATAATCTCAGTTTTACTTTCGCAAAACACCCCTTTGAGATGTGCTGCAAATGTAAAGAGAAGTTTTTGATATGAAAACAAGTTTTAAATTTTTTGTATTTAATTCTACAACAAATTATAACAACTAATATAGTTCTCGTAAATCTTGATCCAACAAGTGGAAGCGAAATTAAAAAAATCGCCCTTATATAATTCTATCGCCAAATGAGATTAACAAATTACTAAAGACAATTATTATTGCTCCGATGACGACTAATTTAAAGAAATATCCGACAAGAGCAAGCGTAAAACATAACGGTAAAAATGCAATGATTGCGATTGACCAAATTCATACAATTGACAAGACTCGAATTTTAAAAAGATTTGACCGTTTAACGAAATCTGAAATAGCTAATTGCAAAAGTATAATCAAAGAAACGTTTGTTGACTAAATCTGACTGAAAATCATATTATAAAAAAAGTACTAATAGCAACAGTGTTCTTAACATACGCAAAGCAAGTTTAAACAGTAGTCTAAACTTTGAAATCTTACAATAAGCTTGTTAAAATCGATCTTTCTCAAACATTAATCGATTGCCTTTAGTTGAAGTATTAAAATGACCATTATTATAAACTATTGTACCGTTTACAATCGTAGTTTCTACCTGACTTTTAAATGTGGTATTTATAAACGGTGTCCAGCCGCATTTATATAGACTATTAGCATCGGTCACATTCCAAGGTTTATTAAGGTTTACTAGACATAAGTCAGCATAATAACCTTCTTTAAGATAACCTCGATTTCTTAAACGATATAAATCTGCCACTTTATGAGCACTTTTATTGACAATAGTTTCTAGACTAAATACGCCCTGATGGTAAAATTCTAACAATGCTACTAAAGCATGTTGAACTAACGGACCACCAGACATACTTTCAAAATAATTACCTTGTTTTTCAGCTAGAGTATGTGGCGCATGGTCGGTCGCGAAAATATCGATGTAATTGTCATTAACAGCTCGGAGTAAAGCCTGACGGTTAAGTTCAGATTTTACTGAAGGATTCCATTTAATCTTAAAACCTAAACGTTCGTAATCATCAGCTGAAAACCATAAATGATGTATACAAGCTTCTCCAGTGATTCTTTTAGATTTAACATTAAAACCTGCATCTAACAACAAAGCTTCTTTAGCAGTTGAAATATGATATATGTGTAATCTATTTTGATGCTTTTTAGCTAACTCTATAACTTGGCTCGTAGTCTCTAAACAAGCTGCTTCACTTCTAATTTCGGCATGAGCACTTGGTGGAATATCAAGTCCATACTTATTTCTAAAGAGTTCTGTATTTTTAGCAATTATGGCATCACTTTCACTGTGTAAACTTATGACATGAGGCGATCGCTTAAATAATTTTTCAAGAAACTTTGGGTGGTTTACCATAATACCTTGGTCATTATCAAAGTATAAGCCGTCATCTGTAAGCCCACACACAGTTTCTAAGTCTGTTTTTAAAGCTTCTTCTAGATTAAATTGACTAATCCCCATGAAGAAGGAGTAATTAGCTAAAGAAGAATACTCGGCTATTTGATATTTCTGTTCTAATAAGTCTTGAGTTAAAGTGTTAGGATAAGTGTTAGGCATATCCATAAAACTCGTAATTCCACCAGATACTGCTGCCATTGACTCTGTTCTAATATCAGCTTTGTGAGTAAAACCCGGTTCACGAAAATGCACCTGATCATCTATCATGCCTGGTAATACATGCAATCCTTTAGCATCAATAATATTAGCATTAGCATAAGATATATCACGATCTATTTTTTGAATGTATTGACCATCGATTAAAATATCAGCTTGGAATTGTTGATCTTCATTAACTATAGTACCGTTTTTAATGAGTGTTTTGTTCATAGCTTTATTGAAATTTAGCACGTTGTAGCCTATCATTAATACTAGCACCTAAACCATGATTAGGCAAGAATTTGGTGATTATTAGGTCTAATTGAAGCTGGTCAAGTTCATGTAAGGTTTGGTAAAGTTGTTGTGCAGCTTCAGTAAGGTTAGCCGTTTTAGATAATACTTTAACCACTTCAGCTTTTTCGTAATTACAATTGGAAAAACTTATAACTCCGATTTTTTGATGATGAAAACTTTGCTGTTCTATCTCGGCTGCAATATCTTCAGTTAAAATTAACCGCGTGGTTGGTGAATAGTGTTTTAGGTGCATGCCGGGCGACTTAATCGCTGAGTCTGATTTTGCAACTTGAACTGGTCCAATAATTTCTTCTATTGATTCTTGAGAAATACCGCCTTTTCTGTAAATAATAGGTTGCTCTTGATCAAAACCAACAATTGTAGACTCCAATCCAACTTGACAAGAGCCACCATCTAATATTGCAGGAATTTTTTGGTTAAAATAAGTTAAAACATGCTGGGCTTGTGTAGGGCTAATTCGTGTAAAAGGATTAGCACTTGGCGCTGCAATTGGCGTACCTACTGCCTTTAAAAGCGCTAAGGTTAAAGAGTGGTTAGGCATTCTTACCGCCACAGTTTCTAAACCAGCACTTATAACCTGGTTAACCAAATTAGATTTAGGAAACACCATACTAAGCGGCCCAGGCCAAAAAACCTCGGCTAATTGTTTAGCTTTTTTAGGAACATGAGTCGTTAAAGGGTCTAATTGATTAAGCTCGTATATATGAACAATCAAAGGATTATTTTGCGGGCGTTGCTTTAAACTGAAAATTCGCTTTAAAGCTTTGACGTTAGTAATAATACCTGCTAAACCATATACCGTTTCGGTAGGAATAGCTATGTTTTGGCCATTTTGAAGTAGTTTAGCGCAATATTCTACATCATTGGTTAATTGTGTTTTCATCAATTATGGATTACAAAAATTACAGTACATGGGATCAGAAAATTGTTGATGATTGGGATAATAGCTCTTTAAAATGTAATTACAGTTTTGACATACATATTCTTGATATAAGATTGAATTGGTAGGAAGCTGACAAGCCGAACATTTTAATCCTTTCTGAGCAGATGTTACTTGAAAGCCTGGCAAACGACATTTTGGACAAGTTGAATGTAACTGTTTCAATAATTTTTGAGCTGCATCGCCAATAACCCTTTGTCGAGAAGGATTATAACAAGCACGCATATCTGTTTCTACATAAACCTGACCATATTTAACAAGTAGTGTCTTAAATATTTTTTCTAGTTCTAATTGATTATTAATGCCCTTGTGTATTTCTATAAATTGGTCTCTTCTATCTTTTAAAATTACAGCATGCGAAGGAAACTTCACTTTTTGAGCAAACTCTAGTAAACCTTTAAATGATTTAATGTTTTCAGCAAAAAAATTAGTCTCTAAACTTGTAATAGTAGCACTAACTACAAAATTGTATTTGTAATCTTTTAGCAGAAGTAGCTCTTGATTAGAAGGTAAAAAAGGAATTTGAGGATGTGACCCAAAAGATCCTTCACTGGCCATAACCAAATTGTAACCAAATTTTTGATGAGCTGCATCGCATTTTAGAACTGCGGTTTGATAAGCATCATTTAAACGTTTAACTTCTCCAGAAAAACTACCAAACTGATTAGTGTCGATTTGGTTACATAAGACTAACTCGCATTCTAGTTGATCTTCCAATACAGGAAAAACTGCGATGTGTTTTTGGTGTTGAGTCACAAAAACTAATTTTCGATCCTTAAAATAGTCGTTTGGGATTTTCATTAAGTGCAAAAATAACACAAGATCTAACAAGTGTTTATTTAAGTTGATTATTAGCTGCATAAGCTCGATTTATACAAGCTATAAGATTTACTAAATAAAACATAAGCCGCAATTTTAACTAAGGTTGAGCCACTTTAATCTGTATATTTGCGAAATTAAACTAGAGATAAGTAAGCCACTGTTTTTATGAAACACATTCGTAACTTTTGTATTATCGCACATATTGATCATGGTAAAAGCACCTTAGCCGACAGGCTTTTAGATGCTACACAAACCGTCACCGAACGCGAAAAACAAGAACAACTACTCGACAATATGGATCTTGAGCGTGAACGAGGTATTACCATAAAAAGTCACGCCATACAAATGTATCATAAACGCAATGACGAAGAATTTACCTTTAACTTAATTGATACACCAGGTCATGTAGACTTTTCTTATGAAGTTTCACGATCTATTGCTGCTTGTGAAGGTGCACTTTTAATTGTAGATGCAGCCCAAAGTATACAAGCGCAAACCATCTCTAATTTATATCTAGCGCTTGAAAACGATTTAGAAATTATCCCTGTACTTAATAAAGTAGATCTACCGAGTGCCAATCCCGAAGAAGTTACCGATGATATTGTAGATTTGTTAGGCTGTGAGCGTGAAGACGTGATTCCTGCTTCAGCTAAAACTGGCTTAGGTATTGATGCAATTCTAGATGCCATTATAGACCGGATTCCTTCACCAAAAGGCAATCCTGAAGAACCTCTTCGCGCTTTGGTTTTCGACTCGGTTTATAATCCTTTTCGTGGAGTAGAAACCTATTTTAGAGTTTTTGATGGCAGTATTAAAAAAGGACAAAAAATAAAATTTGTTGCGACCAATAAAACTTATAACGCCGACGAAATTGGAACCTTAAAATTGGTACAATTTCCTCAAAAAGAAATAAAAGCTGGAGACGTTGGCTATGTAATTACTGGCATTAAAGATGCTAGAGAAGTTAAAGTTGGTGATACCATTACCGATGCCGAAAACCCAACTACAAAAGCCGTTGCAGGTTTCGAAGATGTAAAACCAATGGTTTTTGCAGGGATTTATCCTGTTGATACCGAAGATTATGAAGAGCTTCGAAACTCAATGGAAAAACTTCAACTAAATGATGCTTCTCTCGTGTTTCAACCAGAAAGCTCAGCAGCTTTAGGATTTGGGTTTAGATGTGGTTTTTTAGGAATGCTTCACCTTGAAATTATTCAAGAACGCTTAGAGCGTGAATTTGATATGACCGTAATTACAACAGTTCCAAACGTGTCATATTTAGCTTATACCAACAAAGAGCCTGAAACACCAATTACTGTTAGCAATCCTTCAGATTTACCTGAGCCTTCGACCTTAAATCGCGTAGAAGAACCTTATATCAAAGCAAGTATTATTACAAAAGCAGAATTTGTTGGCTCTGTCATGTCTTTATGTATAGAAAAGAGAGGCGAAATTACTAACCAAACTTATCTAACAGAAGATCGCGTTGAGCTTAGTTTTGATATGCCGTTAGCTGAAATTGTATTCGATTTTTACGACCGACTTAAAACCGTTTCTAAAGGCTATGCATCTTTCGATTACTCACCGATTGGAATGCGAACATCTAAATTAGTTAAGGTAGATGTTTTGCTTAACGGTAATAAAGTTGATGCTTTATCAGCATTATTACATGTAGACAATGCTTATGATATCGGTAAAAAAATGTGCTTAAAACTGAAAGAACTTATACCGCGTCAACAATTTGATATTCCAATACAAGCCGCGATTGGTGCAAAAATTATAGCTCGTGAAACCGTAAAAGCACTCCGAAAAGATGTAACAGCCAAATGTTACGGTGGTGATATCTCTAGAAAAAGAAAATTACTCGAAAAACAGAAAAAAGGTAAAAAACGTATGCGTGCTGTTGGTAATGTTGAAATACCTCAAGAAGCCTTCATGGCTGTCTTAAAGTTAAACGACTAAATTTACAGAATAGATTATTTGTACTTAAACTACTAATTTTCTTTTGAAGTTTTACTGTTGTACACAAATATTCTCTAGTCTAGGCTAACTTCATTAACAAGTACATTAAACAGTTTTGATTTAGTTTTTAATAACTTCCCAACTGCTGAAATTTGTTTGAGCTGAGCATCAATCAATTTATTTTCACGAGAATTAATTAAAAAAACAGAGCTTTCTCCAAAGCTAAATTTACGCTCTTCGGCTGCTAATAACTCGTCATAATTAGTGACAATGGTTTGGTAGGTTGCCAATTGTCTATTGTAAGAGTTAATAGCTTGTTGAGTTGCATTAATTTTATTGCGAAGTTGTAAACGCTGATAATTTAAATCTAGTTCGGCTTGATTAAGTTTAACTTTAGCTAGTTTTAAATCACCTCGTTCTTTTCTTAAAAACAAAGGCAGTTTAAAGTAAATTCCAGCTTTATAATCATTTGTATTAAAGCCTTGTAACTCATTTACTGGTTCTGTAATGAAGTTATAATTTAAATCTAGTTGTGGCTTTAACATCTCAGCTTTTAAGCGCTTATTAATTTGAAGTTGATCGATTTTAAAATTCAGTGCTTGTAACTTTGGGTGGTTTTCAATGTCAAAATTTTCAAGTTGCAATAAATTAGTTCCTAAAACATCATCTATAGCAAGATTGTCAAGTTGCTCTGGTCTTACATTCGGAGCAAGCTCTAAAGGTAAATTATCTTCAAACCATAAAAAATTAGCTAGCTCTAAACTTGCCTTAGTATAATCTAAATTGGCTTGCTCTAAGCTCAAGTCTCTATTTTGAACAATAATTTTAGCTTCAAGTGTATCAACTGTTGGTATATCACCAGCTAAAGCTCTCGATTTTATTCCATTAAACCTCACTTCAGCATTAGTTTTAAATTCTTTAAAGACCTGAACCTCTTGATAGGCCAAATACCAATTAAAATATGTGTTTACAGCATCATATATTAATTGGTTAACTTGTAATTCAATTTCAGCCTGAGTTAAATTTTGTAGTATTTTGGCTTGTTTTAATTCTGCCATACGTTTATTAATAAACAAGCCTTGACCAATAGGTACACTTATTCCTGCAGCATATAAACCATCATCAGGTACATTATTTTGAGGGTTTAAAAACTCACCTTCATTTTGTTCAAATCCTGCTTTAAGCTCAACACCAAACCAAGTTGGAATTTTAAAAGTTGAGTTTAAAATATCGTAATACTCTTTTGAGTCAAAATTTTTAGTTTTCCAGTCAACTTCAACCTTAGGGTCAAAAGCGCCACGAGATTTTAATAATTTAGCTTGAGCAGCTGTTAAATTTAAGTCGGCTAATTTAGCTACTGGATGGTACTGTTTTACAAAGCCTAAATATTCATTTAAGCTAAGTTGCTCTTGTGTTTGAGCTGTAGAAACTAACCCCAAAAGTAAACCTATGATAAAACAAAAGTGACGCATTAATTTTTTGAATTTTTAGCTTTATTTTGATTTTGTTTTGCATCAGCTGGGCTGTAATAGTCTGGCGGGAAACCATTAATTTGTCGCCATATTTCGTACCAAATTGAAACATCTTTTAACAAAGCTAAAGTTTTAGCGCCTGAACCTGCTCTAATAGCATCTGGCCAAGCTTGCTGCTCTGGGTCAGGTTTTACGAGAACTCTGTATTTACCGTTTTTACTTACCGTACGTGAAACAGCTACAACTTCTCCACCATAAGTACCATAAGATAAGTTTGGCCATCCCGAGAAGAAAATAGCTGGCCAGCCATCAAAAATAATTCGAACGTCTTCACCTGGATGAATTAAAGGTAAATCAATTGGCCTTACATAAGTTTCTACTGCAAAATCAATTTCAGTTGGCATTATGCTTACGATTTCGGCGCCTGCTTTAAAAGTCTCGCCAATCCCTTTTTGAATAGCTTGATTTATAAACCCATCTTGTGGCGCAGTTATATAGCGTAATCCTGAACGCATTTCGTAATTTGATAGCTGATTTTGTAGTTTTGAAACTTGAGCCTCTGTATCAAATTGGCCTGATAAAGCCGTGAATTTATCGCTTTCGGCTTTCGAAATTTTATCTTGATAATTAGCTTTAATTGATGAAATTTCAATTTTAGCATTAATGACTTTATTTTTACTAGAGAGTAACTTATTTTCCTGTGAAATTAACTTAGCTTGACTTTCTTGCAATTTAAGTTTTTTCGTTTCAACATCGGTAACCGCTTTTAAGCCTTCACTTTCTAGTTGGCTTGTCCGATTAAATTGTCGTTCGGCTATACTTAATTGTGTTTTAGCTGCTTGAAAATCAATACTATCACTTTTCTGCTGAAGCTTTGCTTGTAACAACTTATTTTGTGCTTGTTCAAGCTTAAGTTTACGCTCTTCTTTCAAGGCTGTAATTTGCTGCTCTAAGGCTTTTACTTTAGAAGAATATGAAGTTTGAGAAAAACTTTTTGATTTTAACTGAGCAGATGTCCTTTCAACTAATAAAGGGTCAAAATATTCGCTTTTGATTTCTGAAATAAATACAATTGTATCGCCTTTTTTAACTTCTTGGCCTTCTTCAATAAACCACTTTTCTACTCGACCTGCAATAGCAGACTGTACTGATTGTGGACGATTAGCAGGGCTTAAAGTTGTTACAGAACCGTTTCCTCTCACGTTTTGGGTCCATGGCAAAAACATAACAATGAGAAACAAAATCCCTAAAGCTGACATAATTTTATTAAAAGTAATAAAACGCAAGCGTTGGTGGACAAATTGCATAGACTTAGATTTGTTTAAGTCTGCAACTTTATTGATTTTATTTTTTGAGATATTAAGCATGATTAAGCATCTAGTTTTCCGTTAATTAAATTAATTTGGCGTTTGCAATATTGTTTCCAAATGGTTTTGCGACTGACAACAACGATTGTCCAAGGTTGTGATTCTTCAAACAAATACTCTAAAATTTGTTCAGTTTCATTAGGCTCAAACTCGTTAAGTGGGTCTTTTAAAACTAACAATTTTGGTTTAGAAACGACAGCTCTTGCCAACATGATTTTTTTTGAGATGGTATATGATAATTGCTGACCATCGGTCGATATAATAGTTTCTATTCCTTTTGGCTGTGACTTAACAAAGGTTTTTAAACATAATTTTTCAAGAACTTCATTCAATTCTTTAGTTGTAATATCAGGATTATTAAAGCTAATATTATCTTTTATACTTCCTTCAAAAGGTAAGTTATTGGGTAAAACATGACCTACAAAAGATCTATAATGTTCAAAATCTATGTTTTGTATATTCTGATCATTCACATAAATTTGCCCACTAGTAGGCATAATTAAGCCTGCTAACAATTTTAAAAAAGTAGTTTTACCAGCACCACTTGGGCCATAAATATAGGTATGTTCTTTCGGTGATAAATCAAAATTAATGTTAGATAAAACTTGACGCTGTGATTTATCATAAATTAAATTAATGTTTTGAAGTTCTAGATTAAGCTTAGATGAAGTTGAAAATGGTTTTAAACCACCTTGATTTTCAAGTGGCAAATCAGCAATCTGACCTATTTTTTCTAATGAGGTTAAAACATCATAAACATTTTCTAAGCCTAGTATTAGTTTTTCAACTGAAGTAATCATCAATAAAATAACAATTTCAGCTGCAACAAATTGACCGATATTCATTTGTTGATTAATAACTAACAAACCACCTATGATTAATAATGCACCTGTCACTAAAGCCTTAAAACCAATCATTTTGAAAAACTGCAACTTTAAAATTGAAAAGTGACTTTCACGAGCGTTTAAATAATCCAGTGCTAATTTGTCATTTTTTTTACTTGACAATGAAAAGCTATCTGACACTTTAAAGCTTTCATAACTACGTGCAACTTCTTCTATCCAATGAGCTACCTTATATTTAAATTTAGATTCATTTAAACTGGTTTGCAGACCTTCTGGAACACTAAACTTAAAGACAACGTATAGTAAAATCACCAATAAAACCCCAAATAAAATGAAAAACGGATGGTAAAACGATAATAAAATAAGTCCAAAAATAATTTGTAACAAAGCAGCCGAAAAATCAATAAGCATTTTCGGAACACCTTTTTGAACAATCATTGTATCAAAAAACCGGTTAGCTAATTCTGGTGGGTAATAACCTTCAAAGGCTTCAGCTTTAATTTTTGGAAAACGGTATGTAAACTCAAATGATGATCTTGTAAAAATACGTTGCTGCAAATCTTCAGCAATTCGTAATTGCATAAATCGTAACACGCCTTGAAAAATAACGCCAATAAGCACCAAGCCTATTAATACCATAATCGAAGCGTTAAATTGTCCGCCTTGAATTAAGTTAATTATAGCCTGAATACCAAGTGGTAAAGACAAGCCTACTAAACCAGCAAAGGCCGCATAAAGTAAAATTTTGTAAATGTCTTCTCGCTCTAATTGCATTAAACTAAGCAAGCGTTGCCATGGTGTATTATTATTTTGAGCCATTGGTTGTTCTGTTTAAAAGTCTTGAAATCATTTGATTGAAAAAATCGAAAACCTCGCTATTTGAAGCTGTATCACTAATCGATTTAAAATGTGCCGAAATAAAAAATTGATGTAACGCGCCATCTAATATAGTTGAAGCTAATGACTTTGGAAACTTAAAATTTGAATCGACTAATTGAATCATTTCAGCAATGCGTAACACTAAACGTTTGTAAATACTAAAACTGCCTTCACTATTATCTTCATCAACATGTTTTTGATGATAAGATTTCGTAAATTCAGCTATGATAATATTACGCAAATTATGCAAATTAATGTGTGGCTGTGTAGAAATACTTTGTGGGTTTTTAGTTACAATTTCAACAGCTTTATATAAACGCTCTTCTGGATTTTGAATCGCTGTGGTCTCAACTACTAAGCGATACTCTAAAATACCCCAATATAAAGCTGAAAGGTATTGAAGTAGCTTTTGCTTATTTTCAAAATATCTATAAATCGAACTTTCATTAGATTGTATTTCTTGACCTAACTTTTTAAAATTAAACTCCTCAAAGCCTAATCTATCTATTAATGAAATACTGTTAGACAAAATACGCCTTCCTAATTTTGAACTTTCAGGATCCTTAACATAAAGACATTCACTGATATTAATTCTAATATTTGAAAGTAAGCTTTCCATTTATAAAACTTTATAATGCAAATGTAATAGTATTACTATCACTTTTTTCTTAAAGAGTTCATAATTGATTATTTATATGTTGTATTAATAACATAAGAATTATTAATATATAGTTAAATTAATTTTGATTGCTATATTTACAATATGTTAAAATGGCTAAAATCTATTGGCAAACCAAAACGTTTTAAACGTGAGTTTCGATCTGAAACTTGCTTAAATTGCCAACATATGATTGATGTTTCAGATCAATACTGCTCTAATTGTGGCCAGCGTAATTCAAACAAAAAATTAAGCCTTAGCGATTTAATAAAAGAATTATTAGCAAGTATTTTTTCATACGATTCGCGCTTAAGAAAAACAATCGGCGCTATTTTTACACGCCCAGGTAAAATTTCACTAGAATATACACATGGCAAACGCATTAAATACGTTAACCCATTTCGATTTTTTATAAGCATTGCTATTATTTTCTTTTTGGTGTTAACCTGGTTAATTCCTAAAGAAGAAATCCAAAAACAAGTTAATGAAACCAATAAAGAATTTTTAATAAAACCGAATGACTCCATAGCTAAGTCAATCGCAAAGCAAAAGTCAAAAAAATTTAATTTTCAAAAAACGAGTCGGTATATTAAATACAGTGGTTTATCAAGCTATGATAGTATAAGGACCCAACTTGGTTTTGAAGACTCCATGACCAACCAGCTCAAGGTTAAATTAATTAATGGAAGCTTTAAACTAGAAAAAAGTCCGAGTGATTTTATAACCTACATCCTACCTAAACTACCGTTTTTCTTGTTTGGTTTTATCCCTATATTTAGCCTCTTTTCTTGGTTGTTTTATCTCAGACGTAAATTTACTTATGTTGATCATCTCATTTTTAACTTCCATGAAACAAGTGTGTTTTTTCTTTTGTTACTCCTTGAAATTAGCATCAACTTTATGGTAAATAACGACTCTGCTAGTTTTAACTCAATTTCAATTTATCTTTTTATAATCTACCATATTATGGCCTCGATGTATTTTTACAAACAAGGCTTTTTCAAAACATTGGTTAAATGCTTTTTATTGGCATTTCTCTACATAATAACGTGTCTATTGTTTGTTGTGAGCTTAATTAGTGCGAGTTTGATGTTTTACTAAATTGAATAAAAAATGAAGTTCTCGTCCGATTTCTAGTGCAGTTTTCTCGTATTCAATTATAGCACTTGGCGTATCATCAAAACGTTTAGGGTCTTCAAAATTGAAATTGAATCGATGCTTTGCACCAAAAACTACAGGGCAATTTTTCGACGCTTGTGCACAAGTCATAAAAGCGATAAAATGAGTTGATGGATGTTCTGACGTATGATACAGTTTTGAATATAAACTTAAAGAAGAGTTTTGAAATTTCAGAAGATGTTTAGCGTTTACAGTTGAAGTTTCTCTGGCTTGCACATCAAACCCAATATTTTGCAGGGATTTTAGAGTATTCGGATGGCAAGCCGTTACTTCAGTTCCACCAGAATACACTTCAAAAACGTTCGGAAAGTAATACTCAGAAAAAACAAACGCCCATGCTTGCGCCAACTGGCTACGGCGTGAGTTATGTGTACAAATAAACATTAACTTTACCGGTGTATGCGCATCTGTTACTTCAACTGAAATGGCTTTTGCCGCACATTTTAATAAAGCAATTCGCTCAGGTGAAAGTTTAGATTCTTCAGCTTTAAACTGTTCGCAATAATTTCCGATTTGTTTCATAAAATGATAGAGTTATTCAGCCTGGTTTATAGTCAATACCGCCATTTATTGGCAATAGCTACGAGTGATAACATGACAGGAACTTCAATTAATACACCTACAACGGTTGCTAAAGCAGCACCCGAATTAAGACCAAACAAAGCAATTGCTACTGCTACCGCTAACTCGAAAAAGTTACTTGCACCAATCATTGCTGATGGCGCACAAATACGATGTCTAAGTTTGAGAAAACGACCTGCAAACCAACTTAAAAAGAAAATCACATAAGTTTGAATGGTTAAAGGCACAGCTATTAACAAAATATGAAGCGGTTTTTCGACAATGGTTTGGCCTTGAAATGCAAACAATAAAACTAATGTTGTAAGCAAAGCCAAAATAGAAAGTGGTTTTAAAACAGGTAAAAACCGATGAGCAAACCAATCTTTACCATACTTTTTAATTAAATATTTATTAGATAAATAACCTGCTGAAAGTGGTATCACGACAAAAATTAGAACTGATGTTAGTAGTGTTTCATAGGGAATTTCAATATTGGTTACACCTAATAAAAACTTAACAATAGGTATAAAAGCAACCAGCAAAATTAAATCGTTAATCGAAACTTGAACTAAGGTATAATTAGCATCACCTTTAGTTAAATAAGACCACACAAACACCATCGCCGTACAAGGCGCAGCACCTAAAATTATGGCTCCCGCAATATATTGACTGGCCTGATCTGGCGTTAAATAAGCCTGGAAGATTTGATCTAAAAACAACAACGCAAAAAAGGCCATTGAAAAAGGTTTAATAAGCCAATTAACCACTAAAGTTAGTCCTAAACCTTTGCCATGTTGTTGTATATTTTTTAAGGAAGAAAAATCGATTTGCACCATCATCGGGTAAATCATTAACCAAACTAAAATAGCTATAGGCAAATTAACATTTGCATAAGTTAAGTCGCTAATAATAGAAATACTATCACCAGCGACATAACCCAAACCTATACCGACTACAATACATAATATCACCCAAATACTGAGGTATCGCTCAAAAAAACCCATGATTTAACAGCAACCAGAATTAGGATCGCAAGCTGTTGCTGTTTCTTGTTCCTGAGGTTCAGGAATTCCACACTTGTCTTTTGCTAAACAATCTGTTAGAGTTGAAATTAATTGAAATTTACCATCCTTAAACTCTAAATGATATTTCCCAATCGTGCTACCTTGGTATTCGACTTCTACATTTAAATTAGGGTTCAACTGAAGCTCGCGTTCTGATAGAGAAATGATATTTTTTAATTTTTGAGGCTGTAAACGATGATCGACATCATCGGCAGTCCAAAGTTGAAAATTCGCCACTTTTTCATGACGAATGGTACCGCCACAATCAATAAAGTGTTTAGTCACTTCACCAACTTCGGTTACATGAAAATGCTCTGGAACAACACGACCATCAGGTAATTGAAATTTTAAACTCTCTAAATGTTCTAAATGTGATTTAACTTCTTGTAATGTCATTTTAATTTAATTTTGATTAACAACAATCTGAATTTGATGATGGGAAACGTTGAAACATATTTGTAAATTGATGGCTTATATATTGCCATTGTTCTGGATTAATACAATAACAAACCGATTTACCTTCAATATTACCTTGAATAATACCTACCGACTTTAACTCTCGTAAATGTTGACTAATTGTTGCTTGCGCTAAACCCAGTTCTTCAACCAAGTCGCCACAAATACAAGTTTCAGTAGAAAGTAAAACATCTAAAATAGCTATTCGTGCTGGATGACCTAAAACCTTGGCTACTTTAGCCAATTGGTTTTGTTTTTCAGTAAATAAATTTGATTTTGTAATTCCCATCGTTAAAATTATATATTGCAATATTACGATTATAAAATATTTCAGCCAAGTTTTTTCAACTTTTAATTAAACTTGTGGTCAAAATATAGATGATTTTAAACTCAGCAGATGAATTTTACCTTTAAGCAATTACAACTTCTATTTTTTCTTAGCTTAATTTGTAATTTTAATGTCGTATCACAAACAAAAAAGCAGTATAAAATCACTTCAACCGAAGCTTCTGCCGTCATCGATGGAAAACTTAATGATAGCATTTGGCAAAATTTACCAACAGCTACTAATTTTACTCAATTTACCCCAAACATAGGTCTTCAAGCTGATGATAAAATCAAAACTGAAGTTAAAATGTTTTATAATGAAAAAGGCATTTACCTTGCGGCTAAACTCTATGACGAGCCAAGTTTAATGATGAATCAGCTCACCAAACGTGATGAGTTTGGCCAAACCGACTATTTCACGCTTGTTTTAAATCCTAATAACGATGCCCAAAACGATACTCAGTTTATTGTATTTAGTTCTGGTGTTCAAGCAGATGCCTTATCGACTCCCAGCTTAGGGCAAGATTTCGGTTGGAATGCGGTTTGGGAAAGCGCTGTACAATTAACTGATTTTGGTTGGCAACTTGAGCTTTTAATTCCATACCGCAGTTTACGTTTTCCAAAAGATGATGTACAAACTTGGGGCGTTCAATTTAAACGTTTTTTTAGACGCGAACGCTCAGAATATGCCTGGAATGCCATAGATCCCACCAAAGCTTATGAAGGAATTTATCATGGTGAATTAACGGGTATTAAAAATCTTAAGCCACCTTTACGCCTAAATTTATATCCATTTACAACTGGCTTAGTTAACCAAAATACCAATACAACCTCAACAGATTTAAAATTTGGGATGGATATTAAATACGGTATAACCGATAATATTACTCTTGATGCGACTTTAATTCCAGATTTTAGCCAAGCACGCTTCGATAACATTGTACTTAATTTAGGTCCGTTTGAGCAAACTTTTGCCGAACAGCGTCAATTTTTTACCGAAGGTATCGATTTATTTACAAAAGGTAATTTATTTTTTTCACGTCGTGTTGGTAGTGCACCAACAGGTCAAGTTAATTTAAATGAAAATGAACAAATACAAGCTAGACCTTCAAAAGTAGACTTAATTAATGCTGCAAAGTTATCTGGTCGTTTAAAAAATGGCCTAGGAATTGGTGTTTTTAACGCTTTAACTGAAAAAACATATGTAAATATTAGAGATACCATTAGTGGTTTAAACCGGCGTGAATTAGTAGAGCCATTGACCAATTATAATATTTTAGTTTTAGACCAACAATTTAACCGAAACTCATCGGTTAGCTTAATTAATACGAATGTTTCTAGACAGGGTGATTTTAGGGATGCAAACGTTACAGGTGCCTTACTAAATTTAATTGATAAATCGAATACCTACGCGATATCAGCTGAAGCAAAAACGAGTCAATTAAGTGATACAAATCAGCCAAAAAGTGGTTACAGTGCCACAGCTGAAGTGGCTAAGGTTGGCGGCAATTTTAGGTTTGCCTTAGGTCAAGATTATGCAGATAAAAAATTCGATATTAATGATTTAGGCTTATTGTTAAGAAATAACTACAATAACACATATGCAGAAGTTTCTTATCGAGAATTTGAGCCAACACAACTTTTTCAAAACTATCAATACAGTTTAGATATTAATTATGAACGCTTGGCTAACCCGAATACATTTACAGGTTTAATGGTTAATGGTAACTTTTTTGCAAACACTTTAAAGCTAGATTCATTCGGATTTAACTTCAGTTTAGAACCTGGAAAACAATATGATTATTTTGAACCACGTATTGATGGCCGTTATTTTATCTACGAAAATGCTATTGATGTTGGCGGTTTTATTTCAAGCAACTACAACCGTCCATTTGCATTAGATCTCCGTTTAAATGCAGGAACTTTTTTTGAAAAAAACCGAAATACAACATCATACCGCATCAACATAGAGCCGCGGTTTAGATTTAATGATGCATTTTTTATGACTTATGAATTTACCATTAATGAAACGATTAACGACCGTGGATTTGCAACTTTTTTTAATAACCAAAGTATTTTTGGTGAACGTGATCGAAAAATTATTGAAAATAGTATCAATGCAAACTACACCTTTAACCCGTTTAACGCCTTAAAACTTCAATTTAGACATTATTGGGACACCGTTTTATACGATACTTATATGTATAATCTACAAGCAAATGGCCGTTTGACTGAAAACTTTAATCTTCCTAAAACAGATTTAGACTCTAGCCCAGATATTAATTTTAGCACTTGGAATATCGATTTGAGTTATTCTTGGCAATTTGCGCCAGGTAGTTTTTTAACCGCATTATATCGCAACCAATTATTTAGAAACACCAATCAGGCTGAAGCTAACTTTAATACGAGTTTAGATCAATTGTTTCAACAAAACACACAGCATACTTTATCGATAAGATTACAGTATTTTATAGATGTCAATTCATTAGCAAGACGAGTGTTCAAATCAGTTTAACTACAGTCAAAGTTTAAAATTACTTATCATATCATCCCGCTTTTAGATCAACTTTTCACGCTTTAAACAAATCATTGTTTTTATAAATGAAAAGTGAAGCGGCAAAAAACATATAAACCTAGGTATACTTTATTCATAAATCGAATTTTTTAGCAATTAATATTTGCACTACATTCGCAAAAAAATTGACATGGAAACGCCATCAGCATTACTTTCGGTAGAGCAAATTTCAAAATCTTATGGAACTTTAGTTTTATTTGACAACTTATCTTTTGGCATTAACCAAGGTCAAAAAATGGCTTTAATCGCTAAGAATGGCTCTGGAAAAACTTCATTATTAAACATCATTGCTGGTTTTGATGAGCCTGACAGCGGCCAAGTTGTTAAACGAAAAGACTTAAAACTTGGTTACTTATCTCAAGAACCTCAACTTGATCAAACACTGACAGTCGAACAAAGTATATTTGCTGCAGAAAACCCAACTCTCAAAGCTATTGATGCTTACAACAAAGCTTTAAAAAATCCTGATAACACTGAAGTAATGCAAAAAGCCTTCGATAAAATGGAAGCATTACAAGCTTGGGATTTTGAAACAGATTATAAACAAATTCTTAGTAAATTAAAGTTAAACAATCTAGACCAAAAAATAAGCGATTTATCTGGCGGCCAACGTAAACGTTTAGCATTGGCTAATTTAATTTTAAATCAACCTGATTTATTAATACTTGATGAACCAACTAACCATTTAGATTTAGAAATGATAGAGTGGCTTGAAGATTACCTTAAATCAAGTTCGCTTACCTTGTTTATGGTAACGCACGATCGCTATTTTTTAGATCGCGTTTGCAACCATATTATTGAGCTCGACCAACAGCAACTTTTCCCTTACAAAGGTAATTACGCTTATTATGTCGAGCATCGTGCCAATCGGATGGAAACAGAAGCCACTAATCTTGCTAAAGCAAAACAACTCTACAAATCTGAACTAGAATGGATGCGACGGCAACCTAAAGCAAGAACAACCAAATCTAAATCACGTATCGAAAATTTTCAGGACATTAAAGATAGAGCAACTAGCCGCCGTAAAGATCACAAAGTTAATCTGGAAATTAACATGGAACGTTTAGGTTCTAAGGTCATTGAATTACATAAAATTTCTAAAGCTTATAACGACAAAGTCTTGTTCCAAAATTTCGATTATGTATTTAAACGTGGCGAACGCATCGGCATTATTGGTAAAAATGGTACAGGAAAATCAACTTTTCTAAATATTGTTACCGGGAAAAACAATCCAGACTCAGGAAAAGTAGTTATTGGTGAAACCATTAAAATTGGCTATTATACACAAAGCGGTATCAAACCTAAACCACAACAAAAAGTAATTGATGTAATACGAGAGTATGGCGATTATATTCCATTAAAAAAAGGCCGAAAAATTTCAGCTCAACAATTGCTCGAGCAGTTTTTATTCGACCGAAAAAAGCAATACGATTTTGTAGAAAAGCTTAGTGGTGGCGAAAAAAAACGACTTTATTTATGTACCGTTTTAATTCAAAATCCTAACTTTTTAATTCTTGACGAACCAACAAACGACCTCGACATAATTACCTTAAACGTTTTAGAACAATTTTTACTCGATTACCCAGGTTGCTTAATTGTGGTTTCTCACGACCGCTATTTTATGGATAAAATTGTAGACCACTTATTTGTATTTGGTGATAGAAAAATTACAGACTTCCCCGGAAATTATTCAGATTATCGCGCCATCAAGCAATTAGAACAAAACGAAAAATATGCACAACCTAGTGAAAAAACTTCGGTACCAACTGAAGTTACTCAAAAAACAGCAACAACGGCTAAACTAAGTTATCAAGAGCAAAAAGAATACAAACGGCTGGAAAGTGATATCAAAAAACTGGAGCGCGAAAAAGAGCAACTGGAAGCAAAATTTCTAAACGACTTAAGTCCAGAAGAAATTAAAGAAAACTCCATCAAGCTTCAAGACATCAGCGATAAAATTGACCAAAAAACCGAAAAATGGTTTGAAATTTCTATGAAGATGGATGCCTAAATTAACTAAAAAGGCACCAGAAAACTGGTGCCAAAAAAATCCTATTACTATGAAATATTAATGTTGATTAGACATTAATGCGTTGGACTAATTCTGTTGTTCTTCAAGCTCTTTTTTCTTACGTTGATCTTTTTTTATGCTGTTATTTATAAAAATAATTACAGCGCCTATTAAACCTAAAATAACAAGACCAAAAATTACAGTCATAATGAAAGCACCATTAGACCAATTAACTAAAAGAGTTGATAAAAGTGAATACATAGCTTCATATTTTGTACAGCAAAAATAAAGGCTTAACAAAACTTAAAACATGATTAAAATCAGTTTTGAGTTATTTTAATTAAAAGTTTAATTTAGCCGTGTATGAAACATCAAATTCATTCATATCTCAATTTTTTGCTGAACTCTAAAAATCAGCATGGCGTGCACTCACCTTTCGTTTACAAATTAGTTACACAATGCTTTTACGATAAATCGCCTCGGAAAGCCTATAAAACATGGCAAAATGCAAAACTTGAGTTATTAAATGACAAGTCATTAATTTCAGTAAAAGACTTCGGTGCTGGCTCACGTGTATTTAATACTAACCAACGGGCAGTCAACCAAATTGCTAAAAATGCTGGTATAACCAAAAAAAGAGCCCAATTGCTCAACCGCATTTGCAATTACCTAAAAGTTGAAAATGCATTAGAACTTGGTACATCTTTAGGTTTAGGAAGTTTAGCCATAGCGCTAAATAATACTTTACAACTAGACACCGTAGAAGCTTGCCCAAACACACTAAAACGTGCTGAAGCTTTATTTAAAAATTTCAACTGTACATCTAAAATCACAACACATAACAGTGACTTCAACCAATTGATCAAAAGTCTTGCTCCGACCAAAACTTATGATTTAATTTATATAGATGGTCATCATAATTATGAGGCAACTTGGCACTATTTCAATCAATTAAAGCCGCATGCACACGACCAAACTATCTTTATTTTTGATGATATTCATTGGTCGAAGGAAATGACAAAAGCTTGGGAAGAAGTTTCTAATTCGCCTGAAATTCATGTCAGTATTGATACTTTTTACTGGGGAATTTGCTTTAAAAGACCTGAACAAGCAAAAGAGCATTTTAGAATTAGAATCTAATTAATTTTGCTATTTTAGACCTAAAATTCTAATTTATGTTTAGCGAGCTTTCACCAGAAATGCAAATTATTGCTGTTATAATAGGTCTAGCCGTTTTATTTATTCTGGTCATGTTAAACCACAAACGTAACCAACAAAAACGTCAGAGCCGAAAAGGTAAAGCTTTTGGCAAAAGTGTTTCAGAAAGACGCAAAAACAACAAGTTATAAACTATGAAAATATATACTAAAACAGGAGATAAAGGCACAACCTCGCTTTTTGGCGGGTCGCGTGTTCCAAAACATCATATCCGGATTGAAAGCTATGGAACGGTAGACGAATTAAATGCTCATTTGGGCATGCTTAAAGACCATGAAGTCAATACTCAAATTGAAGCTGATATCAATCAAATTCAACATCAATTGTTCACAATTGGTGCCATCTTAGCTACCGAAGCCGAAGAAGCTAAACAAAAACGCCTTAACATACAACGAATCACGCAAGATGACATTAATTATCTTGAACATCGTATTGATGAAATGAACAAAAATTTGCCCGAAATGACACATTTTGTACTTCCTGGCGGGCACAAAACAGTCTCTCAAGCACATATTTGTCGTTGCGTTTGTCGCCGCGCCGAACGTAACGCCACAGCACTTTTTGAAATTGAAAATTTTGATACAGAAGTTTTACAATATTTAAATCGTTTGTCTGATTATTTATTTGTAGTGTCTCGAGCCACAGCTAAAGAACTTGACGCTAATGAAGTAAAATGGATTCCTGAAAAACAAAAATAAACGCTAACAATTTGATTTTCAAAGCTGAAATAAATCATAAAAAACTTGACTATTTCGGCAAAAAAATTACATTTGCAAAAATATTAAACACATTATAAAAATGTATTGGACACTAGAATTAGCATCGTATTTAAGTGACGCTCCTTGGCCAGCCACCAAAGATGAGTTGATTGATTATGCCATTAGAACTGGTGCGCCTTTAGAGGTTGTAGAAAACCTACAATCTATTGAAGACGAAGGAGATACCTACGACTCTATTGAAGAAATTTGGCCAGATTATCCCACTGATGAAGATTACCTCTGGAATGAAGATGAATATTAATCATTTTCAACTTATAAAAGCTTAAAAAGTCTCGCACAGAGACTTTTTTTTTTCACTACCTTTGAATTATAATTTATTAATTGCATTATGGGCATACTAGACGCTGTACTTAAAGTATTTGTGGGTGACAAGACTAAAAAAGACTTGAAACAAATTACACCACTAGTCGACAAAATAAAATCTTTCGAAAGTCAATTTGAACAATTAAGCCTAGACGAACTTAGAGCTAATACTACTAAGTTTAAGGCTAAACTTCAAGAAGCTACCAAAGAAATCAGGGCGCAACAAGACGAACTACGCCAAAAGGCAGAAGCAAAAGAAGATATTGATGAAAAAGAAAGCCTATTTACACAAATAGACAACCTTGATGATGAAGCCTATAAAATATCTGAAGAAGTCCTAAACGAAATTTTACCAGAAGCTTTTGCAACGGTTAAAGAAACCGCCAAACGCTTTTTAAATAACACCGAATTAAAAGTTACCGCGTCTGAATTTGATCGTGCACTTTCTGCACAAAAAGATTACATATCCTTAGATGGCGATTATGCTATTTGGCAAAATTCTTGGGATGCTGCAGGAAAACCTGTCACTTGGGATATGGTACATTACGATGTTCAATTAATTGGTGGTATTGCTATGCACCAAGGTAAAATTGCCGAGATGCAAACTGGTGAAGGAAAAACACTTGTCGCCACTTTACCAGTATACTTAAATGCACTTACAGGAAAAGGTGTTCACTTAGTAACTGTAAACGATTACCTTGCCAAACGTGATAGCGCTTGGATGGCTCCAATTTTCGAATTTCATGGCTTAAGCGTGGCTTGTGTAGATTACTACAAACCAAATTCTGAAGAACGCCGCAGGGCTTATAATGCCGATATTACTTACGGAACAAATAACGAATTTGGTTTCGATTACCTTCGAGATAACATGAGTCACTCACCAAAAGACCTTGTTCAACGTAAACATAATTTTGCCATCGTTGATGAAGTTGACTCCGTTTTAATTGATGAAGCGAGAACACCATTAATTATTTCAGGACCTGTCCCAAAAGGTGATGTTCATGAATTTGACAATCTTAAACCTCAAATTGCCAAAATTGTTGAAGCCCAACGTAAACACTTAATTGGCGTCCTAGCTGAAGCAAAAAAACTAATTAAAGCTGGCGATAAAAAAGAAGGTGGCTTTTTACTTCTACGTGTATTTAGAGGTTTACCAAAAAACAAAGCCCTAATTAAGTTCTTAAGTGAAGAAGGCGTTAAACAGTTGCTTCAAAAAACTGAAAACTACTATATGCAAGATAATAATCGTGAAATGCATAAAGTAGATGCCGACTTATATTTTACAATTGAAGAAAAAAGCAATCAAATTGATTTGACCGATAAAGGAATCGAGTTTTTATCAAAATCTGAAGACGACGACTTTTTTGTCATGCCAGAAATTGGTATGGAAATCGCCGAAATCGAAAAGCAAAATCTTTCAAAAGAAGAAGAAGCCGAGAAAAAAGAAGAGCTTTACAGAAACTTTAGTATTAAAAGCGAACGTATTCATACCTTAAACCAACTGCTTAAAGCCTACACTTTATTCGAAAAAGATACCGAATATGTGGTAATTGACAATAAAGTTAAAATTGTAGATGAGCAAACAGGTCGTATTATGGATGGTCGCCGTTATTCAGACGGTTTACACCAAGCCATAGAAGCTAAAGAAAACGTCAAAATTGAAGATGCCACACAAACCTTTGCTACCATAACACTTCAAAATTACTTCCGTATGTATAACAAGTTATCTGGGATGACTGGTACAGCGGTAACCGAAGCAGGTGAATTTTGGGAAATCTATGAACTTGATGTAGTTGAAATACCAACCAACAAACCAATTGCACGAGATGATAAGCAAGATAAAGTTTATAAAACAGTTCGTGAAAAATACAACGCCATTGCCGAAGAAGTCGTTAAACTTTCTGAAGCTGGCAGACCAATATTAATCGGAACTACCTCAGTTGAAATATCTGAACTTTTAAGTCGAATGCTTAAAATCAGAAACGTTAAACACAACGTCTTAAACGCTAAACTTCACAAAAAAGAAGCCGATGTTGTCGCAGAAGCTGGTAAAAGTGGTGTTGTTACCATTGCTACTAATATGGCTGGCCGTGGTACCGATATTAAACTCTCTAAAGAAGTTAAACAAGCTGGCGGTTTAGCAATTATTGGTACCGAACGCCACGATTCAAGACGTGTTGATAGGCAATTACGTGGTCGTGCCGGTCGTCAAGGTGATCCTGGAAGTTCTCAATTTTATGTATCTCTTGAAGATAGCTTAATGCGTAAATTTGGAAGTGAACGTATCGCAAAACTCATGGACCGAATGGGGCTTGAAGAAGGCGAAGTAATTCAACATTCCATGATTTCAAAGTCTATTGAACGCGCCCAGAAAAAAGTTGAAGAAAACAACTTTGGTATCAGAAAGCGACTATTAGAATACGACGATGTCATGAACGCTCAACGTGAAGTGATTTACAAACGTCGTTACAACGCCTTATTTGGTAACCGTTTGCGTATAGACATTGCCAATACTATCTTCGATACAGCCGAAGTAATCGTAAACTTCAACAAAGCTGCCAACGATTTTAGTAATTTCGAATTTGAACTCATCAGATTCTTCTCAATGAACTCTCCAGTTTCTGAAAAAGAATTTGAAAAAATGGCCGATCAAAAATTAACAGGTTTAATTTACAAAGCTGCTTATAAAAATTACCAAGAAAAAATGCAGCGAAATGCAGAAGAAGCTTTCCCTGTTATTAAGCAAGTCTATGAAAATCAAGGCGAAAAGTTTGAACGTATAGCAGTACCTTTTACCGATGGTCAAAAGACATTGCAGGTGGTTACCAATTTAAAGCAAGCCTACGAATCTGAAGGAAAAGAATTGGTCACAGACTTTGAAAAAAACATCAGCTTAGCTATAATTGATGAAGCTTGGAAAAACCATCTTCGTAAGATGGATGAATTAAAACAAAGCGTTCAATTAGCTGTTCATGAACAAAAAGACCCACTTCTTATTTATAAATTTGAAGCATTTGAATTATTCAAAGTTATGCTCGAAGAGGTTAATAAAGATGTTATCAGTTTCTTATTTAAAGGTGAAATTCCTCAAAACGATGCTAGCAATATTCAAGAAGCAAAGCAAACACGCCGACAAGATCCAAATCTAACTACTCAAAAAGATAATATTCCAAACCTTGATGAACAAGCGATGCAAAACCGTCAAGCAGGAGAATCGGCGAGTCAGCAGCAACAAGTTACTGAAACTATAGTAAGAGAACAGCCAAAAATTGGTCGCAATGATCGTGTCGTGATTAAAAATGTTGTGAATGGTGAAGAAAAAACAGTAAAGTTTAAACAAGCTGCTCCTTTGCTTGACCGTGGTGAATGGGTGCTTAAAGGCAAAGCATAAACCAAAATGATAAAGAATTTTAAAATAGAATTTAAATGGGCAATGTTTTTTACATTGCTCAATTTGCTTTGGCTTTATGCTGAAAAAGCTCTAGGTTGGCATGATGAAAGTATTGGCATGTACAGTATTTACTCAATGGCTTTAAATCTACCACTTATTGCTATTGTTTATTTATGCATTCGAGAGAAAAATGAAAAAATATACCATCAAAAAATCGATTGGCGAAAAGCCTTTATTTCAGGTGCTATTTTTTCTGGTATTGTGGCTGGTTTTTCTCCTGTTCCTATTTTTGTTTTAGGTGAATATGTATCACCAGAATTTTTTAATAAAGCCGTAATTACAGCTGTTAAAAATGGAACTAATCAGTCTTCAGCCGAGACTTTGTATAATATGGGAGCTTTTACTCGACAAGCCATGTTTGGAAATTTAGCAACGGGCATATTTTGGTCAGCTATTATTGCTTTATTTTTCAAAAAAAAGAAGCCAAGTAAATAAAATTCTTGAAAAAATAATATTTATGAATAAAACCATTTTTAACAGCATAGCCATTGTTTTAATGGCAATTATATTATTAAGCTTAAACGAGCTAAATGTACTAGAAGCATCAGCAAAATTTATGTTTATACCTTTATTAGGTTTTTACTTTTTAGGACAGTACTCTGAACAAAAGTTTCCTAGTAATAAAAATAAATAGCTAATTTTAGTGGTATTTCACAGAGGTATTAGCAATAAATTTATTGGAATATTTACATCGGTTGTCATTCGGCATCTGAAAGCTATCTAAACTGAAGTTATCTTTTTTTCGTATATTTAACTATAGATTAAAATCGGACTAATATGAAAAAAAATATGGGATCAGCCGACAAGTTAGTGCGGTTTTTAATTGCCGCTGTAATAGTTGGTTTATTTACACAAGATATTATTTCTGGAACGCTAGGTATTATTTTACTTATTTTTGCGGGTGTATTTGTATTAACGAGCATTATTAGTTTTTATCCACTCTATACAATTCTAGGTGTAAAAACATGTAAGCGTAAATAAATCTCACTTAAGTTTGAGATTTAAGCTCAATCCAACGTGACATATATTTTGTACTTTGTAAGCTATGATGCATCAACATTTGGCCTACAAAATTTGCCTGACGATGCTTATGTAATTCTATTTCAATTTTTTGTAATCGTTTAAACACAGTTGGTTTAAATTTTTGCAACCTAAAACGCTCTTCTAATAATTTAAATCCGTTAAATTGTGTTTTATGCCAACGCTTTTCATTCTGATATAGTTTTACTGCTTGTTCAGCAAAACCTTTAGCTTCATTAGCTATTTCGCCACACCAAGGCAAATCACCACACAAACCCTCTGCACCAATAGTGGTCGTTACAGCTGGCGTTCCAGCACGCATACTATCAATAAATTTTCCTTTTAAGCCCGCGCCAAAGCGCAATGGTGCTAGCAATACTTTGGCATGCTTGATTGTGTTAATAGCATGTTTAGCGCGACCATGAATTAAAAAACCCTCTGATGCTTGGTGCAATTGCTCTACTTTTTGTGAGGTATAGGCTCCATAAACGTGCAACTTAGCTTGAGGTAACTCAGCCTTAATTAAAGGCCAAATATCTTCTTTTAAGTATAATACTTGATCGTAATTCGGCGGATGTAAAAAATTACCAATGCTTACAAAATCTTTTCGGTCTTGAAATAATGGTAAATCTCGTTCTTTTAAACGCTTATAATCTACTAAAAAAGGAAGGTATAACAATAAGCGTTTATCTATTTTAAATTGTGTTTTTAACAGGTTTAATTCGGCTTGAGAAATAATTAAACTAAGGTCACAACGATAAATTGAAGCAATTTCTCGTTTGGCTTCTGCCGTAAATAAAAAACTGGTTTTAAAACTTTGTTTTGATTTATAAGCTTGCTGTCTTGCTCGTCTAAAAAAGTGTAAATCTTCTGTATCTAAAATTCTAATAGCTTCAGGAATAACTTCAGCTACTCGCCACCCAAATTGTTCTTCCATCATAAAACGATCAAACAGTACATGAGTTGGTTGTAAAGCTTCTAGAAATTGATCTACACTAGAATCATTGGCTTGAATATTGGCTACATCAACACCAAGTTTTGTTAAATCTTCGGTATAATCTGTAGTTTTTGCTGGTGATGCGTAGGTTATTTTAAAGTTTTTGCTTAAAAATAAATTAATCAGTTGCATCATACGGCTTCCAGCCGCAGATGAATTCGGTTCTGGCCAAACATAACCAATTATTAAAAGTTGCTTTTGCAGCATTGAAGCTTTTTTTTGTAAAATTAAGCTTTAGGTCTCATAGCACAAAACACTTCAGTAGCGCAGTATATTAAATTAGTGTTATCACAAAAATAAATTCCACACTAAACCAAATCGTATTACAAAATCGCGGTAAGCATAGTTTGGTGCTGCAAAGTTGGTATTTCCTTGGAATATGGTTGGAAAGTTTTCAAACTTGAAGTAAATTCTTGCTGTTCTTACTTTTGCGTTAAAAAAGATGTCTGCCGTATAAAAGCTTTTAAAGTCTTGATTATTGACAAAAAATTCAGACAAAATCGGGTCGTAAGCATTAGACTGGAAGTCTGTAAAGTAATTAAATGTGATTCCAGTTTGCATAAATAAGGCTTTTTTAAACCAAAAATCTTGGTAATATAAAGATTGGCGTGTCACCAATTCAGGAACTCGAAAAGCCGATTCGCCAGACAAAACTTGTTGGTAAATTACATCGTTAGCTAACCCAAACTTACCAACTTTAAAGTCTTTTTGTGCCTTAAATTTAAGGTATTGAACTTGTGCCTCACTTTGCATTGGCTTTACCAGAGTATCTGCATTTGCTGTAGCATCTGGATTATCTATCAATCCGAAATAAGTATAATTGTCTATGCGTTGATAGCTTAATTTGTAAGTCCCAAAGCGCTTAGATGCAAGCTGAAGTTGTAATTGCTGTAAGTTTTGATTATCAAAATTAGGATTGTACCAATTGTAGTTTTTATAATCACTTTGATACAATAAAAAATTGAAATTTGGCAATGCTGAATTTATTTTTAATCGTGCTGAAACAGTAGATGTCGAATCTAATTGATAACTCGAAGTTACATTTACATCATAACCTTTAAAGGTGTCATGTAAATTAAGTGCGGCATTGGTTTTAAATTTGAAGCCGCCAAACTGTGTAAGGTAATTACCGCCTACAGCTAAAACATCTTCGTTAATTCGGTTGGGTACAATATTACCATCATCTTGAAGTACAATAGAATTAAACCCGTAATTGTAGTTGGTATGCTCTATAAATCCGCTGAGTTTACCTAAAAATTTCTGTTGATAACTAATTCCTAACTGATTGCGAACATACTGATACTCAACTTCGTCATATAAATTAGAATTTTCAAAGGCTTCACCATAAATTGATGTGGCTTCTGTTTGTTGAAATTGATATTCTTTATCTGAAAAATTCAGCTTATGAAACGCGGTAACTTCAGCCGAAGAGGTAGAGTCAGCATTTGACTTCAATTTATAAGCTTGATTTAAATAGAAGCGTTTCCCATACAAAGTCGATTCTGCATTTTCATATTGCATAGCTACCGATGAGCGATTATCATATTCGGGTAACTCATCCTCGTAAAACTGAACTGCCTCAGCTGTCATCCCGCCATTTTCTTGGCTCATTAAATCTTGAGAAACAAAATGGGTTCGTGCAAAATAACGTTGATTTTTAGATTGGTAACTCAAAGTCATTCTTAAATTTCCGGTACTAGTTAAGCTATTTTGATAGTTGCCAAGTGATCGTAAGCCTTTATAGGCGATTGATAAATTAAGTTCGGGCTTAATATTGGTTGTAAAAAAGGCATCAACATTTTGGCCTTGCTGAAATACGGTTTTAAAATAAAATTCAGTGAGTGGAGTTGGTACGTGATAATAGCTAATATCATTAGCTTCCATAAAATTAAAGTGCTTTGCGGTGGCTCCAAATTCTGGGTTTTGTGATAATGTGCTAAAGTCACGAGTTAATGCATTAAATGGGCGCCCAATGTTCTGAAAAGGCAATAAACCAAAGTCATCACGACGTAAATAATTATATTTATAGTACTTGCGAATAGTAAGAGTAGTATCTAAACTAATCGTATCGCCATTGGCTAAAATTTGCTTATAATCGCTTACACTAACGTCAATATCTTTAATTTCTTTTTTATCATTATCATCGCCTTTTGTCTCGCTTAGACTGATTCTATTTGTTGATGGCCTACCTTGAGCATTACCGCCTAGCGTACCTTGGGCAGAAGTATGAGCTACAACAAAAAGTAAAACAGCTAAAAAGAGTAACCTCATCATTAAAAATTAAAGCGCAAAAGTACCAATTTTTAACGAATGCAATTGAGATTTGTTTTACATGCTAAAAAAATAGAATAAAATGTATTTTTGTATCATGCTGAAACTTCAATACCAACAGGAATTGCTAGAATGTGGTACCGATGAAGCCGGTCGTGGTTGCCTGGCTGGTCCCGTAACTGCAGCCGCTGTTATTTTACCGAAACATTTTAAACACGATTGGCTTAACGATTCTAAGCAACTGAGCAAAACCAAGCGCGAACAACTTGAACCACTTATAAAACAAAAAGCTATAAGTTATGGCATTGCACATGTGATGATGGCCGAAATCGACGAAATTAACATTTTAAATGCTTCAATTTTAGCAATGCATCGCGCAATTAAACAACTTCAGCCTCAACCTGAATTTATTGCTGTAGATGGTAATAAATTTAAAGCCTATAAAAACATCATGCACCAATGTGTAATTAAAGGAGACGGAAAATACTTAAATATTGCAGCAGCTTCTATTTTAGCCAAAACAGCTCGTGATGCTTATATGCTAAATATAGATCAAGAACATCCTGAATATGAATGGCGTACAAACATGGGTTACCCGACAAAATCACACCGAGAAGCTATAAAAAATTTTGGTGCGACAGACTATCATAGAAAAAGCTTTAAATTATTACCGGAACAATTAAGCCTAGATTTTTAAAATAAGTTGACTTAAAATGCTGTTTAATAACCAACCAAATTGCAAATTGAATGTGTAAATTTGTTGATTAATTATAAGTATTATGTTAAGGCTTTTTCAATTAACTCTAGTCATAATTTTAATAAGTTGTAGCAACTCAACATCTACAAAAACCATTGCTTTAGCTGATGCATTACCACCAAAAAGCATCTTGGTTTTTGAATTTGAGACCATTAATCAACTCCAAACCAATTTGTCAACTAACAGCTTCATTAAGCAAAATCTTGACAATAAACTTATTATTGACCTTCAGCAACAACTTCAATTGTTGTCTCATATTAATTCAGATTTAGGCGGAATGTTAAGCATTTCTAGCATTGGTAGTGATAGTTTTGCTTATACATTTATAACCAACTCAACCGAATCACTTATTAAAACTGGTTTAATTAACAACCAAAAAAGTTTAAAGTACGATGGTACCAATTTAAATGAAATTAGTATCGATAAAGAATCATTTTACAGCACCCAACTTAATAACATAAAACTTATAAGTAGTTCGCGTTTAACGCTAGAAAATATTATTCGCAGCCACAATAATAATATTAAACTAGAAGCTAGTTTTTATAAAGCCTTAAAAGCAAGTAGCAATAGTCAAAACTCTCTATTTTTAAATTTATCTCGCCTCTCGCAACTTCACCAACACCTGTTTAAGAACTCAAGTTCTGTTTATGGCGAATTAGGTGAATGGGCAGTTTTAGACTTAGAAATTAACGCAGAAGACATTATGGCTAATGGTGTAATTTTACCTGCTGAAGGCCAACAAGTTTTTATTGAAGTTTTAAGAGATGAACTTAACAGAAGTACAAAATTTGCTGAAGCTATCCCGTTAAATTCAACTTATTTTTACAACTTCAGCATATCTGATTTTAAGAGTTTTCAGGATCGCCGAAGAAATCTGGGCTTTACAAGCGACATAATTTCTCACCCTATTGAAAATTTTTCTGCAGAACTGAGTGTTACTTTCAGCAATGCATCTATTTGTGTCGATTATATGCCAGAAGATGTTCTTGGCTTTGAAGAGCAGTTTTTAAATGACTTAGAAGTTAGTGAAGGCTTTAGAGGCGAACAAATTTATAAATTAGATCACTTTGATGCATTTAACCACTTTAGCCCACTAATTAAAAATTTCGTGCCAAAATTTGTAACTAAATTTAAAGGACATTTTTTATTTAGCGAAAACTTAGAAACTCTAGAAAACACCTTAGTCAATATAAAAAATAATGCCACTTTAGCTGAAACTGATTATTTTAAAGAAAGTCGTGATGAATTAAGGTCTTCTTACACACTTCAACTGGGAAGCTTAAATGAAAATTTATTACCGCATTTAGCTTCAAAAAGTCAAAAACATTCAACTGCGTGGAAGAAAATTAAACTCAATGGTTTTAATTTAAGTTTAATTCAGCTTGACCTCCAAAAACAATATACTTTAATAAATACTTACAGCCAATCTGCGATAAACTCTTCTAAAACTAGCTTAAAGGTTAATCGACTAAAACAGCAACACCATTTGGCAATGCCACCACAATACTTTGTTAACTGGCGTACACAACAACATGACATTGTATACCAAGACGAAGCTAATGTGCTGCATCTTATTGACTCTAAAGGTCGTGAAATTTGGCAAAAACAACTTGACAGTAAAATAGTAGGCAAGATTAAAAGCCTTGATATTTATAAAAATACACGTTTACAGCTAGCTTTCACAACCCAAAACAAGCTTTATGTTTTAGACAAAAACGGAAGCGAAGTTAGCCGCTTTCCGATAGTTTTTAAGCAACCCATTACACAAGGATTGCAGTTGTTTGACTACAGCAATAATGGTCGACACCGTTTTGTGGTGACACAAGGTAACCAAATAAAAATGTATGATAAAGATGCAAAGCTTGTGAAAGGTTTTAAGTTTAAATCTCCACAGTCAAATATTACACAAGCACCAAAACACATCAGAATTGATGCAAAAGACTATATTTTAGCGCAAACTGAAAAACAACTTTTTATTTTAGATCGAACTGGTGATATTAGGGTTAAACCAAACCAAAAGTTTGTACCAAGTAACAATGCTTTTTATGAATTTGGTAACCAATTTATAGGAACATCAAATAATAGTGAATTGGTAACTATAGAGACTGATGGCAAAGTAAATTTGAGTCCTCAAAATTGGTTTAGTAATCACTATTTTACTGCCAATAAACAGCATTATGTGAGTTTGTCTGAAAATAAACTTCAAATTAACACAGAAGAAGTTCAGTTAGATTATGGTTTGTATCTCAGGCCAAAATTACATCAGATGCGCAATACTGTTTTTATCTCTGTAGTTGACGAACAAAGCCAACAATTATATTTACTAAATAGCGACGGTAAGCTAATTGATGGGTTCCCTATTTATGCAACATCTGAAATTGAATTACGCGAATTAGCGCCAAATCAGTACGAATTTATTACTCAAGGTGACGACCAATCGATTTTGGTTTATCAATTTAGCGATTAGTTGAATTTTTACTGGTTAGGTGAGCTTCAAATAAATCTTCAAAATAAT
Organism: Psychroflexus sp. ALD_RP9; assembly: GCF_017311165.1. Lineage (GTDB taxonomy): Bacteria > Bacteroidota > Bacteroidia > Flavobacteriales > Flavobacteriaceae > Psychroflexus. The sequence continues at coordinate 1,289,211 of NZ_CP062973.1, read as the reverse complement.
GCTTAACTTTAGCCTTAACTTCATTTAAGCTAACTTCCTTTTGGCCGAGTTCTACATTTAATGAGGTAACCGCTTTATCTTGAATTCCGCAAGGCACAATATTATCAAAATAGCCTAAATCAGCATTTACATTAAGTGCAAAGCCATGCATGGTTACCCAACGTGAAGCGCGAACACCCATAGCGCAAATTTTACGCGCAAATGGTGTTCCTACATCTAGCCAAACGCCTGTTTCGCCTTTACTTCGTTCGGCTTTTAAACCGTAATCTTTAAGTGTTAAAATAATTACTTCTTCTAAAGTTCTTAAGTAGCGATGTATATCTGTAAAAAAGTTTTCAAGATCTAAAATAGGGTAACCTACCAATTGTCCAGGACCATGATAAGTGATGTCGCCTCCACGATTAATTTTATAAAATGTTGCGTTTTTTTCTTTTAGCTGAGCTTCGTTCAAAAGCAAATTTTTTAAATCGCCGCTTTTACCTAAAGTGTATACATGCGGATGCTCGACAAATAACAGATGATTTTGAGTTGGTAATTGCGCGTCTTCTCGCCTATTTTTAATTTTTATATCAAGTATCTGCTGAAATAAATCTTCTTGGTAGTCCCAAGTTTCTTTATAATCACGTAATGCTAAATCTTGAAAAATGACATCTTTACTCATAACTAAAATTGAAGTACAAAGGTAAGTATCTTAAATTGAGTTTAGATTTCATTTTAAAGAAAGCTTATGAGGTTTAATTGAATAAGCTTAAAATCTCAGGTGGAATTTTACTTAAAGTTTTGGTTGCTTGATTAACCAAACACCAAGTTGTGGTTGAAGTCGTGAGAAGTGTATCATTCCGATAGATTTCAACAACTCTTATAGATTTTACTCCGGAAGTTGTTTTAACCCAAGTTACAATACTCAGTTGATCACCTAAAAACCCTTGAGATTTGTACTTGATGTGGTGCTCAACTAAAAACCAAGCAAATTCAGACTTTAGCTTAGTTGAAGCTAAGTGTTCCCAATGTTGCTTTGCTGCATCTAAAACCAACTCAATCGAGCGAATATTATTTAGATGGTTAAGTTCATCGATGTCTTTGGGAGCCACTTCATACTTGTATGTAAAACAATCAGCCTTCACTTAAAAACCTAGTATGAGCTTAGAGATATAGAAAAATAGAAAAATGCCAAAAATATCATTACTTGTGGTAATAAAAGGTCCTGTTGCAATAGCTGGGTCAATACCGCGCTTATGTAAAATAATAGGCACAAAAGTCCCAATTAAAGCCGCAACTAAAATCACTGATAAAATAGAAACTGCAACAGTAATACTAACTAATTGTGGTAAAGCTGTTATAAAACCAAAAACCATCACTAGTAAACCTAAAGCAATACCATTTATTAAACCCAAGCTAACCTCTTTTAATAATCGACTCAACAAGCTTTCTTTCAAAGAATCGTTAGCTAAACCTTGAACAATTATTGCACTAGATTGTACGCCAACATTACCAGCCATAGCTGCAATTAAGGGTGTAAAGAAAAATAGAACCTGATAATCTTTTAAAGCTTCATCAAAACCTTGCATCACATAAACAGCACCTAAACCACCTAATAAGCCTAAAATTAACCAAGGTAAACGTGCTCGTGTAAGTTGTATTAAACCATCATCGGCTTGAACATCTTCAGAAATACCAGCAGCCATTTGGTAATCTTTTTCGGCTTCTTCCCGTATAAAATCGACAATATCATCAATAGTAACACGACCAACCAGCCTTCCTAATTCATCTACAACAGGAATTGCTTCTAAGTCGTATTTTTGCATAATTCTGGCAACTTCTTCGCCAGTTGTATGCACATTTACATAATCTACTTTTGTAATATAAACGTCAGCTATATGAGCATCTTTTGGTGCAGTAATTAAATCTTTTAAAGACAGTCGGCCTTTAAGTTTGCCTTTGTTATCGACCACGTAAATTGAATGAACACGAGTTACATTCTCTCCTTGAGAGCGCATTTCTTCCATACAACCAGTAACGCTCCAATTTTCATTAACTTTAATTAACTCTTTAGCCATTAAACCACCTGCTGAGTCTTCATCATAACGCAATAGCTCAATAATATCTTTAGCGTGGTCTCGGTCTGTAATATTGTTAATGACTTCTTGCTGAATATCGCGGTCAAGCTCGGCAATAATATCGGCTGCATCATCGGTATCCATTTCTTCAATCTCATCGGCAATTTCTTGCGCATTTAAGTTTTGAAGCACTTTTTCCCGATCATCTTCATCAATTTCCATTAAGACTTCAGCCGTTTTATCTGAATCTAATAGTTTAATGATATAAGTTGCTTCATTAAGACTTAATTCATCTAAAATTTCGGCAATATCGGCGTGGTGTAATTCTTCTAAATGCAGTAATAGTTCATCATTATTATGCTCTTCAACAAGAAGTTGAATTTTTTCAACAAAGTCTTTACTGATTTGAAACTGCATCTTCGTCGATTTTTTTTGTTAATTCTATAAATTCTGAAACACTAAGCTGTTCTGGGCGTTTATTAAATATAGGCTTTGAAGTCAAATCAGCTGATAATTGAAGTGTTTTTAAACTGTTTCGGATTGTTTTTCGGCGCTGATTAAAAGCGGTTTTAACCACCTTAAACAACAACTTTTGATCACATTCAAGTTGATAATTTGCTTTTCTAACCAGTCGAAGTACGCCTGAATCGACTTTTGGTGGCGGATTAAAAACATGAGGCTTTACAGTAAATAAATATTCTGTATCGTAAAAGGCCTGCGTTAAAACTGAAGTAATTCCATAGGTTTTGCTACCAGGATTTGCACAAATGCGTTGTGCGACTTCTTTTTGAAACATGCCCGCAAACTCTGGAATATAGGCATGTAACTCGATGGTTTTAAACACAATTTGAGTTGAAATATTGTAAGGGAAATTCCCAATAACCGCAAATTCTTCAGATTGAAACCGCTTGATTAAATGATCATTTAAAAAATCAGCATTCACAACTTCAAAATCTTGATTTATTTCGGCTTTAGAGAATTGTGCTCTAAAATTGGTATTTAGATAGGTAATTGATTCACGATCTACATCCATCGCTACTAAGTTCACTGGTTTTGCAAGTAAAAACTGTGTTAAAACACCCATGCCAGGACCAATTTCGACTAAATGTTTATAGCCCGAATAACTCAAGCTATCGGCAATTTGCTGAGCAATATTAAGGTCTTTTAAAAAATGCTGCCCGAGGTGTTTTTTTGCTTTTACTTGCATAAACTTAATGTTGGTCTATAATTTTTAGAGTTGAGCTAAAACTAACAACGCGTGTTTTAAACAAGCTAATTTTAGCTTCAATTTTTGAAGCATAAGCTTGTTTATAGGCCTCTAAATGTGTTTCAGTTGGCACAAAAAACTGCGCTGAATAAGTAAAGCTATCCTGATTTTCATCTTGTAAAACCTCGCTTAAAACTGCTTTTGTAAATTTTTTAGTCGATAACATTTCAGGGATAAAGCTAGAATTTACCCAACTATACCAATCTTGATGTACAGAAGCTTCAACCTGCATTGTAATATTATAAATAAACATAATTATTCTATTTTATCGCCGCGCAAAGTTCTAAAAATTTCTCTAGCTTCAACAAAGTAAATGCTATCGGGATGGTTAAAAATAATGTGCTCAAATTTTGACTTAGCCTTTTCGGTCGCGTTAAGCTGATCGCGATAAATTAAACCCTGTGCAAATAAAGCATTGTCTGCTAAAATACTTTCAGGATAATCGGTCACCAATTGGTTGTAAGCTTCTGCAGCAGCTTCAAAATTAGACAAACTTTCAAAGTTTAAGGCTAAACGATACAAGGCTTCATCTACTATGGCAACATCTTTATAAGATTCTAAAACCTTTTGCAAAATATTAATCGCTTTATGATAACGTTGCTGACTTCTTAACAAGTCGGCTTTAGCAACACGCTTTAAATCGGTTTGGGTAGAATCAAGATATGAGTTTTCGCGAATGTGTAAGGCTAACTCTAAAGCATCATTGGCCATGCGTTGTGAAACGGACTGTTTTAAGACGTCGAGTTGTGTTAAAGCCCAATCAAAATCACCCTGAAAATAACTTGTTTGTGCAGTTTTAAACTTCGCTTCTCGTGCTTCATCTGAGTTGGGCACTAATTTTTCTACTTGCGCATATAGCAATAAGGCTTGGTTAAATTGCCCTTCTAAGCGTAACAAATCACCTTTCAACAGTTTTGTTGAAGCCATTTGTGATGGCCGAATTTGTGACGAATTAACTTCATCTAACAACTTAATGGCATTTTGAGGATTTTGTAACTGATTGGCTGTAAATTTTGCCCAATCAAGATAAATAGCGTGTGTTAGTGTTGAAATTTTTTCAGCTGTAAAAAAATCTTGATAAGCTTGGTTGACAGTTTCAACTGAATTTTCTGGGTTAAACTGAAGTAACTTCAATAAATACTGAGCACTTCTGTAAAACAAAACAGGTTGATTGGTTTTAGCTTGAACTTCTTTAAAAATTTGTTTGGCTAAACTATAATCTTCTTGTTCAAAAGCAATTTGTCCGAGTTCAAAAATATTATTGAGCTGTTTGGTTTGGCTTCGGGCATAAATGGCTTTTTCTTGTATAAATGCTAAATTTAAATTGCCTTGTTGCACAAACAACCAGCTTAGCATTTCATTGTACAGCTTTCTAGGTTCATTTTGGTTGCGTTGTAATAAAACTGTTTTAAAAGCTAAATTGGCTTTATTGTTAGGATCTTTGGTGATAAAATCAGAAAATCTTGGACTTAACATTTTAAAATAACGCGCATTTTTTTCAATGATATCAACATAATTGTTAAACATTTTTTCAAACTTGCTTTGCTCACCATAAATACGTGCCAATTCTATTGAAAAGTTGGTTGATGGCCGAATGCTCTGGGCAGTTTCGTAGGTTTCTTCAGCGTAATTTAAAAGTCCATAATTTTGAAAAGCTTTACCAACAATATAGGCAAAATTTGGGCGCTCTGTTACCTTTGCTAAAGCTGATTGATAATATATTTTTGCTGAATCGAGTTGTTTTTCCTGATCGAACAAATAGCCAAGTTCAACCTCTATATTTGGGTAATTACCTGGACGATTAAGGTAAGTTTGTAAAGCTTTTTTGGCGGCTTGAAGTTGTTCTAAATTTTTATGCGCTTCTACTAAACCTAACAAAAATTTTTGATTTCTAGGATTTTCTTCGAGAAGTTGCTCATAAACGGCTAAGGCTTTTTCATATTCGCCTTGGTCTAAATAATTTTGAGCCAAATTAGCATTTTGAGTCCATACTAAGTTGAATAAAAAAAGTAATAATATGAAGCTTAATTTTCGCATTGTGCTAAATTAAGCTTTTTTGGGAACTTGCGATGTTAAACCCTAGTTCAAAAACTTCAACTGAACCGAGACCTAAACCGAAAAAACTATTCGTTTTTATAGTTAGCCATAAATTCTTCTGCTTTATTGACCATAGATTGAGTTCCACAAAAAAATGGCACACGCTCATGAAGCTTAGTGGGTTGAATATCTAAAATACGTTGATAACCATCAGAAGCCTTTCCGCCAGCTTGCTCAGCAATAAAAGCCATTGGGTTACACTCGTATAATAGGCGTAATTTTCCTTTAGGAGCTTTAGCTGTTTTAGGATACATGTAAATGCCACCTTTAATCATATTCCGATGAAAATCGGACACTAAGCTACCGATATATCGCGAAGTGTAAGGTCTGTTGTCAGACTCTACTTCAGCTTGACAATATTTAATATAATCTTTAACACCTTGAGGAAAATGCACATAGTTACCTTCATTAATTGAATAAATATTGCCTTCTTCAGGAAATTTCATGTTAGGATGCGACAAATAATAGGTTCCTAATGCTGGATTTAATGTAAACCCATTAACACCATGACCAGTCGTATACACTAACATTGTTGATGTGCCGTAAATAATATAACCTGCCGCCACTTGCTGATTGCCAGGCTGAAGAAAATCGTCTATTTCAACAGGTTGCCCAACAGGTGATTGGCGGCGATAAATTGAAAAAATAGTACCTACCGAAACATTAACATCAATATTAGAGCTACCATCAAGTGGATCCATCAGGACCACATACTTATTATCGTGGGCTTTATTTTGACCTTGAATGGTAATATAATCGTCGTTTTCTTCTGAAGCAATACCACAAACAATTTCACGGTTAATTAAGGTTTGTATAAAGCGTTCGTTAGCATAAACATCAAGCTTTTGCTGGTCTTCACCTTGTACATTGGTTTCGCCTGCATTACCAGTGATATCGACTAATCCGGCTTTATTAACTTCGTGATTTACCACTTTGGCAGCAAGTCTAATCGAGTTAATTAATCGAGATAATTCGCCTGATGTGTACTTAAATGACTTTTGATTTTCGATGATAAATTCACCGAGGGTTTGGTTAGCTTTTTTCATTACGAAAACGTTGTAGTTTCAGCAAAAATAGGAAAAAACCGCTTTTATATCCGATTTAAGAATGTTTTTATTTTTCACAACGTATTTTTGTTTAAAAATGAGTTCGATGGAATTTCAAATACGACTTGCAGCGGCTGAAGATATGCCACAAGTGCTAAACTTAATCAAGGAATTGGCTAAATTTGAAAATGAACCCGATGCTGTTGAAGTTAATGTAGATGATTTAAAAGCTTACGGCTTCGGTAAAGATGCTTTATTTAAATGCTTTGTCGCTGAAATTGATGCAACTATTGTAGGAATGGCTTTATTTTATTCCAGATTTTCAACTTGGAAAGGCGAAACTTATCACTTAGAAGATTTAATTGTAACCCAATCGCATCGACAAAAAGGTATTGGTAAGGCTCTGCTTGAAGCACTGATTTTACATGCTAAAACCCATAAAATTAAACGTGTAGAATGGGTTGTTTTAGATTGGAATTCAAACGCTATCGAATTTTATAAGTCATATGGTGCAACCGTGTTTAAAGAGTGGCGAACGGTTCAATTAGATGAAGCTCACATTAAAAACATTAACTTGTAATCTATTAAATCATAATTATGCAAATTTTTAAGTTTGGTGGCGCATCGGTAAAAGATGCTGCTGGTGTTAAAAATGTCGCTGAAGTTTTAAAACTTACAGGAACCGACCAAAAGTTATTGGTGGTTTCGGCGATGGGAAAAACCACTAACGCCTTAGAACAAATTGTTAAGCTGTATTTTGAAAAAGACCAAAATCTTAACAAAGCCATCACAGACTTAAAACTGTATCATCACGAAATTTTAAAGGATTTATTTGAGACTTCAGCACATCCGGCTTACACCAAAGTGAACTATTTTTTTGATGAATTGCGTATTTTTTTAGATCGCAACAAATCGCCTAATTATGATTTTGTGTATGACCAAGTGGTGAGTTTTGGCGAGTTGATTAGCACAAGTATTGTGAGTCAATTTTTAAATAGCCTTAATATTGCTAATACTTGGCACGACTGCAGAAATTTAATCGATACTACAAGTGTTTATCGCGATGCTGGTGTGAATTGGGAACGCACCCAAGAAAAAATTAATGCTCATGTAGATACAAGTGAATTAAATATTACTCAGGGTTTTATTGGCTCAGACCAGCATAACTTTACTACGACTTTAGGTCGTGAAGGGAGTGACTACACCGCGGCGATTTTTGCTTATTGCTTAAATGCTGAAAGTGTAACGATTTGGAAAGATGTGCCTGGCGTGCTTAATGGCGACCCTAATGTGTTTAAAAACACTCAGCTTTTGCACCAAATTTCTTACGAAGAAGCCATCGAACTCGCCTTTTATGGCGCATCGGTTATTCACCCGAAGACACTTCAACCCTTGCAGAAAAAAGAAATACCTTTATTGGTTAAATCGTTTTTCAATCCAACAGATAAAGGGACTTGCGTTCAAAAGGGAGAGCAAATTCAACCTTTAATTCCATGTTATATTGTTAAGCCTAATTTAGTGTTATTATCGCTATCTAGTTTAGATTTTTCATTTTTTGTAGAAGAAAATATTTCAGAAATTTTTGCGTTGTTCCATCGCTATCAAATTAAAGTCGATTTAATTCAGAATTCAGCCATTTCATTTTCGGTTTGTGTAGATAATAAATTTAATAATGTCGATAAATTAATTGAAGAATTAAAAGCTAAGTTTAAAGTGACATACAACAAAGGTGTATCGCTATTTACCATTAGGCATTTTAATGATGCCGCCATACAACGAATTGAAAAAGATAAATCTGTGCTCTTAAAACAAGTAACGCGAGAAACCGTACAATTAGTGGTGAACTAAACGTTTAATTTGCTACTGCTTTAATGGGTTGGCATGATGGCTATTGCTTTAAGACTTTAAACGTTTTTGAATTATGAGCACTAAACACTTTTACGAAATAAACACCTGTTTCTAATAACGCAAGGTCTATAGACGTATCTACTGCCTCAACTGTTTTAATCAGCTGTCCCGAAATAGTATAAACTTCTGCTCTATCGATGTTTAAATTGTTAGGGTTTTTTAGCCATAATTGATCTTGCACAGGATTGGGATAAACCGATAGCGCGTTTAGATTTTCAAAATCTGTTGTTGACAAATTACAGGTAGAAGAAAAATTATAATCTCTCCAAACATAGTCATTCACATCTGGCGCGGGTGTAATTATAGTCCAAGTATTATAAGGGAACTGATTTAAAGAAGCGGCTTGGGCATCACTAACATTTATACAAACCGAATAAGTGTATGGCGGATACCAATATTCGTGATCTAGATTAATGGTTAAGTTCTCGTAAGAGGAATTAGGGTTGTTTAGGTTAATGGAATTAATCTGAAAACTAGTCTCTAAACTAATATATTCTAGGTGATTAAGATTGCTAAAATCTAAGTAGGGTATTGCTATATATGGGCCAACATCGAAACTCTCAGTATCGGCGATAAATTCTCTAAGATTTAAGTTTGAATTGAAGACGCCAGCCTGTTCTTCAGACAGAACAACTGTTAAATTAGATAGGTTGAGAATTTCTAGTGCTGTGAAGGCCTCAATACCTGTGAAATCTGTTATGGTACCACCATTATATAAAAATGAATCGTACAAATTTGAAAAATCTAATTCCACAATCGTTTCTATATCAGCCGTTAACACTTGTCCGTTAATGATGCCATCTGAATCGATATTAAGATCAATCAAGGCTTGTTCGAAATCTTCATCAGGAATGGCGGTGGTTTGGGCTAAGCTAGTCAAGCTTTGCCCAAGCATACAAATAATTAATAGTTTTATGACTGTTTTCATGATGCTTAGTTTTTAATGAGTTGTTTAATATCAGCTAAAAAAGTCTGTTGAGAAGAATAAAAGTCATTGCGATTAATATCTAAGCTTGAATGACTTTGAATATCAGTACCACTAGCACCACAAATCTCATCTTGTGAAAATATAAGAAAAGGCAGAAATAAAATTAAAATTAAAGTTGGTAGTTGTTAGTTGCATAATAGCTAGGTTTGATTATTTGTTAAATATATAAAAAATTCATAATAAAACCTTTAAAAATATATTTTTTACAGCCATTTCTAAAGCATAGTAATGAAATATGCGGTTTAAATACTTTTTAAGCTATGTTTTATCAAAGCATCTGAGCTGAAGCAACTTACTGATCTTCTTTAGGAAAGGCCTTTTTATTAAAGACTAATAATAAGCCGAAGCCGGTGCTAATGGCGGTGTCGGCAATGTTAAATACAGGCTCAAAAAACACAAAACGCTCACCGCCCCAAATCGGTAACCATTCGGGTAATATACCATCGTATAATGGAAAATAGAGCATATCAACCACATTGCCTTTCAGCCATTCGCCATAAGGTTGCTCTGCAAATAAAGTAGCAATTTGCCCATAGCTACCGTCAAAAATAATCCCATAAAACACCGAATCGATAATATTACCCAAGGCGCCGGCGAAGATTAAAGCAATGGCCCAAATTAACACCTTCGGTTTATGTTTCTTAATGCTGTCTTTTAACCAATAGCCAATGGCGACAATGGCAAATAAACGAAATACAGTGAGGATAATTTTACCGTAACTACCTGGTATTTTTGCGCCCCAAGCCATACCTTCATTTTCGATAAATAAAATTTTAAACCATGAAAAGACTTCAACCGATTCACCTAACCTAAAACTGGTTTTAATGTAAATTTTAGACAATTGATCTATGATTAAAATAATGGCAATGATCAGGCTGGCTTTCTTTAAATTCATTGGTTTACAAAGTTTAAGTTACAAATGTAATTTAATATTTTATTTTTAAGTCGAAGCGTTAAACTTCATTGCTAAAATGTGCGGCAATCTTGTCTACAATAGTTTTAGCGAGTTTGTACTTACTTTCTAGCGTCCAACCAGCAATGTGTGGTGTTAAAATTACATTTTTAGCTTTTGTTAAATAGTTAAATTCGGCTGGTAAATTCTTTTGAGTAAAAAAGTCTTCAAAAGACGATTTTTCAAACTCTAAGACATCTAAACCTGCGCCTAAAATCTTACCTGATTTTAAAGCTTCAACCAAATCTTTAGTGACAACAGATTTCCCTCTTGCTGTGTTAATAAGCCAAAACTTCTTTTTAAAAGCAGCAATAAATTCAGCATTCAACATGTTTTTTGTGAGTTCAGTGAGTGGCGTGTGCAAACTCAATACATCAGCTTTAGCTTGTAAGGTTTGTAAATTGACTTGTTTAGCATTTGCATCATCGATATCTTCTTTTAAATCATAAAACAACACTTCACAATCAAATCCGCGAAGAACTTTCGCAAAGGCTTTTCCCATATTGCCGTAACCAATCAGGCCGATGGTTTTCCCTTCAATTTCTAGACCTCTGTTGGCTTCACGTTGCCAAACGCCTTGTCTTACCTCAGCATCTGAAATACGGATGCGATTAAATAAATTGAGAAGCAAACCCAAACTGTGTTCACCGACCGCATTTCTATTCCCTTCTGGCGCGTTGAAACATTTAATGCCGAGTTCTTCTGCCACAGAAAGATCGATATTTTCTAAACCAGCGCCAACACGACCGATAAATTTGAGTTGTGTGGCTTTTTGTAAAAAAGTAGCATCTAAAGTAAAACGACTTCGAATAATTAAGCCTTGATAATTATGAATTTTCACTTCAATGTCGGTTTTAGAATTTTTATAATCCGTGTGATTTTCAAAACCAAGTTTGGCCAAACCTTCAGCTAAAGCAGGATGATTTTCATCAAGATGTAAAACTTTCATCAATATGTTTTAAGCAAAAATACAATATTATCTGAGCAAAATAGATAATCCTAATTTTGTGTATTGAAAGCTTTATAGATTTTTAAAGGCATATATGAGGTTTATGTAAATCTACGTATCTTTGCGGCTTAAAAATTGAGGTCATGCCATTAACAGAACAAGAACAGATTAGACGTGATAAACTAACAAAAATTCGTGAATTAGGGATTAATCCTTATCCTGCAGATGAGTTTAAGTTATCGCACACATCTCAACAGATTAAATCTAATTTTAAAGAAGGTGAATCTGTAATTGTCGCTGGCCGACTCATGTCGCGTCGTATTCAAGGTAAAGCCTCATTTGCAGAACTTCAAGACAGCGAAGGTCGCATTCAAGTTTACTTTAACCGAGACGAAATTTGTCCAGGTGAAGACAAAACCTTGTATAATGATGTGTACAAAAAATTACTTGATATTGGTGATTTTATCGGGATTGAAGGTGAATTATTCACAACAAAAGTGGGCGAAAAAACCATTATGGTTAAAACGTTTAGCTTACTCAGTAAAGCTTTAAAGCCTTTACCACTCCCAAAAGTTGATAAGGATGGAAACGAATATGACGGCTTTCATGATCCTGAGCAACGCTACCGCCAACGCTATGCAGACTTAGTCGTAAATCCTAAAGTTAAAGAGGTTTTTGTTAAGCGTACCAAATTATTTAACGCCATGCGTTCATTTTTTAATGAACGTGATTATATGGAAGTCGAAACACCTATTTTACAATCAATTGCAGGTGGCGCCGCTGCACGGCCTTTTGTAACCCATCACAATGCTTTAGACATTCCTTTATATTTAAGAATTGCCAATGAATTATACCTGAAAAGATTAATTGTTGGTGGCTTTGATGGCGTTTATGAGTTCTCTAAAAACTTCAGAAATGAAGGTATGGATCGTACTCATAATCCAGAATTCACGGCTATGGAAATTTACGTAGCTTATAAAGACTACAACTGGATGATGAATTTTACCGAGCAATTATTAGAACATTGCGCCTTAGCAGTTAATGGCACAACCGAAGCGCAGTTTAAAGAACATCAAGTCAATTTTAAAGCACCTTACAAACGCATTACCATGACTGATGCGATTAAAGAATACACAGGTTTAGATATCACAGGAAAAAGCGAAGCCGAACTTCGTGAAGCTGCTCTAAGCCTAGATATTGAAGTTGATGATACAATGGGAAAAGGTAAATTGATTGATGAAATTTTTGGTGAAAAATGTGAGCCTAATTTTATACAACCTACTTTTATCACCGATTACCCGAAAGAAATGAGTCCGCTGTGTAAAGAACATCGCGACAATCCTGAACTAACCGAACGTTTTGAACTCATGGTTTGCGGTAAAGAAATAGCCAATGCCTATTCTGAGTTGAACGACCCAATTGACCAACGTGAACGCTTTGAAGAGCAGCTAAAACTCGCTAAAAAAGGTGATGATGAAGCTAGTGAATTTATAGATGAAGACTTTTTAAGAGCTTTAGAATATGGCATGCCACCAACTTCTGGACTTGGTATTGGTATCGATCGTTTAATTATGTTTCTCACCAACAACCCATCAATACAAGAAGTCTTGTTTTTTCCACAAATGAAGCCTGAACAGAAAAAAGTAGAGCTCAATGATGAAGAAAAAGAAGTGATGACTTTACTTCAAAAGCAATCACCACAAGATCTTAACAAACTTAAAGATGCTTCTGGTTTAAGTAACAAAAAATGGGATAAAACCACTAAATCTTTACGGAAAAAAGCCTTAATTAAGATTGAAAAAACAGAAGATGGTTTACTCGTAAGCTTAGTTTAAGCAAAGACTTGTTCTAGAATAGCTTTCGATTTAGGAATACGAAACCCATCTAAATGAATTTCGTAATAATACAAGAGCATATCTAAAAAGTCTTGACGCTTTTTTTGATGAATCCGAAGCGAACTAAACAAATCTGAAGAATTTAAACACTGTTCTAAAATCTGAACATTGCTACCACTAATCACATATTTAGACAATTCTTCAGATTGAAATGCACCTTCTAATAGGTTGAAGTATGCATAATCATTATGATTTATTTCAGGGTAAAAGCCTAAGAATCGTGTTAATTCTACTAAAAATTGCAAATGAAAGTCAGCGTAAGTGCTGGCTTGATCTAAACTTTGAAGACTATTTTCTAAAAACTGATATAAAGCGATATTCTGTTCTTCTTCTTGTATGCTCAACTTCAATACTTCAGCCAAAAACATACACATGGTCGATTTATAAATATTCTGTTGAAGGTTTTGAAGCGAAATGTGAGTTTTAGCTTCTTTAATAAATTGCATCGACTTGTTATCGCGATAGGTAAAATCGAGTGCTAAACAAGATAAAAGCTGAAATTGAGATGATTTCAGCTTGGAGCGTTTAGCCTTCCGAATTCCTTTTAAAAAAAAACTAACCAAACCTTTTTCTTTGGTGAATATGCTCACGATTAAATCGGCTTCGCTATACTTAACCGTCGATAAAACAAGACCTGTGGTTTTAATTTGCATTAACGTATAATCATGATTTTGGCAACCTTGGTTTCAACTTGGTCAGCACCTGTAATAAGTACTAAATAAACACCCGAAGCTACCTTGTGCCTACCAAAAGCCGTCGTATCCCATTGAATAGTACCACCATTAACAGTTTCTTCGTAAACCAAGTTACCTGAAATATCTGTAATCTTAACATTAGCATCATCAATTAAACCATCAATAGTTACCAAGCCATTATATCCAGGTCGAACTGGATTAGGAAATACACGCACGTTTTCTAAATCTTCATTACTTCCCGTAATATTGGTATTATAAGACACCAAGCCTTGTGTAGTTCCAAAATAAACAACGCCTGTGTCTTGATCAACACTTACCGAACGCACTGAGTTTGTAGGCAAAGGCGAATTATCTTCTGTAAAAATATTGAGCACTTCTTGGCCATTTGCCGAGACCTGAACCACACCAGAATCTGCCGTAGCAATCCACTTATTATTTGCACCATCAATGGCAATATCGGTTATAAACTGCTCAAATAATAACTCTTGAGCGAGACCATCAACATCTTCAATAATGATAGGTGCTACTGTAACAAAAGGATCTTCTTCAAAAATACCAGCTGGCGAAAAAGCGACCCTTAAGCCCACATTCGTACCAATCCATAAACGGTTATTTTGATCAAACTCTAAGGCTGTGATTGATGGGTTTTCATTAAATGCGTCTGGAAAATCGACACCATCAATATTAGAGTTTATGGCACCTGATTTTCCTGTGGCCGCTTCATAAGCAATAACACCTGTTTTAAACGAGGCAAAATAAGCATTACCTTGACGGTCTACGGCTATTTTACTACTAGCTTCATTGGTGGCAGTTACAAAACTTTCAGAAGTATCTAGCCCTTGTATAGTGCCTGAACTTGAAAGTTGTTTAAGCGGGAATTCAGATAATGAATTAGTAAAATATAAATCGCCTTGATTATTAAAGGCTGATGCACCAACGCGATTATCATTAATATTTGAAGGCACACCTTGTATATTAGAGTTTGAAGCTTGATAGTGATTAACGACCACATCATCTTCAATTTCAAGTAGGCCATCAAAATAACTGCTTAAAAAAACCCGATTGAAGTTTTGAGGGTCGTAAGTGATATCAGAAAGTTCACGGGTTTGGTCTAAATCTTCAAAACTTAAATTAAACCATTCTCCGTTTCTAAAATGACTTGCACCACGAGAAGTTAGCGGAAATGGATTAAAAAACTGGGTATATTCGCCATAAACACACCAAATATGGCCAGGTTGCACTTCTACACTAAAAACCTTATTTGATAAAGGTCCGTCTGGTGTGATGTTAACAAAATCAGTTTGATTTTGAGCGGTAATTTTTAAAACACCTAAATTACGGTCGGCTAGGTACAAACTGTTATTTAAGCTCACTGCAGTGTTTAAGTCAAGGTTTGTTTCAGTCAGGTCGCTTACAAAGTACTGCAGATTAAAATTTACATCGTAAACTTCAACTTGGTCTGGAAAGCAAAGCACAATTTGGTTTTGCTCGGCTCTAAAGTCTCTAACTTCTTGCGGAAAAGCTTCAACTAAACTCAGGTTAGTTCCACTTAATTCAAACAATCGATTATCAAAACGCATAGCAAATAGTTGTGTAGATGTGGCTTGAATTTGTTTCCAACTGCCTGAGCCTAGGCTTTGCCACTCATTAAAATCGACTAAGTCAGGATTGTTAACGGCTGCATACCTGATTCCGCCTGCAGTAGAAGCGGCATAAATTGTGTTATTAAAGACGTGTGTTTGATTAATTTGAAGTTGAGCAGCATTATTTCCGATAAAAAAAGAGTCTCCAAATTCTAAGTTTTCTAAATCGTAAACGGCTATACCAAAATCGGTTGAAATATAAAGATTTCCTTCAAATTCAAAAAAATGATTAATGCGTTTTTGGTTGGGTGAAATACTTACTTTATTTAGTATATCTACAACAGAGAAAACGTTTTGGTTATTATCCATCACCAATTGAATGAGACCAGATTCGTAACCTAAGACCGTAAGCTGAAAGCTGTTAGAGTGGTAAATTGCTGAAATTTTTTCTCCAGATAATCCATTTATAGTTGAAGTGGTTTCGGTAAATGTATTGATTGTGTTATAAGTAAAGTAAGCATTCTCGGCGGCAGCATAAATATTTTGAGGTGAAGTGCTTAGCCCAGATACGTTGAAGTAAGAAAAATGCCCTTCCCAATTTTGATTAAATTCTTGGGCAATGCTAAAATTTAACAGAAAGAAACAACAAATTAAATAGAGGTTTAGCTTCATACTTTTATTAACTTAAAAAGTGTACAAATATTATAAAAAAAGCCCGACCAAAGTCGAGCTTTTTAAATTTATGCTATTCTAAAATTAAACGGCTCCTTGAGCAAGCATAGCATCTGCCACTTTTACAAAGCCAGCGATATTAGCACCTTTAACGTAATTAACTGGTACTTGATCTTGGCGACCGAATTTTACACAAGCTTCGTGAATGTCGCTCATGATTTGTTTTAATTTGTTATCTACCTCTTCTGCAGTCCAGTTATAACGCATAGAGTTTTGTGACATTTCAAGTCCAGAAACGGCAACACCACCAGCATTAGAAGCTTTACCAGGTGCAAAGATGACGCCTTCTTTATGGAAATGCTCTACAGCCTCAGGTGTACATGGCATGTTAGCACCTTCTGTAACGATTTTTACTTGTTTATTAACGAGCTTGTAGGCATCGTCTTCATTTAATTCGTTTTGTGTGGCACATGGCAAAGCAATATCAATTTCAGTACCGACATCCCAAGGCTTCTTACCTTCAAAAAATTCAACATGATCAAACGCTTCAGCCATTTCATGAATTCTACCACGTTTTTCATTTTTAAGCTCTTGTAAAAAGTCGAATTCTTTAGAGTGGAAGCCATCTTTACTGTAAACAAATCCTGATGAGTCAGATAAAGTAACGACGATAGCACCTAACTGTATGGCTTTTTGGAAGGCATATTGCGCCACATTTCCAGATCCAGAAATAGCTACTTTTTTACCTTTTAGGTTGTCATTATTACGTTTTAGCATTTCTTGCGTAAAGTAAACCACGCCATAACCCGTTGCTTCAGGTCTAATTAAAGAACCGCCGAATGAAAAGCCTTTACCAGTTAAAATACCTGTAAATTCGTTTTGTAATCTTTTGTATTGACCAAACATAAAGCCAACTTCTCTTGCGCCTACACCAATATCACCAGCTGGCACATCAGTATTAGCACCAATATGTCTGTAAAGTTCAGTCATAAAGCTTTGGCAAAAACGCATGACTTCATTGTCTGATTTTCCCTTAGGATCAAAGTCAGAACCACCTTTTCCGCCACCCATTGGTAAGGTTGTTAAGCTATTTTTGAAAACTTGTTCAAAAGCTAAAAACTTTAAGATACTTAAATTAACCGATGGATGGAATCTAAGTCCGCCCTTATAAGGACCAATGGCTGAATTCATTTGAATTCTAAAACCACGGTTAACTTGAATTTGACCTTGATCGTCTAGCCAAGATACGCGAAACATAACCACGCGTTCTGGCTCGACCATTCGCTCTAAGAGCATTTTATTTTGATATTTTTCGTTCTCCTGTATAAAAGGAATTATTGTTTCAGCAACCTCTTCAACAGCTTGAAGAAACTCAGGTTGATGAGCATTTCGCTCAGACACCTTTTCTAAGAAATCATGAATTAAATTTTCCATTAAACCAATTTTAATAGTGTTTAAATTAAATATTTAGCAAAGTTACTATATATTTTTAAGGATATGATAATTTGAAGTCTTAAAAAAGGGGTTTTGATATAGTTTTTAAATTCTACTCCGCTTTATAATTTTATTTTTTGACTAATTAAAGTTTTATATATTTGTCGAACTAATTACAGTATTATGAAAACCAATCTTTTACGAATCATTCTAGTCTTGATGGTCTGGTTAAGTTTCAACACTTCACAAGCACAACAACTTAATCATGAACTAGGTGTTATTATAGGCCCTGTAGGTTTTAGAGGTGACTACGGTGAACGTGGTGATGCCGAAACAAATTTTGGTAATACAGGTTTTGGTATTGGCTTAAGCCATTACTTAAATTTTGCTTATAGTTCACGTTATAGCCGTTATTTTAACCAGCATTTTAAAGTAAGAACTCAACTTAGTTTTCATAAAACAAACCTAGAGCACTATGGTGTTTATGTAAATAGTAGTAGCGATAACGCTTTTAAGCTTCGTGCTATGACCGGTAGCACTTCTGTTTTTGAAATTGGTACAGGTTTAGAATGGTACTGGAAAGATATTAGAGAGTTTGAAACAAGCGCCAATCAAATAACACCTTATGCTGGCTTTGGCATTGGTGTGGCTTTTGCTAATCCAAACAACGAAACTAGTTTACCAGGGCGTTTAGGCTCTATTGATAATACCTGGCCTACGTTTTTATGGGACCAAGGCGAAGAACCAAGGATTTCGAGTACAAACCTCACAACAGGAGCACTAAACTTTCAGGTTGGTGCTAAAATCAAATTAGATGAAATGAGTGAGCTTAATTTAGAAGGTCGCTGGCATGTTTATTTTGACGATATGGTAGAAGGCCTTAACCCAAGCAGTGGTAACAAATATAATGACTGGATTTTTTGGGTAGGTATTGGTTACATTCAATACTTGTAAATTTAAAACACTCAAACTATTAGCATTTTTTAATTAGTCATTTACACTTTTAAATGATGAGTTGGTCCTCTTCATGTCTAAATTTTAGAGACAACTTATGAGCATAAACAATGGTTTGATTAGAATTTAACTGCAAAATTACTTATTTATAGCAATAATTATTACTATTGAGCAATTTTAAAAATACTTAGTTGTCTCATTGTCATATCTTTGCATCTTAATAGAGATGATATCGATTAATTATTGAAATATGAAAACAATACTACCTAACAAATTGTTTTTTAAGTTATGTTTAATTGTAGTTACTTTAATTACATCTTTAACTTATGCTCAAACTACAACAGAAACAGAAGTGTTTGATACACCTGGCACAGGAACATTTACTGTTCCTGCTGGCGTTACAGAAATCACCGTAGAAACTTGGGGTGGTGGTGGACGTGGTGGAGATGCGAGTTGCTGTGGAACTAATGCATCTGGCGGCGGAGGCGGCGGTGCGTATTCACGCGAAACTATTAGCGTTTTTCCTGGACAAGTTATAAATTATACTGTTGGCGCAGGATCAACAAGCACTGCCTCTGGTGGGACATCAGAGGCTAGTTCCAACTCGACTGTATTTGTTAGAGCCGTTGGTGGTAACTCCGTAGGAGATAATTCATCTCCTGGTGGATCAGGTGGTTTAGCCTCTTCAGGTATAGGCTCAGTTCGTTTCAGCGGTGGAGATGGAGCAAGTGAATCATCAGATAATTCTGGTGGTGGCGGTTCATCAGCTGGAATTTCTTCAAATGGTAATAACGCAATTGGATCAACTGGGGCTTCGGCTCCTGCCGGAGGCGGTAACGGCGGTAATGGTGTTACATCAGGTTCTGGTAGTGGAACTTCGGGCCAAACTCCTGGCGGCGGCGGTGGCGGATCGCGAAGAGTTACATTTGGCGGCTCTCCTGATGGCGGCGCCGGAGGTAATGGTAGAGTTGTTATTTCTTACAATCAACTAACCAATAGTGGTCAAGACGGCGCTTTAGAATTTGCACAAGGTGATGGTAACCCTACTGGAAATGGCCCTATACAGTCAACCTCTATCCGGTTTAGAAACAATCAAGATAATCCTGCAGCTAACACTTTTTCTACTTATACGCCTGAATTAAATGCAGATTTTAATCTCACTAATCATCAATACAATTTCTCAGGATTAGCAGCTTCAGCAACAGGTGCAATTGGTTACACGACTGCTGCTAACTCAATACTTGAAGATATGAACGTATTTGGTGGTGCCGTTAATGAATATTTCACCTCTTACAACTCTGTAACAGGCTCAGGAATAGCTGTAACAGAAAATCAAGGTGTTCAATTTATAGCTATCTCTTCAACTCTAAACGGTGGCCCTGCTACGTCCAGTCGTGTACAAATGTATGACATCGAAATTAGCTTTGATCGTCCGGTTGATAATCCTATACTTCATATTGCAGGACTAGGTGGCGCCTCTGGCGGAACTAACTTTTCAGTTGAGTTTGACGTTATTAACACAAACACTGGCGTTAGCCTTGAGCGTTTGTCAGGAACTGCTCCTTTTGAAGTGATTGGAAACCAAATTAATCATGCCGATGCTAGTCCTGGAGCTACAGGTGCATCAGCTAGCTCAGGTTCGGTTCGCTTAAATGGTGAAGGTTTAACAAGTTTAACTTTAAGAACATATTTACGCGGTAATGGCGCTGGTAGCTGGTCAGCCAATACAACAGATCCTGCAGGTGATGCCTTCTATTTAGGGTTTTCAGTTGGAGAGTCTAATTTAGAGATTTTTTCTTCTGTAAGTAACACTACACCTGACCCAGGAGACAATGTTACTTTTACATTTACTGCTGAAAATTTAGGAACATCTAATAATACAGGTGTCAATATCGATGCGCTACTACCGGACGGTTATAGTTTTGTAAGTGCAAGCCCAAGTGTTGGATCTTATAATTCTGGAACAGGTTTATGGACACTTGGTAATTTAGACTTCGGCGATACTGAAACACTTGAAGTTGTCGCCACAGTTAATGCCACAGGCAATCATGTCTACTCAGCTACAATTGATGGTAACTTACGTGACCCTGATGAAACTAACAATACAACTAGTTCTTTTGTCGCTCCTCAAGTTGACACTGATGGTGATGGCGTTTTAGATGCAGACGACTTAGACGACGATAATGATGGCATTTTAGATACTGATGAAATTGCAAACGACACATTTAACTTAACTGATGGTGATAGCTTTACCTTTAATAATATTCCCAATATTGGCGTTGATGGTGGGCAGCTTGTTTTAGAGTTTACCGAATTAGATAATTCATTTAATTTAACATTTAACGGTCAAAGCCTAAACCCATCTGATCCTGAATTTCAATATCAAATTGCTGGAACACCTGCAGATTCTAATTTTATGCGATTTGCATCTGATGATTGTCGTTATGAAGAATGTGGGATTGCTAGTGTTTGGAGCTTTACAGCTGAGCCTGTTGTTCGTGTAATTATAGATGGGAATGGAAACGTAAGTTTTTTTGGTAGACGTTCTGCAACATCTCCATTAGAACCTATGTACCCGGAACTAGGAGTCAACCCTGTAACTTGGTCAGCAACAAATACCTTAGTTATAGACCAAGCAGTCGTTGGTCCAACACTTGCTGATGGAAGCGTTTATTACACTGTTGACACAGACGGTGATGGAATACCTGATAATCTAGATTTAGATTCAGATGGTGATGGTTGTAGTGACGCTAATGAATACTACGAGAGTAATAATGCTGATGGCGGAGATGATGGCGTATTCGGAACTGGAACACCGAGTGTAGACGCTGATGGCCTTGTTATTGCTGCTGGTTATGATGGTACTAATCTCGCAGCAACTACTGATGATACAGTGGTTAGTGGCTGTGACTTTATTCAAGATGTTGCAGGAGACTGGTCTACAGCTTCCAATTGGAATTTTGACCTCGTGCCAACCTTAGATAATAATGCTATTATCCGAGCTAATTCAACGGTTAGCTCTAATCAAGCGGTTAACAACCTAACTGTAGACCCTACATTTACCGTTAGTGTTAATGACGGAAATACTCTTAATCTAAAGGGTAACCTCACTAATAATGGTGATTTTGATGGTGCTGGTTATGTCGTATTTGATGGCAATTCTGCTCAATCAATCGACGGTGATGGTTCAGACGCTGGTAGTTTTACTAATATTCGTGTTAACAATTCTGCTGGTGTTACACTTACTGATGACGCCGATTTATTTGAAACTTTAGATTTAGATAATGGGGACTTTAATATTCAAAGTGGTGATTTTTTAACTTTTAAAAGTAATGCATCTGGAACAGCTGTTTTATCAGAAGTAGCTTCAGGTAGTACTGTTTCAGGTTGTGTCATTGTTGAACGTTATATCCCTGCTAGTAATCGTGCATTTAGATATACCGCAGCATCTGTTAACACTACCGTTACCTGTGGTAAAGAAACGATTAGAGATAACATTCAAGAAGGTAATAGTGTTTCTAATATTGATGATTACACTGGCATTAGTGAAACACCTGGCTTTGGTACACATGTAACTGGTTCTACTGTTGGTGCTAATGGCTTTGATGCCACCATCACAGGTAACCCTTCTATGTTTAGCTGGGATGAGTCAACACAACAATGGGGTTCTGTGCCTAATACAGATACACAGACCTTTAATGTTGGTGATCCATACTCTTTATTGGTAAGAGGTGGCCGTGAACTTGACTTAAGAGTAAATAACTTTCAATTAGGCTCTGCAACAACGCTTCGCTTTACTGGTGAATTAGAAACTGGTGATGTAAATGTCACTAACCTTGCAACTGATATAGATCAATATAGCTTGGTCGCTAATCCATATCAAGCACAAGTTGATATGAAAGCTTTACTGGAAAGTTCTGATGCTAACAATTTAAGCTCATCTTTTATGTATATCTACGACCCAACACTTGGTACACGTGGTGGATATGCAACTGTTGACTTAACCACGACTAACGGATCGTCTACGCCTTCTGGTTCTGGTGCCAATAAGTTTTTACAGCCTAATCAAGCCTTTTTTATCAAAAATACAGCAGCCGCTCCTAGCCTTACATTTAAAGAAACTTATAAAAAAGCGGTTGATCAGAGTTTGACTAACGAAACCTTTAGTATTGACCAAACTAGTGTAATTACTGCTAATCTTAAACGCGCGCATGACAATAGCTTTAAGCTCGTTGATGGTATTAAAATTATGCTTAACCAAAACTTTGATAATACCGTCTTAAATAACGACGCTCCTAAATTTTGGAATTCTGATGAATCAATCGCTATTGAACATAACAATAACTGGTTAGCGGTTGAACGTCGACAAATCCCTGAACCTAATGAAAGTATTCAACTATTTATCTGGGATTACAAAAACACCGACTACCAGATTGAACTTAAACTTGGTAACCTTGATCAAACACAGATTAAATTAAAAGATCATTACACCAATGATATAGTCGAATTACCTACTAATCAAGCTTTTACTTACAACTTTACAGCGAATTCAAGTATTCCTGAAAGTGTTTCTAACACAAGATTTGAGTTGATTTTTGAGCAAGTGAGTTTAAACATTAATGACATCACTGAAAACAACATTAGTGTATATCCAAACCCTGTTGTTGACGTGCTTAACATCGATATACCTCAAATCGCAGGGCAAGAAGTTACACTAGAATTAGTCGATATGGCTGGACGCTTGATCTCTAAAGAAACTTTAACTGCTCACTCTAACACGATTACTACTCATGCAACCCAAAACTTGAGTGCTGGTGTTTATAACATCAACATTCAATTCGATAATAAAAACTTCAACAAAAAAATTATTGTTAAATAAGAAAAATTAAAAATCAAAGGATAAAGAATCCATTGTTAAAAATATTGAGCCGTTTTGATTTAATATTATCTTAAATATTAAAATTACAGCAATATTTAAAACCAAACAGCAATATTAATAAGACTAAATTCATAAATAAGCATAATTTTGCCAACTAATACTATCAATAGTTGACATTATGATTATAAAAACAATATTATCTAACAAATTGTTTTTAAGCTTTGTATTTGCTTTCTTACTATTAAACAATTTTCAAATACTAGCTCAAGCAGGATGTAATTCACTAACGACATCTGTTCGTCAGCTCGGCAATGGACCTGTTGATGACACACAAAATATTAACTTATCATCATTAGGAGTAAGTGTAGGTGACCAAATTACTGTATCAAATCTACTTGCAGATGGAGATATGAATGGCGGTACAGAAGTATTTAGTCTTTCTATTAATGGCGGAACTGCTATTACAGGATTGCAAACTGATGAACAATGTGAAGGAACATTAATACCTTTAACAAGTCCTATTAACGAAACAGTAAATGTTATTGACATTGGCGGTGGTACGCCTGGAATAACATTAAGAGTACAATATACTAATGATATAAATTTTTGTACAAACGCTTTAGAATATACGGTTGATATTTCATATTGTGAAAGAAGTTGTACCAACTCAGTAACAAACATTGATGAGTTACAATTTGAAAATGGATCAAACTTAACTATTAATGGAAATTCGGCAGTAAGATTTAATAATGTTGCTACGGGAGTTAATGCAGAAGTAATTGATTTAGGTGGCTTTGTTACAAATATTGATACAGATGTTGTTGAATCTCCAGAATCTCTAACATCTATTTTAAACACAAATGTGACTGGGGATAGGTCAAGTCAATTACAAATTAATTTTTATGATGCTACTTCAGGCAATGGATTTGACTCACCGCTAGAAATTAGTTTTTATGCTACTGTTTTTGATATAGATGGCCAAGGCTCTGGAACTTTACGTGAGTACGTCGATTTAGATTCCCCAGATGTTTATAAACAAGAATCCACAGGTAGTGCTGTGACTATCACTCAAAATGGTGTTTTCCCAAGCGGATCAATTAGAGGTCAAGCCATTAATGCAGATGTGAATATAGATACACAAAACTTAGAAAATCCTGATCACGCTTTTACAACCTACTACGTAAATAAATCAAGTTTTAATTATACTATTGGAAAAATTGGAGCATCTCAAGCTGAGCGGTTTTACACATTAGCTTTTAAAGATGTGACTTATGTTAATCCTTCTATAACCGCAAATACAAAGCCCAAAATATGTGGTACTTCTTTATTGGATAACGTTCCACAGGCAGGTGTTACAATAGAATTATATGACGCTAGTAATAATTTAATAGATTCTTCAATAACAGATTCAAATGGAGAATTCGTGTTTGAAGTTGATATAAATTCTGGAATTTATAATATAAGAGAAATGAACACAGCAAACACTATTTCTACAGCAGATAGTGATGGTGGTCCTAATTTTGACGATGTTGAAGTCAATATAGGTTTAAATTCTTCGAATGTTACATTTGAAAATGCATCAGATAATGATAATGATGGAGTAGAAGATTTTGTTGACTTAGATGATGATAATGATGGCATTTTAGATACTGATGAATGCAGTAGTGTAGAAACTGTTGGAGAATTAAGCTATGAACTCTACGATAGTGCGCCAAGTGGATTAACAGTAGACAACATTCCTTCAACTGGAGCTGATGATACTGGAACTATTTCTAATTTTGATGTAACATCACTTGCTAACGCTGCAACTGGTAGTGCTGAAACATTTTCAATTCGTTACACAGGGAAAATCAAAATAGATGTAGCTGGGGCATATACATTTTACACAAATTCTGATGATGGTTCAAAACTATTTATTGATGGTGTAGAAATTGTTGATAATGATGGTGATCATCCAGTACAAGAAGAGTCTGGCGTTGTAAGTTTAAGTGCAGGCTTTCATAGCATTGAAATTTTATATTATGAGAATGGTGGTTTAGAAGAACTTGACGTTTTATATGAGGGTCCATCTATAACTAAAATAACAATACCATTCTCGATTTTATATTCTTCTTCAGAACTTTGTGAAGACACTGACAACGACGGAATTCCAAATAACCTAGATTTAGATTCAGATGGTGATGGTTGTAGTGACGCTAATGAGTACTACCTAGACAATTCAGCTGATGGAGGAGATGATGACGTCTTTGGTTCAGGAACTCCAAGTGTAGACGCCGATGGTCTTGTTATTGCTGCTGGTTATGATGGAAGTGGATATGCGACAGTAGTTAATGAATTTACAAATGCTTGTACAGATTCCGATATCGATGGGATTGTGAATGTTATCGACTTAGATGATGATAATGATGGTATCTTAGATGGTGACGAAGCATCATGCGTAAACGTTGAAGCTTATTGGCCTCTTGATAATAACACAAACGACATTTCCGGTAATAACAATAATGAACGACCTGATGGGAATGCTCCAAGTTTTTCAAGTGAAGCTATTCAAGGCTCTCATTCAGCTAGTTTTAATGGTACATCTAACTCCATTCGCTATAGCCAAAACGGAGGATTTATGGAATCATCTTATACTCAAATTAGTTTTTCAACTTGGATAAAACCAACTGATCTTTCTGGTCAACGAGTGATTTATGAAGAAGGAGGAGGCACAAATGGTTTAATACTTTGGCTAGATAATGGGACACCAACCTTAAGCGCAAGGAATGGAGGTGCTGGTAGTCAAACAGATATTGCTTCCTCAACTTCTATATCTAACAATTTATGGTATCATATAGCAGGAACATTTGATAATGGTGTTATGACAATTTACGTTAATGGCGATTCTAATTCAACTACAGCAAGTTTTTCGACAATTCCTCCTCACGGAAGTGATGGTGGTTTAGGTGCTAGTTTTGGAGGAACGTCGGCTGGTATCAATGGTTTCTATTCTGGTTTAATGGATGCAGTAAAATACAGTAATACAATAGCATGGAACGCTTCTGATATAGACTTTAACTGTGATATTGACGGAAACGCCGTAGTAAATCGATTAGATTTAGATTCAGATGGTGATGGTTGTAGTGACGCTAATGAATACTACGAGAGTAATAATGCTGATGGCGGAGATGATGCTGTATTCGGAACTGGAACACCGAGTGTAGACGCTGATGGCCTTGTTATTGCTGCTGGTTATGATGGTACTAATCTCGCAGCAACTACTGATGATACAGTGGTTAGTGGCTGTGACTTTATTCAAGATGTTGCAGGAGACTGGTCGACAGCTTCCAATTGGAATTTTGACCTCGTGCCAACCTTAGATAATAATGCTATTATCCGAGCTAATTCAACGGTTAGCTCTAATCAAGCGGTTAACAACCTAACTGTAGACCCTACATTTACCGTTAGTGTTAATGACGGAAATACTCTTAATCTAAAGGGTAACCTCACTAATAATGGTGATTTTGATGGTGCTGGTTATGTCGTATTTGATGGCAATTCTGCTCAATCAATCGACGGTGATGGTTCAGACGCTGGTAGTTTTACTAATATTCGTGTTAACAATTCTGCTGGTGTTACACTTACTGATGACGCCGATTTATTTGAAACTTTAGATTTAGATAATGGGGACTTTAATATTCAAAGTGGTGATTTTTTAACTTTTAAAAGTAATGCATCTGGAACAGCTGTTTTATCAGAAGTAGCTTCAGGTAGTACTGTTTCAGGTTGTGTCATTGTTGAACGTTATATCCCTGCTAGTAATCGTGCATTTAGATATACCGCAGCATCTGTTAACACTACCGTTACCTGTGGTAAAGAAACGATTAGAGATAACATTCAAGAAGGTAATAGTGTTTCTAATATTGATGATTACACTGGCATTAGTGAAACACCTGGCTTTGGTACACATGTAACTGGTTCTACTGTTGGTGCTAATGGCTTTGATGCCACCATCACAGGTAACCCTTCTATGTTTAGCTGGGATGAGTCAACACAACAATGGGGTTCTGTGCCTAATACAGATACACAGACCTTTAATGTTGGTGATCCATACTCTTTATTGGTAAGAGGTGGCCGTGAACTTGACTTAAGAGTAAATAACTTTCAATTAGGCTCTGCAACAACGCTTCGCTTTACTGGTGAATTAGAAACTGGTGATGTAAATGTCACTAACCTTGCAACTGATATAGATCAATATAGCTTGGTCGCTAATCCATATCAAGCACAAGTTGATATGAAAGCTTTACTGGAAAGTTCTGATGCTAACAATTTAAGCTCATCTTTTATGTATATCTACGACCCAACACTTGGTACACGTGGTGGATATGCAACTGTTGACTTAACCACGACTAACGGATCGTCTACGCCTTCTGGTTCTGGTGCCAATAAGTTTTTACAGCCTAATCAAGCCTTTTTTATCAAAAATACAGCAGCCGCTCCTAGCCTTACATTTAAAGAAACTTATAAAAAAGCGGTTGATCAGAGTTTGACTAACGAAACCTTTAGTATTGACCAAACTAGTGTAATTACTGCTAATCTTAAACGCGCGCATGACAATAGCTTTAAGCTCGTTGATGGTATTAAAATTATGCTTAACCAAAACTTTGATAATACCGTCTTAAATAACGACGCTCCTAAATTTTGGAATTCTGATGAATCAATCGCTATTGAACATAACAATAACTGGTTAGCGGTTGAACGTCGACAAATCCCTGAACCTAATGAAAGTATTCAACTATTTATCTGGGATTACAAAAACACCGACTACCAGATTGAACTTAAACTTGGTAACCTTGATCAAACACAGATTAAATTAAAAGATCATTACACCAATGATATAGTCGAATTACCTACTAATCAAGCTTTTACTTACAACTTTACAGCGAATTCAAGTATTCCTGAAAGTGTTTCTAACACAAGATTTGAGTTGATTTTTGAGCAAGTGAGTTTAAACATTAATGACATCACTGAAAACAACATTAGTGTATATCCAAACCCTGTTGTTGACGTGCTTAACATCGATATACCTCAAATCGCAGGGCAAGAAGTTACACTAGAATTAGTCGATATGGCTGGACGCTTGATCTCTAAAGAAACTTTAACTGCTCACTCTAATACGATTACTACTCATGCAACCCAAAACTTGAGTGCTGGAGTTTATAACATCAACATTCAATTCGATAATAAAAACTTCAACAAAAAAATTATTGTTAAATAAATTCAATTTTAGCAATTAACATTAAACTTTAGTGCATTTTAGTTGTCATAAAAATCTACATGATAACTAAAATGCACTTTTATGTTTAAAAAAATTATTTATTTATCATTTGTAGCAGTTTTAATGCTTTCGTTTAATTCCTGTTCAATTTTTAAGGGAAAAACAAAAGCTAAATCGGCTGCAAATGCTCAAGCAAAAAGACCTTCTAAGGGCGACATTAAACCTTATTCTAAGGTTATTACAAAATCAGCCAAGACAGACAAAGGACTTTTCGATGTTCATCAAGTCAAGGATAATTACTTCTTTGAAATTCCAGACTCACTTTTTAACCGAGAAATGTTAATGGTGACAAGAATCGCTAAAACCGCTCGTGGTATTGGTTTTGGTGGAGGCAAACAAAACGAACAAGTATTAAGATGGCAACGAAAAGGTGATAAAGTTCACTTAAGAGTTGTTTCGTACCAAGTTGTTGCTAATGATTCTTTACCTGTTCATGAAGCTGTTGTTAACTCTAATTTTGAACCTATTTTATACAGCTTCGATGTGAAAGCTTATAAAAAAGACTCTATCAATAATAACACTGTTGTTGATGTAACTAAATTGTTTACTGATGATGTACAAGCAATTGGTTTACAAAAAAGAAGCCGAAGACCTTATAAAATTTCTCGTTTAGATAAATCAAGATCTTACATAGACACGATTAGAAGCTACCCTAAAAATATTGAAATTAGACACGTTAAAACCTATAATGCTGGTCAACCACCATCTAATTCAAGTACAGGTTCTGTGTCTTTACAGTTCAGCAATTCTATGATTTTGTTGAGCAAAGAACCTATGGAGCGTCGTTACTTCGACCAACGCGTGGGCTGGTTCACAAGTCGCCAAACCGATTATGGCCTTAATGCTCAAAAATCTAAAACTGTTGAATATCTCGACCGCTGGAGACTTGAAGTGAAAGATGAAGATATCGAAAAGTTTAAGCGTGGTGAATTAGTAGAACCTAAAAAACCTATTGTTTATTATATAGATCGTGCAACACCTCAACAGTGGCGTAAATACATCAAGCAAGGTATTGAAGATTGGCAAGTAGCCTTTGAGGCGGCAGGTTTTAAAAATGCCATTATCGCAAAAGATCCACCAACTAAAGAAGAAGATCCAGACTGGAGCCCTGAAGATGTGCGTTATTCGGTTGTACGGTATTTAGCATCTCCTATTCCTAACGCTAATGGCCCACATGTATCTGATCCGCGTTCTGGTGAAATATTAGAATCTGATATAAATTGGTATCATAATGTAATGACTTTATTACGAAACTGGTTTTTTGTACAAACAGCGGCAATAAATCCTGAAGCTAGAGGAGTCGAGTTTAAAAATGAAGTTATGGGACGTCTAATTCGTTTTGTCTCAGCACATGAAGTTGGTCACACTTTAGGCTTACCACATAATATGGGTAGTAGCGTTGCTTACAAAGTTGAAGATTTACGTGATCCTGAATTCACCAAAAAATATGGTACTGCTCCATCTATCATGGACTATGCAAGATTTAATTATATTGCTCAACCAGGTGATGGTGATGTGGCCTTAATGCCAAACATCGGTCCTTATGATAAGTACTCTATTAAATGGGGTTACCGTCCTATTTTAGATAAAGTTGGTAAAGAAGAAAAACCAGTTTTAGATCAATGGATTTTAGAAAAAGCTGGAGACCCAATGTACCGCTTTGGAAGACAACAAATCGGTGGTGTTATTGACCCAAGTTCGCAAACTGAAGATTTAGGAGATGACTCGATGCGGGCATCTGAATTGGGTATTGAAAACTTAAAACGTATTGTCCCAAATTTAATCGAGTGGACAGCTGAAGACGGCAAAAACTATGACGATTTAGAGGATTTATACAATCAAGTTTTTGGCCAATACAACCGCTATATGGGTCATGTTACTGCTAATGTAGGCGGTGTTTATGAGTACTATAAAACTTATGATCAAGATGGCGCTGTATACGTTCATACACCTCGTGATAAGCAAGTAAGAGCAATTGAATTTTTAAATGAACAATTATTCGAAACACCACAGTGGCTACTTGACGATGAAATTTTTAATAAAATTCAATTTGATGGCTACGTAGAACGCTTAACAGCTTATCAAGAACGTACTTTAGATAACTTACTTGATTTTGGGCGTTTTGCACGAATGATGGAAAATGAAGAATTAAATGATGAGGCCTACACAGCTCTTGAAATGATGGGCGACCTAAGAAAAGGTTTGTTTAAAGAATTAAGGTCTGGACAAACTATTTCACGTGCTCGACGTAATTTGCAACGTTCTTACATTAAACGTATGCATGAGTTAATGACTGAAGAGCAACGTTCTATCCCTTCACAATATAGAGCCTATATAAACCAAAGTAACATTGATGTAGAAACAAGTGATATTAGACCATTAGTTAGAGGCGAACTTAATACATTGCTTAGAGGTTTAAGGCGCGCGGCTAGACGTACTAATGATACTATGACACTATACCATATTAGAGATGCTATAAAACGCATAGAAAATATTTTAGACCCTAAAAGTTAGTTTTTTCATGATTAGTTAGGTTAGTTAAGAAACGCCCGCTTTTTTCAGCGGGTGTTTTTTTTAAATCGGTTTAATTAACAAGCTCAGTTTGTTCCCAAGTTTTCTTAAGTTGATGTAAACTATTAAACAAATCGCTAAAATTATTAATCACATAATAATCTTCTTGCATCACGTCTGTTCGAAATGGTTTATTGATGATCTCATTAATATTATAAGGATGGAAATTAGCAGCTTGTTCATCAATTTGATTGGTTTCTCCAAAAGAAGATAAAATCCCAGCACCATAAGATTTAATTTTAGCATCTTCGTTAATTACACCAAACTCGATCGTGAACCAATATAAACGTTGTAATTGAACAAGTTTTTCAGGGTCATTTAAATACTGACAACCCAACTTACCAAACTCATGAACAAATTCAGAAAAAATAAGATTTGATAATAACGGAATATGCCCAAATATATCATGAAACATATCAGGCTCTTCTAAATAATCGAGACTGTCTTTTGAGCGCAACCAAGTTGAAGAGCAAAAGGTTTTTTGGGCTAGTAGCTGGAAAAAATCTTCAACTTCAATTAAACCTGGTACTACTTTAATTTTCCATTCAGTTGATGTTTTAAACCATTGGTTTACCTTTTCAAAATCCGGTATTTCATTAGCATTTAAGACTGGTTCCATCACATCTAAAGCATCAATATAGGCAGTAGATGCTTTGTTTGGGATGTTTTTTAACTGTCGTTGAGCAAGTGTTTTCCACACCAATAAATCGCTTTCTGTGTAATTGTTCATGTTTTGTTTCATAATATATAGCATAAAAAAATCCCGATTCAATTCAGAACCGGGATTTAGATTAATGTATTAAAATTAAGCTACTACATTACCAACCGATTCTGAGATGAAACAGTATAATAATAGTAATATGCTTGAAGTGTAAAATTCATTAGTACAAATGTATACGACTCTTTGTAATTAACTAATTAACCATTGTTAAATTTTTGTTTTGCTGAGTCATTTTTAGAGAGCTTATTTAATTTAAGGTTATTAAGCATTTTTTTAGCTTGTTTTTCAAGATAGTTTTGAAAATAGACTTTAGATCTATTTTGGGTATGACTTAAAACAATATAAGTTAACTCGTCTTTAGGGAAGTAATGTAAGCCATTTCTAAAACCATCCCATAAGCCGTCATGATATATTTCTAGTTCTCCATTAGCACTTACACGGGTTCTAAAACCCATGCCATAATCATATTGTTTAAAAGTATCAAGATTAAACATTTGATGTACTGATGCTTTGGAGAGTAATTCATAATTTTTTAAATGTTTAAACCATAACCATAAGTTATTTGCGGTGGTATGAATGCCCTTATCACCCAAAGCACCATTATGAAAACTCGGTGGTAAGTCTATATAAGTACGACCATAAGGCTGAAAAGCAGTAATAACATTTTCTCGCAAACGATTATCTACGCCAACATATGTTTCATCTATACAATACGGACTAAAAAAATGTTGCTGTAAAAAATCTCTAAAACTTAGACCACTTAGTTTCTCGGTTAAGGCCACTAAAATGGCATAATTGGTATTATTATAATCAAAACGACTACCAGGCCTAAAACTTAAACTGTTTTGGTGTTGGTTAATCAACTCTAAAACTTCAAAATGGTTAGGCGCTTTATCTTGGTTCCAATAAGCTTCAGTTAGATTCATATAATCCCAAAGTCCAGAAGAATGCTTCAGCAAATCGCGTACTTTAATATTTTCGAACTTAAACTCTGGAAAGTACTTAACTAAAGCTTGGTTAATATCAACTTTACCTAATTCAGCTAGTTTTAAAACAGCAGCTGCCGTAAATTGCTTACTTACTGAGGCGAGTTCAAACGAAATATCGGTGGTCAATAAATCTTCAGAGGTAGGATCTGCATAGCCATAAGCTTTTTCAAAAATAACTTGATTTTTATAGGCAACTAAAACAACGCCATTAAATCGGCTACGTTTAGCTTTATAATTTAGCTTCTTTTCAAAGTTTAAAAGGCGATCAGCAAGAATTAGTTTATAATCAAACTTAGGTTTTTTATCAGGTATAACTTCGTCATAAACAAGCTTTGAAGCTTCTTTAGCTGTTTTATGAGCTGTGGCGTGACTAAAACTATAATTAATAAAAACTGCTACAATAAGCATAAAGGCAATGAGCAGTAAAATTCGGCGCTTATTCTTTAACATAAACAAAACTTGAACCCCAAATATACATAAACTTAACCTAATATTATTTTGACTTAACATTCTAATCTTGTATTGAATATTGTACAAGACGCCTGAATTGCTAAATTTGTACATTCAGTATTAACCAGAGGCCAAAAGACCATTAATCATGTTAGATGTAAAACAAATTAGTACACATAAAGACGCTTTTATAAAAGCATTAAAAAAAAGAAATTTTAATGCCGAAGCTATTTTTGACAAGCTTTTAAAACTAGATGAAGACCGCAAACAAACTCAAAAACAATTAGACGACACATTAGCAGAATCTAACCAACTATCTAAAGAAATTGGGGCATTATACAAGCAAGGAAAAACAGATGAAGCTAATACAATTAAAGAAAAAACAGGGTCTTTAAAAGAAAGTTCTAAACAGCTAAACCACAAAATGGAAAATATTTTGTCTGAGCTAAAAGACTTACTTTACATCATACCTAACGTGCCTCATGAGTTAGTACCTGCAGGGCAAACTGAAGATGACAATCAAGAAATTTACAGCAAAGGCGATATTCCAAAACTAAGCCATAAAGCTTTACCTCATTGGGAGTTAGCCAAAAAATATGATTTAATTGATTTTGAGTTAGGCAATAAAATTACAGGTGCAGGATTTCCAGTATTTAAAGGAAAAGGCGCTAAATTACAGCGTGCACTTATCACTTATTTTCTAGATAAAAATACAGATGCGGGCTATCAAGAAGTACAAGTACCACTTTTAGTGAATGAAGCTTCAGGTTATGGCACCGGACAATTACCTGATAAAGAAGGCCAAATGTATCATGTTACTGGTGACAATTTATACCTCATCCCAACAGCTGAAGTACCTATAACTAACATATTTAGAGGAGACATGGTTAATGAAAGTGAATTGCCAATTCAATTAACCGGCTACACTGCTTGCTTTAGACGTGAAGCAGGTAGTTATGGCGCTCACGTTCGCGGACTAAACCGTTTACACCAATTTGATAAAGTTGAATTAGTAAATCTTACCACACCTGAACAATCTTACCAAATGTTAGATAACATGGTAGAGCACGTCAAAGATATTTTAGACGAGTTGAAGCTACCTTACAGAATATTACGACTTTGTGGTGGTGATTTAGGATTTACATCAGCATTAACATACGATTTTGAAGTATTTTCTACGGCACAAGACCGTTGGTTAGAAATCTCATCTGTATCTAATTTTGAAACCTTTCAAGCCAACCGACTAAAAATACGTTATAAATCGGCCAATCAAAAAAAGCAACTTGTACATACTTTAAACGGTAGTTCATTAGCGCTACCAAGAGTTATAGCTGGCATTTTAGAAAATTACCAAACCGATGAAGGAATAAAAATACCTGAAGTATTAGTACCTTATACAGGTTTTGAGTGGATTAAGTAGAAAATAAAGTTTTAACATTAACATATTTAATAATCTTTAGTTGAAGTATTATAATTAATTTTATGCAACTTTAATTTTAATGTACATTACTTTGTGAATTAATGTACATTATTTTTATAAGTTATGTACATTATTTAATTAAATAATGTACAATAAATATACTATTACTTATAAAGAGCTTAATTATTACCTACATGTGTGCTAAAACTTACTCATAATTAAAATATCTTTTATTAAAAGGATTGATGATTAGGACACTAAAAGGCTTAAATATGTTTGTTTTTAAGTGACTCAATTAATTTATTGATATAGTCTTTTCGTTTCAGCAGTTGACTAATTTCAGCCTCGAATGATTTGGTGTTGTTTATATTAGGAAATGCTAGTCTATTTTTAGCTAATGAATTAGAAATCAAAATATTGAAATAATTATAGCTTAAAATCATTTTTTGAAAAACATTGGTTTCAATGACTTGAAAACCTATTTTTTGGGCAGTTCTTTTATTAATAATATAGCTCGTACCACGAATTTTCATTGACGGATGGTTTTGATGCTTTTCAATAAGTGATAATAAGCCTATGAGATACTGATAAATAATAAAATTTGTGCGTTGTTTTCCACTCATATTTCTGTCAATCCCAAAGTAATAATCAAATAATGTTCCGCCATGAATTGTAATCAATCCATTTTTAGGTTTTTCGGCAATAAACAAAGGTGAATAATACTGCATTTTCCCACTTTTTTTAAGAGATGGCATATCAAAAAAAGGGGCTATGATCGAGAGAAATATTGCAATAATTAAGACACCTATCAAATAAAATTCAACATAAACCACAACAACAATTAAAAGGGATACAACCACAAGTGAAATTAGAGCTAAAACAATTTGAAATCTGTTTTGATCTTTTTTGCTTTTGTTATAGAATTTGTGATTCATGTAATTTAGGCTTTGATGTAAAATTTAAAAAAACTACCTACTTCAAAAAATAACTTGTTCATTATTAATAAAAACTCTTGTTTAGTTTTTATGGTGTTTTATAAAATGCTTATTTTGAATTGCACTTATTAATCTACAAACATACTTATTGCTTAATGAAAATTGCATTAAAACCAAACGATTAAGTTTTTATAGCTTACAAACTTCTTACACATTTATTCAAATATAAACGCTTACAAACGACTATAAAAGTAAGTAAATAGTTATTAGACGAATATAACTTTACTAATCTATCATCTTTGTCCCGTTGTTTAATCACAACAGGTTCAGATAGTCTGAATCTATTTTTTAAATCATTTAAATATTTATCGTTATGAGCACGTTAAAAAATTCAGTACAATTAATGGGACACTTAGGACAAGATCCCGAAGTCGTTAATTTAGATTCAGGTAAAAAATTGGTTAAATTTTCTTTAGCTACCAATGATTACTACACTAAAAAAGATGGTGAAAAAGTCACTTCTACAGACTGGCACAATATTGTTGCTTGGGGTAAAACTGCCGATATCATCGAAAAATATGTAACAAAAGGTCGTGAAGTGATCGTGAGAGGTAAACTTAGCTCACGGTCTTATGAAACAAAAGAAGGTGAAAAACGCTATATTACAGAAGTAGTTTGTGATGAAGTTGTTATGATTGCCCAAAAAGGATAGGTTAATCTTAGCAATTATTATAAACAAATTATTAAAATAAAAAGCTGCCCATCATAGGCAGCTTTTTTAAGTAGTTGCTTTTGGGTAAAGCGATGTAGACATTTTAATGGTTTTATAATTAACTGCTTTTTCACCTTTATTTTCTAAACGCTGAATAAGTAACTCGGTAGCTTCTCTGCCAATATCTTCAGCATTTTGATTGATATACGACATCTGAGGAAAAGATAAAAACGAAGTTTCTTCGTCACCAAAGCCTATAATTGCAATATCTTTTGGAACTTTAAAACCTAAATCTTTGGCAATGTTTACGCACATAATTCCCGATGTATTATCAGCTGAAATAACCGCATCAATATCTTGACTTAATAAAAAGCGCTTAATATCTTGATGCGCT
The DNA here is from genome assembly GCF_017311165.1 of Psychroflexus sp. ALD_RP9. Classification (GTDB taxonomy): domain Bacteria; phylum Bacteroidota; class Bacteroidia; order Flavobacteriales; family Flavobacteriaceae; genus Psychroflexus. The sequence continues at coordinate 1,252,326 of NZ_CP062973.1, read as the reverse complement.
TCATCTTTTCGATCAATTGTTAAAATTAATTGGTCGTTTGTAGATAAGCCATTTTCTGTTAGTGCTTTTGTATAGCCTTCTTGACGTAAACCACCAATTTCTAAATGCGCAATATCAGTTACAAAAGCAATTTTTTGTCGTCCAGTATCAATTAAGTATTTTGTAGCGTTGTAAATGGCTTGCTGATCGTCTATAACTACTTTATCACAATTAATTTTTTCAGAAACCCGATCAAACAAAACGATAGGTTGTTTGATAGAGTGTGATGTTTTTAAGTGATTAACGTGATTTTTTTCAAGTGTCTCTGTCGCTAAAGACATAATAAAACCATCAACACGACCATTGGTAAGCACATTGATACTTTGCTGTTCGTTTTGGTAGCTCTCATGGCTAATACAAACAATTGTATCGTAAGATTTTTCACTGGCTGCTTTTTCAATACCAAACAAAACTTTTGCGAAAAAATGATTCAATATATCCGGTACTATAACGCCAATTGTTTTGGTTTGATTAATTTTTAGACCAAGTGCCATTTTATTAGGCTTATAATTGTAAAGCTCGGCAGCATCTCTAACCCTTTTTTTTGTTTCAGGGCCAATATCGGCACTATCATTTAAAGCCTTAGAAACTGTTGATATAGAGACGTTAAGTAGTTTAGCGAGTTCTTTAAGGGTTGTCATACCAGCAGAAATTAATTAATGTTTACAAAAATTAAACTTACAGCATTAAACTATAATTAAAAAGACAATTTTATATTTTTTAGCTGAGTTTAGGCTTATAACTTAAATTCAATTAAAAAAAGGCTTGTACAACCAGTGTACAAGCCTTAATCAACTTCAACTTTAAACTAAAATTAATTAATTTTTAATTAGACGAATCGTTTTTGTGCTTTTGGCAGCATTTTCAAGTTGAGCGAAGTAAACACCAGTTGGTAAAGCTTCAGATGAAATTGTAGCACGATCAGCATTAATTTCCTGCTCTAAAACTAATTTACCTAAAGTATTATAAACTTTAACTGAAGTCATTTCAACACTCGCTGAAATTGTCCAGTTACTGCTAGAAGGGTTTGGATAAACAGAAAATTCTGCTGTGTTAAACTCATTATTACTTAAAGTAGTGTTTTTGTGTAAATAGATATTATCAACAAAAGCAAGCTGAATAGTACCTGATGGCGTAATTAAAAACTGTGTCAAAGCTGCTCTAGCGTCAATACCATTTCCGTTAACGTTGTTAAAATCTGTTAGCGGCACATCTATAGAAACCCAAGTTTGAACATCATCAGGACCTAGTGCTATTGTTAATTCGCCAGCATCTGTTTCACTACTTCCGTTAGCGTGGTTAGACCACTTAGTATTAAATACTTGTCCTGCTTGAAAAGCATCAGACACCCAAAAGTCCATGTGAAAATGAGTCATTCCTGTAGCATCAACAACTTGATTAAGGTTAGATCCTAAAAATGTTCCAAAATCCATTCTTAACATATCATCTCCAGCCTCAGTTACTTCAGTAAAAACAGTTGGATCATCCCAAGGTACGTTAGTTAAACCTGTATCAGCACCATAAGCATCGCCATAAATTGATATTACATCACCTGATGGTCTGTTAGGTGGTGTCGGTGCTGCTACTGTTGGTACAACTTCACATGGAGGACAAGAACCGCCACAATCAACTCCAGTTTCATCGCCGTCTTGTACACCATTGTTACAAGTTGTTTGTACTTCTGTAACAGATACATTATCTATGAATACAAAACCTACTTCTGCACCCATGTCAAATAGCACTCGATCGTCTACACTATCGCCATAATTAATGGTAAACTGATAGGTAAAAGTCTGAGAGGTTGATGTGAGTGTAGATGTTTCAGTTATGGCTGCGAAGTCTCCTCCGTTTTTACCTAAACCAACAATCATAGTTCTTGAACCTGTTGTAGCATCAGTAAATGCATCAAAACTTAATTCATATGTCATGCCATCTTGTAATGTAATAACTTGACTAAGATTGACATCAAATGCTGCTCCAGCAGCTTGAACATCTGCTTCATTTAATTTATTAGTCCCTTGTGTTACAATATTAAGTGCGTTACCAAACCATGAACCATCAGGTGATGATTCGAAGTCGCCATTAGTGACTAATTCTGTTTGTGCAAAGCCTACTACAGACATTACGAAAATCATTAAAAAAGTTGTAATTTTTTTCATCATATTAAATTTTAGTTTATAAATTTTTGATTAATTATAAAAATAAGATGTATTAATTGTTAATTCAACATTTACACCACTACAAAAAACATACACTAAGGACAAAAGCAATATATTACTATATCGTTGTAGAGAATGTAGTCTTAGCAAGACTATCTACATAGCTATTGTAGATCTTGTATGGTTAATGTATAGTTTTTAAATCTCAATTTAAGCATCAATTAATATTTAATTTGCTCATTTTTATCCCAAATACCCCAATAGGCACCAACTTCACCTTCGTCTCCAACTTTCCAAGATTCATCAAAAGATGAAAAGTAAAAACTTTCTACACCAGCTTGTTGACACCAATTTTGAGTATTGATAAAGTATTTTAAAAAATTAATATCCGAAGGCTGCGCACTTCCTAAACTTTCACCCTTACTTGGCCATCCGGTTTCTGTGATAATAACCTTTTTACCTTTTGCGGCTCCTAAGGCCTGACCAAACATTTGCTGCATATGTGTTAAAGCATAGTCAATATGGCAACTTTCCCAAAACGGGTAACAGTTGGCTAAAATTACATCGCATAATTCAGTTAAGTCAGGATGTACCGTAAACTCGTAATAAGCGTCTACATAGCCTACTGGAATATCTTTAGGAATAGCAGCACGAACTTCACGAATATAAGTTTTCAATTCTTCTAAAGGGATGTCATTTCTGTAAAGCACTTCGTTACCTACTGCCGCAATATCAACCAAACCTTTATTAGCTAGTTCTATCAGGGCATCTAATTCTTGTCTATTTTTTTTGGGGTCATCTCCAATCCAAGCGCCTACAAGTGTTTTTATACCTTCTTCTTTAGCGGCCTGAGGCACAAACTCGTTTCCTTCAATACATGAAAAAGAGCGCACCCACTTTGTATAAGGCTTGAGGATTTTCATACGTCTTCTTACTTGTTCTAGGGTAATATGGTCGCCTGGCTCTTGGCCATCTTCATACATGCTAAAACAAATTCCGTGTAAACCTTTAGAAAGTAAATTTTTAAAGATTGCTTGTAAATCTTCAATATCACTATTTTCTGGGATAAAGCTTTGTTGCTGAATAGAAGCTAAAAAAGCCTCTTGCTTTGGTGTTAACAGTTGATCTTTTCTATACGACATGGTTTACTTAAATTTTAATTTTTCTTTTTCGTTCCAAATACCCCAACGTTGGCCCACATCGCCTTCATGATGAATTTTCCATGATTCGTCAAATGATGAGAAGTAGAACATTGGGATATCTTCTTTACTTGACCAATTTTGAACATTGATAAAATATTTCATCGCATTAACTTTTGACGGTACAGCATTTTCTGTACACTCGCCATCACTAGGCCATCCTGTTTCTGAAACAATAACAGGTTTGCCTTTTGCTCTTACCTCAATTAATCTATACATGTATCTCAAGTAAGCAGTTGAAACATTAATGTCTGCACCTTCCCAAAACGGATAACAATTAATTAAAATTACATCTGTTGCCTCCATTAAGCTAGGATATTGGTCGAAAATATAGTAGGAGTCGACGTAAGCTACAGGAATATCTTTTGGAATTAAACTTTTTACCCGCTTAAGGTAAGCAATAACTTCTTCAACAGACAACTCGCTACGAAGTAAAACTTCGTTACCGACAACAGCAATATCTACCATACCAGCTTTAGCCAAGGAGACTAATTTTTTAATCTCAACTTCATTATTTTGCTTATCATAACTGATCCAGGCACCTACAACAGTTTGCAGATTATTCTTTTTGGCAAACTGTGGTATATATTCATTGCCTTTTGTGCAAGAGAACGAACGTACCCATTTGGTATAGGGTTTAATAATTCGCATCCTTCTAGATACTTGTTCTTCTGTAAGATGATCTGTTAAATCTTGGCCTTCTTCATAGGGGCTAAAACAAATACCGTGTAGCCCTTGTTTTAATGTGGCAGCAAATAATGTTTTAATTTCACTAGACGATTTTTGGGAATAGTCTAAATCATATTCTCGTTCAGGCTGAAGGTTGAGTGATTCGAATGAAAAGTTTTTATGAGCCAAATAAGCACTTGATGATAAAGCTTTAGGTTTTACTTTTCTTCGTTTTAACTCTTTGCCAATTTCGTTCACACGATTTTCGTCTAAATTGTAGCGCCACATCACCATAAATGCGATTGCTGCTGTACCAGCTGGGACAATGATATCTGCAATTCTCAGGTTGGTCATAGTTTCAATTGTTTGTACATCTGCATCAGGAACAAAACCAACAATACTTAAAATCACACCACTTAAAACTAATGCTATAGATTGGCCTAACTTAACCATTAGCCAATAAATGGCTCCAAAAGTTCCTTCTTTTCGGGGTAAGCCATTTTCTAATTCATCTAAGTCGCAAACATCAGCCGTCATAGACATCATCAAGGTAAATAAACCACCCATACCAAAGGCAAACAGAGGAATTGGTAAAAAGATAAGCCATGGCACACCATCCTCAACATTAATCGTAAACCAGCTAGCGCCGATACGCTCTAAATAAGGATTTAAAAAATTAAAGACGGCACCTAGTCCTTCTGTTAATGATTGACCTAAAGCTGTTTGATTAAATTGTTCATTCAATTCTACATCAAATCCCCACCATTTAAGGACATAACCTACTATTGACAAAAAAGTTGATAGCAAAAAGGCATTACGCTTACCGATTTTAGTAGCGATTTTAGAAATGATAGGAATAACAATAAATGCTGTTATAATGGCATTAATTGTGTTAAACCAAGCTGGCCAAGTTCCTGCCATATCATAGCTACCATTATACATATAAAATACAATGATAAATACACCGAAAGCAGCCACCAATTGAAAACCATTAAAAACCAAAAAAGTAGCGCCGCAAAGTTTCATAAATGGCTTATTTTTTGAAACTTGTAGAATGCCTTCCCAAAGCTTTTTTAAGTTTTTTGCTAATGTTTTAAAGCTAATTCGCTCGCGGTCTTCCATTTGGCCAGCATCCATACCTTTACAAAACAACGATGGCAAAATACCAAAAATGACCGTCATGCTACCTACTATTAGCGCCATAGTTCTTACGCCTTCAGGTTTAGTACTAAAAGTTTCTGTATCAGGAATAATAACATAAAGCCAAGGGACAATCATCCATGCAATTTGCCCCATAGTATTAGAAAAAGCCATTAATCTTGTTCGTTCATGATAATCTGGTGTCATTTCATAACCCAAACCAACTAAAGGTGTAGCGAACATGGTATTACCAATCAAAAAAAGCAGTTGTAAAATCATGACGTGCCATATAATATAAGACTCTGAAGCATTATCGTCTAACTGCCACATCAAGAAAAATAAAATTCCACTTAAAATTGAACCAAAAAATATATAAGGTCTTCGTCTTCCCCATCTAGACTTTGTATTATCTGTAATAAAGCCCATTATGGGATCTGTAATGGCATCAAAAACTCTAGGTAAACCACCTAATAATCCAGCCCATAAAGGATCAACTCCCCAAGCTGTTAGTAAAAAAAACTGAATAAAAACACCTAGAGTACCTGGCAATACATTTAAAATAAAATGTCCTGCACCAAAGGCTGCCTTTTGTCCTACAGGTACTTTTGCTTCTACAGGTGTAATGTTATCAGACATGGTTTACTCTTTTAGTTAATAATTTTTATTGTTTGAATAGCCTGTGGATTAATAGAAATTGTTTTTGTTAACTCACCTAGTTGAAGTTTAAATACTTTTTCCTTTTCAGAAGGGTTAAATACAATTACTACATGATTAGCGTCTGGATTTGTAGCGGCTGTAACTTGTAAATCTTTATCAGTTGATTCAAAATCGATGCGTTTGGCACCTGGACGAACATATCTACTAAAGTGAGACATGGTGTAATAAAGCGGTGTAAAATATACTTCATCTTGGTCTGGGTCTACAATTACAGGTGCAACACACCAGTTTTTAAACCAATTTGGGCCACCTTGCCGATCAAGTACCATATTCCAATCCACCCAACCATCTACCCAATTATTCATACAACCAATAATATCTCTAGCATAACGGTAAACAGGTCTATATTTAGGATGTAAGTATTTTTGTTCTTCGGGTGCCCAATCCCAACCCCAATCGGTGGCTTCTTTTCTCCAATACCAATCATCTTCTTGCCAAACGGGAACTTGTGCGTCTACACAAGCTTCTGTTTCAATTAAGTACTTATCGGGTGCTTTTTTGTGTGCATATTGTAAATCTTCTGCAAAAATTTTATAGGTACTTTCATACCAATGTACTGCTGTTCCATCAAAATATTTTGCATTAGCTTCATTTTTATACATGACGTCTACCCATTCTTTTAAGCCAGCTCTGTTTTGGTCATAACCTAAAATTTTCAAATATCCTTTTTCGTCTTCTTCAAGTTTTGGCCCTAAGTGATCTCTTACAAACTTGGTCATTTCTTCAGGTGTGTAATGCATGCTTTCCCAATTATTCCCGTTTCCATGAGGTTCATTTTCAACGGTAAAGCCCCAAAGATTTATTCCCTCAGCTTTGTAGGCATCAACATATTTTGAAAAGAAAAGTGCCCAAGTATCATAATACTCGGGTTTTAATTTACCGCCAACCCAGTCGTTATTTGTTTTCATCCACGGTGGCGCTGTCCAGGGTGATGCAAATAATTTAAAACCCTCTTTAGATGCTGCCATTGCATCTTTAATCATAGGTATTAAATCGGGCTGATCTTCTTTAATAGAAAAATGCTTTAAATTTTTGTCGCCTTCTACTGGTGCATAAGAATATTGGCTTAACGAAAAATCACATGAGTTCATGTGTGTTCTCATTAATGAATATTTTGCACCGCTATCAGCGAAATAAGCATCAATAATTTTTTTTCTGTTTTCAGGACTTAATTGATTAAGTAAGTAAGCTGAAGACTCTGTAAAAGCACCACCAAATCCCGTAAATGTTTGAAAGGTTTTTTGTGGATTTAAAGTAATGTGCGTTTTTGTTTCGACCGTATTAAAAGAGTCGATTTTAGTAAGTTGATGACCACTTCTAGATGTTTCAAAAACCTCAACATTTAAATCTGTTGGGGTATTGTTACCCGTTTCTTTGCAGGAACTAGCAAACATTAGTATAAATAGATTTAAGATTATGAATCGTCTCATAAGGTTTATGTTTCATGGTTGTTGTTAATGATTGAGATTAATTTCATTTTTAACTGGTGGTACTAAAACATCCAGAAGAAGATCAGTCTTTTCACCTTTATAGGTCTTTTCTATTGGGTTTCCGTCTCGGGTTAAGCCTTTAAATGTGTTTCGGTCAACCTCATCCCAAAGTGCATATTTGGCCTTTCCATCAACGGTAAACAAACCAAAAAAGTTTTCAGAGCCTTTGGGGTTATGAGCATCTTTCCAAGGTTCATCGAATGCTTCAAAGTAAAAACACTTTATTTTATTTTGAGTTGCCCATTCTCTCATCTTATGATAATACAAGGCTTGTTTATACTCGTCTGTAGCTTTTGAGCCATGTTCGCCATAAAATCCGCTTGATACGCTTGCCCAACCTGTTTCACCAATGTGAACAGGTTTTTTAATATCTAGACTTTTCATATAACTTACAACACTGTCATACTGAGATATGGCATAGCTTAAAGAGCGGTTCATCACTTTATCTAACTTTTCTGTATTACTTAGTTGTTGTTCTTTTGGCAAAACGCCCCAAAAAACAGGATTGTAATGGGTATCATGCATTGGGTAAGTATGTACTGACAAGTAGTCTACACTTTTAATCAATTCATTTAATTCAGGTGTATGGTATTGGCTTTCGCCACCACCCCAAGAAGCAAAGTTATCTGAACTGGTTATCCAGAGATTTTTATTTAGTTCTCCACTTTGTTTTAATTCTTGTAAGTACTTAACCCATTTTAAAATAATATGAGGTTGCACGAAATAAGCTGTAGCCCATTTTACCATGGCTTCGTTACCAACTGCTATTATTTTTACAATATCTGGATAGGTATTAGCTAACTCTACAGCGCGATTAATTTCTGCTTCGTTATACTCGCTTTCCTCATTATGGTTTAAGGGTAATTCTGTCCACGCATTTTTACAATCTACCCAAGCACCTAACATGACATACATTTCAAAATCAGGATTGTTTTGTTTTAATTCATGAATAGCTTTTAAAACATTGGCGGCATGAGGTAAACGTACATTGTACGTTCTTAAAATACGAATTCCCAAGGCGTGCATAATTTTTAAATCGTCTTTAAGCTGATTTAAAGTAGGTTGGTTGTTACGTGTTTTTGAACGGTAACCTCCATAAGAAATGGCTAAATATTCTGGCTTACTAAGTATTTCTTTAGCGGTTAAATTATGGTTGTTTTGCATTGCTTTATTCTCTTTTTGAGATGGTTGACATGAAGCCAATAACTGAAGGCTGATTATTAAAAAAATATATGCTAGTGGCTTCATGACGTTTTATTTTAGAATAGACTCTTTAAGGCTAACGTGAATAGCTTTGATTTTTCCAGATCTACTAAAAACATCTTCAGCTAAAGCCTTTGTTAACTCTAGACCTTCAATTTGAAGTGAATCGGCATCACTTATTTCGACTTTTATTTTGTTTTGAGTTGAAATGCTATAAATAATCGGAACTTGGCAGAGTGTAAATCCTAGTGTGTTTTTATCTAACTGAATTTGATGTTTTTGATTCTTGACATCTACATATCTGAAAATATGCGTTTCGTCTAAAAACTCAGATTTTCTTAATAAATGGGGTTTAAACTGAAGCTTTCCTTTAATAATTCGTACACCTAGTTCACCAAATCGGCTTAAAATATCTTCTTTTACTTGACCTGTCATACCTGGTTGTTGCGCACCTTTTCCTAAAGGTGTATGCGAATAGGGATCTGTTGGGAAAGCGCCATATAGTTTTGGAGATTTATGAACACCAATACCTTCGTTAATTTCGTAATAATGTTCTAGTAGACGCCCAACTGTTTCAGCAGATTCATGAGCTTCTATAGCTTGCAAACAAGTTTCTAAAACCGCCAATTGTAATTTTGAAACCATATGCCAATAGATTGACCCTAAACCTTCGTAACCGTAAAATGTTCCTGAACGCCCAGTAAAAGCTTTATGGTTAAAAACTTCTTCATAAATTTTAAGAATGTGATCTTTTTCTTGCTGAGCTAAAGAAGAATAAGTTTCACCTTCTAGAGAAAGTAAAGCTTCTTTTAATTTTTTAGAATTATTGAAATTTGCATTGAAATGATAATTACCTTTAATATCTTTTTCAATAATTTCTTTATGTCCATCTTTTACTAGTTGCTGAAGTAATACAGAAGAATTAACTGAAGTTTCTGGAACATTATTACGGTCTAAAAACCCTTTTAATGCTTTGTTTGGATAGAGTAAATAACTGTACTGGTCTTGCCTAAACAAATCGCTGTTTTTAAGCGCATCTAATAGTGCAAGCGACTGCTTTGCATTTAAATAGCCAGAACTTAATACCGCAACTTGACCTTCAAGCATTTCAGATAGGTAATCGATAGAAATTTTGTTGTTATCTACGGTCATTAAATTGTATGCATGATACAGGTTATCTGTGCGTTTATTAACCTCTATTGCCTGTTCTATGTATTTAAGGCTTGTACTCAAAAATTGGTTAATTGCCTCAGCAGATACTTTTGTTTTATGACCAGATAATCCAGAATTATATACTTTTAACCTGTATGTACTGGCAGCTTTACCAAGTTCGTCTAAAACTTCTTTTCGTTGAACATCTGAGAATTTACCTTCAGTTAAATATTGATATTGACTAAAAGTGGCTTGCATTTTAGAAAACAATTGTGCCAATTCTTCTGAAATCTCGTAGTTTTCAGACGCATCAACTGCTTCAGTTATAGACTTAAAGAAAGCTAAAAAACGCCTGAGATAAGATAAAGTTACCATAGAAACGCCATTACCTACTAAAGCGTTATTGGCATCGTTCCATTCTGGTCGCTGAGTATTCATCCAAATACCTGCTTCAGGAATAAAGTTTGAAAGTTTTGCTAAGGTCGTAGCTAAAATTTTCTCTATGAAGTTTACATGAATAATCTCACCATTTTTAGTTTCAAGTAAAGCACCATCAGCCCCTATTTTTTTGCGTTTATTTCTAATTTTAGTATCCGATTCATGATTAAATTCTATGGTATCTTTCGGGTCATTCAAAATATCTTCATAAGATTTAATTTTGTAAGGTACATTGGCATATACAAACTGAGACTTTTTGAATAATCTAGATAAACTATTGGGCTTATAATCTTTAAAAAATTCTAAAAACTTCAACAAGTAGATGATTTGATGATCACCCCAGTAACCAATATATGACCATGGATCATCTGGTTCTATAGTTTCCCAATCAAAACCGTCTTTAGTGACTCGATACGGGTTGTAGCCATCAAAAGTTGTTGCATTTAAAAATTTATAAATCATACTTTCAATAAACTCTGGATAAGAATAGGCTAAGCTTTCCCAGTTTTGAAAAATATCGCGCCAATTCCCTTCATAATCTAAAATTTTACGGCCTTGATCGTCTTTGGTATTAATAGAGAATTGATTCCAAGGTCGGCTTGGGTCACCATGTCTACGGCTAAATTTAAGTGGTAAATATTCTGTTGAAAGGCGAGAAAAATCTGCGTCATTTATTTTTTCAGCTAATGCTTTTAAATCACTTAAGTTAAATACCTTAGGAAGTGTATTGAGTTCATTTTTATGGGTTTGAGCTAATGGTTTATTGGCTTTATTTAGATAATTTTTAAAATCTTGACTTTCTATCTGATAATTGTTATCGAAAATACCACCACGCATAATATTGAACATGGTATTAGAATAATGCCGAATATCTCTTAAATTATCGTTAGACCTTTGCAAACCATCAGCAGCACCATTAAGTTGCATTAATTTTTCAGTACCTAATTCTATATCATTCTGAATTATTTCAGCTAAATTAGCTTGTTGTAGGTCTTGTTGTAGCTTAACCACGGCAGAATGGTTATAATTAACATCGGCTACAATAAACCACGATGTTTGTTCTTGTGCTTCTAATTGAATTGTTTTGTTAACAAAAAATGCGCCTTTTTCAGCTTTTACGTCTGTTTCTTGTGAGATTTGTTGACCTGCTCTAAAGTTTTCAAGCTGTAGGGATGAAAGTAAGTAGGTTGGGTTTTCTATGCCTAAAGACCATACTACATTGGCTTTTAAAGCTTCGCTTGGTTCAGCTTTATCTACCGGAACCGCACTGAGTGCAAAAATTCCTAAACCGTTAGCTGTATCAAGTTCACTACGTTTATAAGCATCAACTAAGTTACTACTTTGGGTTTGTAAATCTGGAACTACGCCAGCTGGTAATACATTTTGCAGACCATCTAAAACTTCAATTTTTATAAGGTTTTGATTTAGATTTTTAATTTCGACTTGTTTTACAAAACCAAACTGATCACTCGTAGACCAACGATAAGAATAGCTTAAGTTTAAGCTATGATTAATTTCTTCAAAGACCAGTTTATCACCGTAGATGTTTTTATATATGTTTCGAGTAATTTTGTATTGCTCTACAAAACGGTTCGAAAAAGGTTCCCAAAAATGTATATCATCATTTAGGAAAACTTTAAAAATAGATTTACTTCCTGTATAATGGGCAGATTCTGTAACCTTATCGTCGGTATAATAGGGAAAAAGTGCATATTCTGAATTGCGTCTTCCAGCTGTTAAACCGCCATTACTTGAAATAAACATCCAGTGATTAGAGTCGCTTACAATGCTCATAAAAAATGGTCGCATGGCATCGATATTTGTAATTTTTAAAAATTTTTCGCCATTTAACCTTACTTGTTCTAAATCACTAGTTTTAGACATTTTATTGTCTAGTATCTTGTCTTGAATCATTTGTATATAGTTTGTTTCTTTATTTTTGGCCTTATTAGTAAAAAGCGGTAAGATTTCAGGTTACCGCTTTTTTAGCCTTAATTTGAATCTTACTCTTGATAAACTCTTACGTAATCAACTTCTAGTGTTTGAGGGAAAACCGTATTTTCATTAGGTGAACCGACAAAAGTTCCGCCAACAGCCATGTTGATTAAAATAAAAAACGGTTTATCATAAACCCACTCACCTGGGACATCAGCTGGTGTAATTTGATTATATAGTACATCATCAACATAGAAATTGATGTAATTTGGTCCCCATTCAATCCCGAAAATGTGATAATCTGTATCAAATCTAGAATTTACCAAGTCGTAAGTTTTTGTGATGGCTTCTCCAGCTGAGTAGCCAGGACCATGAACACTGCCATGAATAATCGTTGGGTCTTGACCGCGATACTCCATAATATCAATTTCGCCCGTTTGCGGCCAACCGACTTGATCTATATCAGCTCCTAAAAGCCAAAACGCTGGCCATAAGCCTTGTCCCCAAGGTAATTTCATACGCGCTTCAAACCGACCGTATGTTTTCTCAAAATTAACTTTTGTAATAATGCGCCCAGAAGTATATCCTGAACCTTCGTAGGCTTCTTTGCGAGCCGTTATGGTTAATTTTCCGTCTTCAACTTTTACATTTTCAGGCCGATCGGTGTAATATTGTAGTTCATTATTTCCCCAACCATTTTGCCCTGTACCAATTTCATAAGACCATAAACTAGTGTTTAATTCATTCCCATCAAATTCATCTTCTAATACTAAATTATTAAAAGTTGTAACCGTCTGTACATCGTCAGTCTCGCAGCTGTAAAAGCTGAAAGCAATCAATACAGAAAATAGAATTATGTCAATTGATTTATATCGTTTCATGATTTTAATTTTTAATTAGTTAATTGAATATCATCTAAATAATAAGTGCTTCCATCTCCTGATGTACCTTCAATAAATTCGAAGAAGGCAACAATGCGTTGATAATCCAGAGAGGTATTTAATACATTACTGAAATCGAATTCAAGTTCTTCCCATTCATTTGAAGTTGTTGTGTTTACATCAACAAAAACTTGATTTCCTCCGCCAGCAGTTTCAAGCGCTAATCTTACAGGAATATTAGCTTTAGGTGAATACACTTTCATTTTTAAGGTTTGAATTGATGTAAAATCTATGGCTTGATCGAGATCTATGCTAGTACCTGCAAAAAATTGAGCGCCATTTGTTTTAACAGACTGCATAACTGTTGGTGAAGTATTGATGCCATTTGTAAATGGATTATCTTCAATAGAAGTTACAGCGCCTTCAAAACCAGTGAAACTATAATTTGCTGGGTTTGATAATTCAAAATCAAGTGGAAGTGCTACTGTTTCTGGTGTAATATTTTCGCCATCTTCTCTGTAAAAGTAAATGTTATCTACGTAGAATTCTTCTGGCGGTGTAATTCCGTTGAAATCAGCTAAAATAATTTGACCTAAATTCGTTTTAGGGTTTAAACCTGTAATATCCATATCTATGGAAATCCACTCACCTGCAACTAAGCCTTGTGTAAAGCCCTGAGATATGGTTGTATCATCACCTCCTGCAAAAGACGCATCAGCGCCAAAGTCTACTAAATCTATTCTTAAGGCCGTATTTGATGGCGGTTCATTTGGAATAAAAATATCAAAATGTAAATCTGTTGCTAATTTGCCATTAATTGTCGGTACATTTTGATTGAATTCTATTCCAACAAAATTGAAATTTAGATAATATAAAACACGATCACCATTTACAATAAAATCTGATGATGTTGTGGTTTGAAAAGGCTGATAAAATCCGTTATAAAAATCAACTGGTCTATTTTCATAAGCCTCACTAAAAATAGAGATAACACTTTCAGGGTCACGCGTTGGTATTGGCGCTGGCGTATAGCTTCCTAAAGATTCTACTGTTAAAGAGCCTTCTGCATCTATACCATTAAGGCTTGCAGTAATAACTGCTGTTCCAGAACCAACGATATTAACTTCTCCATTTTCATTTACCGTAGCGACATTTGTATTTGATGACTCAAACTCGAAATATGCAGGTGCTGCAGTAACTGTTATATCGCCACTTGGTGAGTTTAAGGTTTGTGTTAAACCATTCACTGTTAAATTACCACCAATAAAAGTTTGGGCTACTGCATCTTCTCCGTTTTGGATTTTTGGTCTTGGTTGTGCGAGTGTTCCCAGCTTTTCAAATCTCAGTTCATCAATCCAAAAAGCATAACCATAACCATTTAATATACCATCAGGATTATCTACAATTTGTTTAGGTGTAGCAACAAACCTAAGCATACCTCTTTCTTGTTTTAAAACTGAGGCATTAGGAATTGGAATAATAAATTTTTTCCAAGCAGTTGTTAAACTAACATTGGTTATAGAAGCCACAAACTTATTTTGGTCAAAATCTTCACCAAAACCAAGTTCATCAATTTTAACGCCTTCAGATGCTTTTGCCCAAAAAGTTAAGGCATCGTAATCGGTTAAATTTCTTCCAGCACCATCAATCCTTAAAATTCCACCTGCATAACCGCTTACAGGGTTATCTGCATTTGGAACATCAATTCGCATAGAGGCAGAGCCTTGATAACTTTCTTCTTCATCAACAGACCATGCTTCTGGAAAAGCATCAGCATAAGGAAAATAAAAGTCACTTCCCATATTAACAGGATTATCTGTAAAAATATCAGCGGTACTTGGGAATTCTGCTAGTACTGCATCATCAGATATATCTCTTTCACAGCTAAGACTGCTTAAAACAGCTACAGTTAATAGCCCTATATTTTTTATTGAATTTTTATAATTAAATTTCATAATAAATTATTTTCCGATATTAATATGAATGTATGTTCTAATTTCCCATTCTGAACCATTAGGAAAGCCAACTGCGCTAAGTACTGGCTGTGGTGGGAATACGTTTTCTGGTGGTGTTGCAGGAGCATACCTAGGTGAATTTTGGTCAAGTGAACGCCAAGTTCCTCTGATACCAATTTTAGTACTAGGAAGCATAAACCAATCTGGTTTTGCTAGCGTGGTTGAAACATCTAGCATAAGCTGAAGTGGAAAAGTTAGGTTGAAGTCTCTATGATAGTCAAATGGTCCCCAATCGTTAACTTTTACCATAGCTTGTGCTTTTACTTTTTTATAAATCATTCTAATATCACCACCAAAGCGCTTTATTAATCTAGGGTCGTCACCATTGGCTTGGCCATTACCATAATAGAAGTTTCCTATAAAACCTAAGTCAGGTGTTAATTTAGACACCATTCTGGTATGTGCTTCCCATAAATCTTCTGCTGGTGCAGAATCAGGAAAAGCAAAAAATGTACGATCGGCTAAAAAACCAATGTGACCATCCATTGCGGTAGGATGATGACGATAGACAAAACCTGCACTCATAGCAAAAGTAGCGTCTTCTGCTCTATCGTTATTCCACTCATACATCCATGTTCCTGGTGTTGGGTCAAAAGTTAGTAACAACTCACCAGCTGTAGTTTCACGATTGCTTCTTACCGCGAATGGGTCATCAATAATATTTCTTAATCGTCCAGGAGCATCAATACCTCTAGGCATTGGACCCACTAAAGGCTTTTGCCATAAAAAATTAGGTGCGATTTGCCATTTACCAATATTGTAAGTAAAACCTGACAAGAAATTAGATTGGTTACCGCTTCCGGAATCTTTTAATCGCCAACCTGTAAATGTTTGTGTTTGATCTGCTCCAGTATTAGCAATAAGTCCCATAACTGCACCTTGGGCATACCAATTAAATTTACCGCCTTCATAAGTGATTTTAGCTTTACCACCCCAATTATCTTCGGGTTTTATTTTATCAACAAGAACAGTATAGTTTCCAGGAGTTCCTCTTACATCTTGATACGAGCTCCCGTTTAGCGGACTTCCACTCCAAACACCACCTAAGGTTAAACCAAACTTTCCAAAATCTCTTTCTAAAGCAATTGCAGCTCTTTCGGTTGGCCATGGCGGAATCACACCACTTCGAACTTGATTAAGGTCTAAGACACGTCTTCCATTTTCATCAAACTCTAAATCGGTTTCAATATCTCTATGATAAATACCTGTGACATCCCATTTAGCGATGTTTGTTGAATATTTAAAAAGCGCAGTAGGGTTAGCTCCCCACCAAAGTTGAGGTCCAAAAGCAGCTTTAAAACCTTTAGCCACGCCTTTTCCATCAACTTCGAAACCTGAAATTTCACCACCATAAATATCTAAGTTAGGGCCATAGTTGGCCTCAGGGTATAAGCCGAAGAAATCACCCTCGTAACCCCAATGATAGTGGCCAGTTCTGTAAAAACCTCTTAAATCGAAATGTTTGGCTTTCCACTCGTATTCTGCTTGATAAACAGCAACGCGATTATTATCATTAATAACGGTTTCACCATCAGGTGATGCCACCGTAATTGGTCTGGTTCTATTTTCATAAAATATTTCATCGATTGGATTTTGAGCTATACGACCAACAATATTAAAGTCGACATTAGCTCTCATGTTAGGTGCTGGTCTGCCTTCAATTCCAACAAAATAAGATTGCATATGGTCAAAGCCAAGTTGATTTGGGTAGGCATTACTATCCGGATCTGGGTTATCTGGTGTTGTAATTAAACTTCCACCTGTGTTAAAAGTTGTAAATTGAGCTGATAATCTACTAATACTTATTTTTTCAGAGCTTCCACCACCAAGTGCAGCCTTATCACCTCGTGCTTTTAAAACAGCTTCCATTAATTGAATATTATTAAAATAGTTATCAACAAAGTTGAGGTTAACGCCTTCTTCATAAGGATTGACTTTATGCGCTTCTTTAAGTGCATAGTAAGCAGCTCTTGGGTAAAGATCGTATAAACCTCGTGCATTAGTTGGTCCTTTTGCACAGACGCCAAACCACTCTTCATTCATATTATTCTGGCCTTCAACATGATCTCTTTCATAACCACCATTAGACCATGACGCGTTGCTATCATGTACATCTAGATTATCAGTTTGCCCGTATTTCCACCAACCGTCGCTAAACTGGAATGTAAAACCGCCAATTGAGTTTTCGGCTAAACCGAGACCTGCAGCGTTTTTATAAATTTCTTCCCAATTCTCTACCATATAGTAGGCTTGGGATTTTTGATCTTCTTGATTTTCTATGGCATTAAAAGCATCAGCTCCGAATTCTGTGAAAAGAATAGGTTTGCCATATTCATTCTTAACTCTTTCAAAGGCATCACCAAAAGAAGCGCCTCTGTACATATTTGTTCCGTAAATATCTACATCAGGACATTCCTCTGCTATGATATCAAGAAAAAGCAAGTCACCATTACAAATAGCAACAGGTAGCTTATCATTAATCTGCTTCATTCTCACAGCAGCTTCATTCATAAGCTTGTACATTGGGCGACCTCTATTTTCACCTACTGCTCTCTTTTGATCTTCTTCATCTGGAAAATCTTCAGTTTCAGCTCCTGCCCAGAATAAACCGTAGTTATTTTCATTACCGAGAAGAAAAAGAAGTAAACCAGGTGTATTTTTATATTGCGAAGCTAACTGCTCTACCTCTGAAAGTAGTAACTTTTCTGTTGCTGCATCATCATATTTAGTAACTGGCGTCCAAACGCCATCAATTGTAAGACCATACCTACCAAAAGAGTGGTTTAACATGGTATAGATGCCGTAATTTTCATAAATGTAGGTTATCCATTTTGGTTGGATTCCTGTGTACAATCTTATGGTATTAACACCCATATTTTTAAGTAGACCCATTTCTGAATCAAGTGCAGCTTTGATTAACTCGTCTGATTGATTCCAAAGACTGTAATTGAAATTCGTTCCTCTTGGAAAGTAATCCCAGTTCATACCATTAATAATAAAGTCTTTACCGTCGACTTTCAATTTCATGCCTTGATTATTTGAAATTATTTCGACATTATGGCCTTGGGAAAAACTTAATGTTGAGAATAGTAAACAGGCAAAAAAGAATGCAAATTTTTTCATGTTAAAGAATTTAAGAAATTCATAGAAATCAAACTTAAAGGATTTAGTTCAATTATTCTTAAAATATTACACTACAAAAAATATACATCGCAATATAAAAACATAATTATTGACATATCTTTAAAAAAACAGTGTAAAGCTTGATTATAAGAAATATCCATTATTATTACATTTTTAAATTTATAAACAAATTATAGGGTTTGTATAGGTAATGTATAGTTTCAAATATGATTTGTAAAGGTGATATTTATTGCTTTTACATTTCGATTGAAAGGAAAACAGCCTAGCTACGCAATCGTTTTCGTATAGATTTAGCTAATAGAGATTTTAGAATATTTACGGAAGAAACTTAAGCTGTGACTAATTAGGTAATTGGTTGGTCACATCATCTGTTCTAGATTTAAATTAGATTTTAGATGTATTAACTTTACAAAAAGGTGATTTATTTTAAACATCAGTTTTTCTAATAAAAGTGTTTGGCTCTTTAACTTAGAGGTTTAAAATTGATCGTACTGCTTTTAAAAATTATTCTGTTTACTAAATAATTAAAGTTCTAAAATATAGTTAGTTAAACTAGCGTTTCTATCTAAATCCATTTTTTTTCGTAATCGGTATCGTTTTACTTCTACACTTCTAGTTGAAATATTAAAGAGCGGTGCAATTTCTTTAGAAGATAAGTTTAAGCGTAAGTATGCGCAAAGCCTTAAATCGTTTGGTGTTAAAGAAGGATGCTTAGACTTGATTTTCTTGAGAAAATCTTTATCAGCATTGTTAAAAGCTTCTTCAAAAAAACTCCAATCATCGGAATTGTTCAAATTCTTATTAATTGTTTTAAGAACATGATCTAGCTGCTTTCCCTTATTAGCTTTAACCTCTTTTAGGTCTTTTTTAATTGAAGCTAAAAATTCATTTTTCTTTATTAAACTCATTGTCGAAATAGCTAACTCTCTATTTTTATTATCAATATCCTGCTCAAGTTTTTCGTTTTTTATACGCATAATTTTTCGTTGTGACTCAAGCTCTTTTAATTCGAGATCGTTTTTAAGCTTATCTTGTAGTTGCCTTTTTTGCTTTTTATAATAGAGTTTATATAGAAAATTAATAAAAAAGCCCATGCCTATCAATACGAAAGCATATAAAATCATCATTTTATTTGTTAGATAGAAGGGTTTTTTAATCTCAAACTTATAGCTGACCACATCGCTTAGGTTTCCTTTTCCAATTCTAGATCTCAATTTAAATGTGTACTTACCGTAAGGTAAGTTTTTAAAGTTGACTTGACCATCAGGTTGCCATTCACTCCATTTATTACTATAGTTATCTAACTTGTACTGGTATTCACTTTTAAAGACTGACTGATAATTATAGGCAGTAAAAAAAAACGCAACATCATTATGCTTATTTTTAAAGATGTTACTACTAGCAGTTGCTACAAATGATGTGTCCTTGTTTTTAGAAGATACTACAATTTTGCTCAAGTTTACTTCAGCTTTTGGTCGCTCAAAATCACTAAGATTAAGTTTTAAGTATCCATTACTACTGCCTAGCAGATAACTATCAGGCGCCACTAAACTAACATTTTCATAACCAGATATTTGACGTCTACTTTCATTATTAATAGGAATGTTTTTAGTCGTATAGCCACTTTTTAGCGAACTTGGCAATAATAAGGTTATATCTGATTTAGAAAAAATCCAAATCTTACCATCTTTTGTTTTTACCAACCGACCAGAGGTATATTGATTATTGGTATAGAATTGAGAAAGAATACTGTCCTTTTGGAATTGCTTTTTAGTGTGATTATAACTAAAAATTCCATTTTTGTAAGCGTATAAAATTTTATTTTGATATTTAATAATAGAAGAATATAAACCCTTTGGTACAGAAAAATCTTTTTTAACCGAAGTTATTTCAGTTAATGAATCATTTAACTTTAACTTATAAATCCCTTTGTATTCATGGTTAACTAAAATTTCGTTTTTATTAACAAACTCAAAATATTTGGTAGAAATATTAAAGCCCTTGATTTTTTGGTCATAAACCCAAGTAGAGTCTGATTTTTTATACTTGTGAAGGCCATTGTAATTTCCTGATATAAGCGTGTTTTGATCAATAGCTTTAAACGACCAGGTGCCTTGTGCATTACTTAGAAGCTTTGCATTAGCTTTATTAATTAAAAAAGTACCTGAATTATGACCACAAAATAACTGATTATCATGATTAAACAATGTCCAGACTTGACCTTTAGTTCCTTTGATAAAATTAAATTTAGAACTTTTTTCATCACGAAAAAACAAACCTTGATTAGTCCCTAAATAAATAGTGTCTTTAATTTTAATAGAGGTGTAAACTGTGCCTAAATCACCATTCCCATCATTATAAATGCTAATTTTAGATGCTGTATTTACGCAGTTAATACCGTTATCTAAGCCAAGCCAAATATTACCTTCTACATCTTGAAATAGGTTTAAAATTGTATTATTATTTAAATTATTTTCTTGATTTAAATGAAATTTAATCTCATGATTAGAGAGTTTTAATAAGCCATGTGAAATTGTTCC
This sequence comes from Psychroflexus sp. ALD_RP9, assembly GCF_017311165.1. GTDB lineage: Bacteria > Bacteroidota > Bacteroidia > Flavobacteriales > Flavobacteriaceae > Psychroflexus. The sequence continues at coordinate 1,231,605 of NZ_CP062973.1, read as the reverse complement.
TAAATAGATACCACCATTATCAACTTGAATGCTATTGTAAACAGAAATATTAGGCCATAAATCAAGATAATTGTGAGGAAGATAATTTGAATTATCACTTAGCTTAATAATGCCTTTATACTGAGTTTGAGCATAAAGTTGATTATCGATATCGTAGATATTTAAAACAAGACTTTTTTTAATTAATGGAGTTGTATTAACTGGAACTTCTTGACCATTGATAAGTTTAAAAACACCTTCATCAACTTTATGGTAATAAAGAATATTATTTACAACCATCATTTTTGTAATGCCAAATTCAGAGGTAATCACTTCAAAAGATTTAGTAGTTGTATTATAGAGGTAAATAGAATGTAGGGACTGAAATGCAATAAATTGATTTAGTTGATCTATTTTCCAGAATTGTTCATCTTCTATTAAATCTAAATCTTTAGATAATGAAGTGTATTGGTAATTGTTCTGTCCATTTTTCTTCCATACACCAAAATCCATATAAGCACCGCTATAAATTAAGCTATCTGCTGCAAAAACAGATCTTAAAATAGTTTTATTAGGTGAACCTAGTAACTCCCAACGCTCACCATCAAATTTTAAAAGGCCTTTACTATTTGCAAAAAACAAATCTTTATTGTTTGCTTGGGTCACAGACCAATTTTGATTATCAGCATTATAGTCTTCTGTAGTGAAACTTAAAACCGGTGGTAATTCTTGTGAAAAACTTAAAATAGGATAACATAAAAATGTGGTAAATATGAAAAATAACTGTTTTGAGCAATTCATAATAATGAGTAAATCTATTTTAGAAATGTTGTGGTAGATTATTTGACTGTAAATTACAACAATATATCACTAAAACAATTAAAATTCTAAAAACTATTAGATTAAGCTAAATTTTTAAGAGAAATCGAACCTAAAAAAATAATTTGTAATAAAAATGTATAGTTGGTTATAAGCTTATTTAAGCTCTAAATTTAAATCAAATTCAATAATTAATTATAGGGTCAACTTGAATGGTGCCTAGAAGTTTTCTTGGTGCTTCCATATCAAAATCATTAATATTTAATTTCAAATAGCCTCGATAATTATTATCCTGTTGTGGTAAAATATTAAAAGAGTAAGACTTAGTTTGATGTGCTATTTTAATAATAGCTTGAACTTCAAACAGGTTCTCTTTTAAATTAATTTGGGTAAGTGTAATACTTATGTAAGGGTAGTCTTCAGATTGCATTAACTTATTAAAATCACGGTTAATCATTCTGCCGCCACAATCAAAAGATTTACTTTTTAGTTTGATTTCTGCATCATCTAAAATAATAGGATTAAAGTTGATTTTATGTCAATATGATTTAACTCAAACCTTATATTTCAAATAATTGAAATTAGAAGTGGTTTTGCTAAAGCTAAAGCTAAGTATTTAATAAGCGTATGCCTTCAACTCTTCTAAACTTAAATAATCAAGCATTTTTTCATGACAAGCTTCAAGCTTTAACTTTAAAGGGTAACCTGCTTCACGACTTCTTAGCCAAACACCCATACAAATACACCACCAATCTCCAGCTTGAAGTCCTGTAAATTGCCATTCTGGTTTTGGCGTAATTAAGTCATTACCTCGCGCTTTATTCCACTCTAAAAAACCTTGCGTTACTTGAGCGGCAACAATATGTAAACCTGGATCTTGCTTAGTGTAACTGCAATATCCATCTCTAAAGACACCAGTTTTGGGGTTAAAAGAACAGGCTTGCAATTCTGTACCTAATACATTTTTAGCCATAACTAAAGTTTAACTACTAAAATAGTAGAGGTTTTTTAATCTTAAGCTTAAACTAATCTTAAATCTAAGCTACTTTAAAGCCACGTGAGGCTTCATAAAGTTTAAACCAGTCTTGACGTTCTAGATTAAGCTGCTGTGTTTCTACTAATAACTTTGCTCTATTAATCGATGTTGTACCTATAATTGGCAAAATATCAAATGGTAGTTTGTTCAGAAATAATAATGCAAGTTGAGCTTCTGTGACTGAATATTTGATACCTAATTCTGCCAAAACTTTTTTTAATCGATTGTCAGTACTTAATTTAAAAATATCACCTAAAGGCTGCCAAGCCATAGGCTGAATTTGCCGTTGAACTAAACCATATAAATGGTCACTCTCTAAGGCATCAAGATGTGTAAGCGAAATTTGAATTTGGTGATAAGCAATTTTAACACTAGCGCTTAAATAGTCAATTTGTGCTAAACTGAAGTTAGACACACCAAACTGTTTAATTAAACCTTCATTTTGAAGTTGCTTTACAGCTTTAGCAATTTCATCGCTTTGCATAAGCGGACTCGGTCGATGCAATAAAAAAACATCTAAATAGTCACACTTTAAATTGGTAATACTTTGTTTGGCTTGAACAACGATATAATCTGCATTATACTGGTAATGCTTCAAAAGATTTTGGCGCTTTTTAGACGGTAATTGTATGCCACATTTCGAAATAATTTGAATATCTTTTCGATTAATTTTGCTTGCTTTTAAAGCATTTCCAAAATCAGCTTCCGTGGTATAATCACCATAAATATCGGCATGGTCAAAACTGGTAATACCGTTTTCAAAATTAGCTTCGATGCGTTGAGAAATTTCTTGAGTCGTTAACTGCTTTCCCCATCGACCATAAGTCATACAGCCTTGAATTAAAGGAGACAACTTCATTTTAATAGCCAAGTTTTGTTCGCACGCGATTTAGCACATCATTAGCCACATCTGCTGCTTTTTGGGCACCAATCTCAAGCTGATTGTCTAATTCTGCTTTATCATTCATGTAATCTGTAAAAGCTTGGCGTTGCTTTTGATATTTTTCAACGATCAGCTCAAATAAAGCTTGTTTAGCATGACCGTAACCAAAATTACCAGCTAAATATTTCGCTCGTAAGTCTTCAGTTTGATTGGCATTACCTAATAGCTTGAAAAGTTGAAAAACATTACAAGTTTCTGGGTTTTTTGGTTTTTCAAGTGGCGTGCTATCGGTTTGAATACTCATAATTTGTTTTCGTAATTGTTTATCTGTTTGAAACAAATTAATGGTATTGCCTTTAGACTTACTCATTTTTTCGCCATCAGTCCCAGGAATATATTTGGTGTTTTCTGCGATTTGAGCTTTTGGTAGCACAAAGGTATCACCAAATTTAGCATGAAATCGCTCAGCTACATCTCGCGTCATTTCAATATGTTGCAATTGGTCTTTGCCTACCGGAATTATTTCAGCGTCATAAAGCAAAATATCGGCTGCCATAAGCATCGGATAAGTAAATAAGCCGGCGTTAACATCAGCGAGACGGTCAGCTTTATCTTTAAATGAATGCGCTAGCGTAAGCCTTTGGTATGGAAACATACAGTTTAAATACCAAGTTAATTCTGTTACTTGAGGTACATCACTTTGCCTGTAAAAGGTACTTTTATTTACGTCTAAGCCAAACGCTAACCAAGTAGCTGCTGTAGCATAAGTATTCTCTTTTAAAATTTTAGAATCCTTTATCTGTGTAAGTGTATGCAAGTTAGCAATAAATAAAAACGAATCATTATTTGGTTGGTTAGCCATTTCTATAGCTGGTATTATAGCACCTAATAAATTTCCTAAATGTGGGACGCCAGTACTTTGAACGCCTGTTAATATTCTTGACATGCTTCTAATAATGTTTAAGGCGTCAAAGATAATTAAAAGCTTTCAGTATCAATAGAGTTTACTAAATTTGGCAGCTATGCGATTTATTAAGATTCCATTTATAATTGTTTGGAGACTGTGGTTTTATCTCTTAGTCATAGTTCCTATTTTACTTTTATTTCCAGCACTTTTAGCAACAACTACCAAAGAAAAGCATTATAAATATGCTTATCGTATTGCCCGATTTTGGGCGAAAATTATTTTGTTTGGTATGGGCTTTATACCAAAAATTAGTTTCTTACAAAAACTTGAAAAAGACAAAAGTTACATGCTTACAGCTAATCATACGAGCATGATTGATATTATGATGATGCTTTATGTAAGTAAATCGCCGTTTGTTTTTATCGGAAAAAAAGAGTTAAGCAAATTGCCTGTATTTGGTTTTTTCTATAAAAGAATGTGCATTTTAGTAGATCGTAAAAGTCCGCAAAGTCGGCGTGATGCTTTTGTAGAAGCACAAAGACGTTTAAGTCGAGGCACAAGCATTTGCATTTTTCCTGAAGGCGGTGTTCCTGACGATATTACGATGATGCTAGATGAGTTTAAAGATGGTGCGTTTAGACTTGCTATCGAGCACCAAATACCTATTGTACCTATTAGCTTTACAGATAACAAAAAGCGCTTTCGCTATGAGTTTTTTACAGGATCGCCAGGTATTTTAAGAGCTGTTATTCATCCGTTTATTTCAACCCAAGGTTTAAGCTTAACAGTAGAACATAAAAAACGGCTCAAGGCTGAAACCCGAGCCGCTATTGCTTCTTCTTTAGAATGGTAACTTCAGTTTTTGCAAGCTTTAAAATGGAAATATAGCTTGAAATCTAAACATGTGCTGGTCTTCTTCAATTGTGTTTATTAATTGAGTGTAGTCAGAATCCCATGAGTTTTGAGATAAATTGAAGTCGTAGCTTACTTGTAATCTTAACCAAGGTTCTAAGTCTTTGTCGTTAAATTGAAAACTCATCACTGGTCCTAAATACCAATTGTTTAAATCTATTTTGGTAAGCTCGCCTAAATTAGACGGGTTGGCTAAATCGGCTTCGCTGTTAGTGTTATAAAGCTCATTTTCAATAAAAGTGTAATTAATTCGGGCACCGAGATTAAATTTATGTTGGTTAATTTTAAATAAATTATATTGATAACCTAAACCTATTATATTACGAGATAATTCATAATTATAACCGTTTTGATCATCTTCAGATCCTGAATTAGCCCATTCTAAACTGTACATGCTTTTAGGTGTTTGCACGGTAAAACCTAGTGACATCTCAAAATCGGTTGTTCTAATTTCTGGGAATTCATCATTTTGAAGTGCCGAAGAAAGATTAAAATCATCGGAGTTTTGAATACCAAAACCAATATAATAAATAAGGTCGATTGGTTTTGTTGAGGTCGAATCACTTTGGCTAAAACTAAAACCAAAGCTCAAAACAAAACATAAAGTAAGTAGTGTTGTTTTCATGTGTTTGTATTTTTATTATTAAATGTTGCTTTATAAAGCTAAAATTTAAGAGTTTTGTATCCTTAATTTTAACTTCATATTATGACTAGCAACCCAATTATTATGCCAATAATTTTGTTAATATTATTTTTAACAAGCGCCACAAGCCTAAAGGCTCAATCTAAAATTGTGGGAAACCGAGAGGTTAAAGAACAACAGCAAATTTTTGATGAGCCAATAGAAACCCTAATTGCAGGCTCTAATTTAGAGATCGAATTAATCAAATCAGCACGAGCATCGGTTACTCTAGAAGCTGACTCTAACTTACACTCAGCTGTTCAAATCGATTTATCTAATAGGGTTTTAAATATTTCGGTAAGCAAAGAGGTAAAACGTTCAAAGTCTTTTAAAGTTATGGTAAGATACACTGACGACTTAAAAACAATTGTACTTAATGATGAAGCAACTTTAAAGGCTAAAGACAAAGTTTCTACCACACAACTTAACCTTACTTTAAATGATGATGCTTCGATAGATACGCAAATTAAATGCGATGAATTTACACTCAACAACAACAATAGTGAAGGTTTTAAGGTGTCTACCAATTGCAAACTTGAAATTGAAAGTCAAAAAGCAATCTTAAATTTGAATAAAAAAAGTAATAACAATATCGAATTAAATAGTGAGAGCTTAACACTTTCTATAAATGATAAAGCTGATTTAAGCTTATCAGGTTTTGCAAAAAAGGCAAAACTGACGGCCAATCATTCTTCTAAAGTAAATGCTGAAAAATTTAAAATAATGAATTTAGATCTCTACACTTCTGAAGACGCTGAAGTAGCTATTTTTGTAGAAAACCTTGTAAATATTTCAGCCTCAGGAAAAAGTGTTATTGAACTGTTTGGCGAAGCGCGTATTCGTATAGATGCCTTTAAAAATAAAGCGCAATTATTAAAACAGGACTAAACTATTGGTCTTTGTTTAAAGCTTCAATTAATTCGTCGGTTATTTCAAGGGTATGATAAACGTTTTGAACATCATCATCATCTTCAAACTTATCGATAAGGTTCATGATTTTGATGGCATCTTCAATTGGTAATTCTGTCGTGTTTAGTGGTATTCTTTGTAAACCAGCATTTTTAGTTTCTATTGATAAGTCTTCAAGCTTCTGATTCATTTTTCCGAAGTCATTAAAGTCTGTATAAACTGTTAAAAAGTCGGTTTCATTTTCAAAGCTTGTCGCGCCACCATCAATTAATTCGAGCTCTAATTCTTCAATATCTTGTGTAAGATTTTGTTTGGCAATGGTAAATACGCCTTTATGGTCGAATAAAAACTCTAATGAACCATTAGTACCTAAACTTCCGCCGTTTTTTGAAAAAATAGAACGTACTGAAGCTACCGTTCGGTTGGTATTATCTGTTGTGCATTCTACAAAAATAGCGATGCCATTGGGGCCATAACCTTCAAAAGTGACGGTTTCGTAATTTTCGGCATCGGCGCCAGAGGCCTTTTTAATGGCACGTTGAATCGTGTCTTTAGGCATATTTACGCCTTTTGCGTTGGCAATAGCGTTACGAAGCGAAGGATTAGATTCTGGATCTGCGCCGCCACCTTCTTTTACAGCAACCGAAATATCTTTTATTGCTCTTGTAAATTCTTTTGCACGCTTTTTATCTTGGGCGCCTTTTCTATGTTTAATATTAGCCCATTTACTATGTCCTGCCATAATTCTTGGTTTCTAAATTAATGGTTGTTAAGTCTAGTGTTTAAGCATTTTGTTTAAACATCGTCATAATCAATCGTCAGGTTTTCACTTAATGGAAGTCCTTGGCAGGTTAAAATTAAACCTTCAGCGGTATCTTCATCAGTAAGTATTTGGTTTTTTATCATTTCAGCTTTTCCTTCGGTAATTTTTGCAACACAACTACTGCAAATTCCACCTTGGCATGAATAAGGTGCATCGATGTCTTGCTCTAAAATCGCATCAAGAATTTTTTGGTCTTTAGGCATGCTAAATTCAAATTCTTCATCATCTAAAATCACTTTAACTTGTGTTTGACCGTCATGATTTTGACTAGCTTCGGCATCTTCAGCTGAAAAGAAAAGTTCAAAATTGATGTTTTCTTCAGGGATTTCTTGTTCTTTTAGTACTTTAATAGCATTGTTTATCATCGGTTCTGGTCCGCAAAGATAAACTTGATTAAAATTGAAGTTGGCATACTTGTTTTTAATCACATAATTAATAGTAGGTGTTTCAATACGACCAAATTGTGCGTTATCCTCTTTGGTTTCGCTATAAATAGACTCTATAAAAAATCGCTCAGGATAGCTTTGCTGAAAAGTTAACAACTCTTGTAAATAAATACTTGACTTTGGCGATTTATTGCCGTAAACCAATACAAATTTAGACCTTGAACTTTGTTTTAAAACAGATTTAATCATGCTCATAATTGGCGTAATGCCACTACCAGCAGCAAATGCAATAAACTGTTTGTCTTCAATTTGTTCTGGCAAAGTAAAATTACCTTCCGGAGCGTGAACACCTAAACTGTCGCCTGGTTTTAATTGTGTATTAACGTAGTTTGAAAATACACCTTGATCTATCGCTTTAACCACAACCGACAAAGCTTCATCTGGCGAAGAGCTAATAGAATAAGAACGTCTCACATCTTCACCTTCAATTGAAGTTTGAAGCGTTAAATATTGCCCAGGCAAATAATTAAATTCAGATTTTAAATTTTCAGGGACTTTAAATATAAGTTCGACAGCCTTATCTGTTTGGCGATTAATATGTTGAATTTGAAGTGTATAAAATTTCATAATTAAAATTTTAAACAAAAATACAATCTTAGCTTAAAATCAAGCTTAAATTAATAGTTCCTTATAAAATTTTAAGTACGTTTTGCTCAGCAATGGCATAGACATGCTCGTTTTCTTGTGGTGAGATTATAAACTTACCTGTAAATGCACCAAAAGCTGGTAAAATAAGTTGCTGAGGCTTGTGGTAAAAACAGGCTAATTTTAGCGATTGTTTAGCTGAACCTTTAAGATGAAAACCAGGGTGAATGTGGCCACAAATATTAAAATAGTCTTCTGTAACCTCAGGATGATGCGTGAGTTTGAAGTCTTGTAAGTAAACTTCGGTTGAAGTTTCTATGCCTAAATTTTCAATTTCTCGGTTAGAAATCAAATCATGATTACCAATGACCAGCCTAAATTTTAAATGATGATGGAGCTTAACCCATTTTGTAAAACGTTGCCAATCGCTATTTTTGGTAGAATGAAATAAGTCTCCCAAAAAGATAAGTGTTTCTGGTTGAAAATGATTAATTACACGATCTAGTTCAATATAATTTTTTAAACTTAAAATTGGCGGAATAGCACTCCCATGTTTTCTAAAGTGTTCAATTTTTCCCAAATGCACATCGGCTATAATTAAAGTGCTCATTTGTTTAATAAACACTGCGCCAGAATAGTGCAGCTCTATATTTGTGTTATAAATTTTTAGATTCAAATTATCAAACTTTAATGAAATTTAGATAAAAGACTGGTATTTAAATTATAATTATTGCTTAACTTTAATCAAAATAATAACTTTGACACAACAACCAACCAATATGTGTATTAAAAAGTTTTTGGTTTGTTTGGTTTTATGCATAACAAACCATTGTTTGTTTGCCTCTAATCAGCACCCTAAAATTGACAGCCTAAAAGCTGAGCTTGTAAAAGCCTCTTCTCAAAAAGCAAAAGTAGACCTTTTTAACCGAATCGCTTACGAATATATTTACATTAAGTACGATAGCATTAAGCCCAATGCAGAAAAAGCAATTTCAATTGCTAATAAAATTAATTATGAAATAGGTATTGCAGATGCCCGCAAAAATTTAGCAACATTTTATTTTTTTGATGGCAATAGACAAAAGAGTTTCAAGTCAATTAACCAAGCAATTTCATTTTATAAAAAAATAAAAGACTCTGCTAGAATAGCAAAAGCTTATAATAACCTCGCCAACTTATATAAAAATTTTGGCTTGCTTAAAGAATCGCTTAAAGCTTATGATTCGGCAATTTATTTTAATACTAAAGTAAAATCTAATCAAGGTCTTTTTAATAATTATTATAATATAGGTGGCATTTATTTAAAGCAAGGCGACTTAAATGAAGCTTTAAAAAATTATAATGTCGCAAAAGAAATTAATAAAACCCTTAAAGACAAAGGTTCTCGTGGCAGTGTACTTAGTGGTCTCGGTTTAGTTTATACAGAGCAAGGAAAGTTTGACTCTGCTGTTGCTTCCTTTCAGAAAAGTTTAAAGATTTTTAAGGAAGTTGGCCGATCTAGAGATGCCGTGGCAATGGCTAACAATCTTGCAGATATTGAGCGTAAAAGAGGTAATTATTTAAATTCAATAGAATATTTTGATGAAGCTTTAGATGCTGCAAGAGCAATTAATAATCCAAGAATGGAAGCCATTTTACTGCTCAATCTAGCTAATAATTACTTAGAGCTAAACGATAATGAAAAAGCCTTAGAACTTTACCAAAAATCGGCTAAAATAATAAAAGGCATAGATGATTATGCTTATGCAGCTGCGCTTACCAACATTGCAATGGTAGTTGAAGAAGACAAACCTAACGAAGCCTTACAAATATACAAAACAGCTTATGAGGTTTATTTAAAAATGGATAGTAAACCACAACTTGTTGGCAACTTAAATAATCAAGCCAACAACTTGTTTGGCTTAGGGCGCTATCAAGACTCTAAAAACACTTATTTAAAAGCTAAAAAACTTTTAACCAATTTAAATTTAGACTATCTCGAATCTTCTACATTTTTAGGCTTATCAAACGCTAGCTTAGCTTTAAATCAATTAGATTCTGCTCAAACCTATGCCGATAAGGCTTTAAAGCTTGCCCGAAAAACACAAGCACTAAGTGAAGAAGCTGAAGCTACACAATTACTCTACAAGCTCGCTAAACTTAACAATAATTACAAAACATCTTTAGAGTACTTAGAACTTCATAGACAACTAAAAGACTCTCTTTTTAATCAAGATAAATCTCGAGAACTAGGTAAACTAGAAGCCGAACTCGAATTTAAAAATTTAAAAGAGCAACTTCAGCTTGAACGAAATCAAGAAAGTGTTGAAAGTGAATTAAAACTCAATTTAAGACGTAATTTTATTATTGGTTTAAGCATAATATTAATAGGTACCATTATCATTATAATCCTATTATTAATTCTCAAAAAAAATCAAGCAAAAGCTAACCAGCAACTTGAAAGTTACTCTAAAGAAATTGAGTTACGTAATAACAAACTCCAAAAACTACATACCCAAAAAAACCGTTTAATATCTATCATATCTCATGATTTCAGACAACCTTTAACTAACCTTGATCAAATATTAAGTTTTTATCTTTCAAAAAAAATCTCTAAAGAAGAGTTTGACCAATGGTTACCTAAAATTAAACACAAGCTTGATTCAACCCAAAACTTAATCAGCAACTTATTAAAATGGGCCAAACAATCTATAAATGAGTTTAAATTAAATAAAACTACAATTGGTTTACACGACTTGACAACAACCATCATTAATGATTTTAATCAGGTTATTGAATCTAAACAACTTAAGATTATAAATCAAGTTCCTACAAGTCTAAATATCTATATCGACAAAAACACACTGGAACTTTGCTTAAGAAACTTGATATCAAACGCCATCAAGTTTTGTGAAAAAGAAGATAAAATTATAATTACGGCTTCTCAAAACGAAACTCACACTCGTGTTTGTATTGAAGACACAGGCATAGGAATGAGTGAACAAACAGCTAAAAACTTATTTGATAGCGATGATATTATTTCTGCTATCGGAACAAGCCAAGAAAAAGGTAGTGGCATTGGTGCCGTACTTTGTAAAAGTTTTATTGAAGAAAATGATGGCAAGATTTGGGTAGAATATTCAAAGCCAAATCAAGGTACAAAAATCTGTTTTGAAGTTCCCGTTAAAACTACCTAAAGCCTTCGTTTCAGCCGAAGTTTTCCCTTATTTTTGATACAAAAAGTTCATGTTTCAACTTTCAGCAACTTATACAGACTTGTATCAACTTACCATGGCGCAAGTCTACTTTCAAGAGCAAAACAACCAAACGGCAGTTTTCGACTATTTTTTTAGAAAGCTCCCTTTTAAAAACGGCTACGCCATTTTTGCTGGTTTAGAAAGTTTTATTACTGCACTCGAAAATTTTAATTTTACAAAACAGGACATTAATTATCTTAAAAATCAGGGTTTTGACCAAAGCTTTTTAGATTATTTAATTAATTTTCAATTTACCGGTGATATTTTTAGTGTAAAAGAAGGTGATATTGTGTTTCCAACACGACCAATTTTACAAGTCAAAGCGCCACTCATAGAAGCGCAAATTATAGAAACCTTTTTGCTTAACACCTTAAACTTTCAAACCTTAGTAGCTACAAAAGCTAGCCGGATGAGACAAGTAGCACCACAACAAACCTTAATTGATTTTGGTATGCGAAGAGCCCAAGGCATTGGTGCACATTTTGCTTCACGCGCCGCTTTTATCGGCGGATTTGACGCTACAAGTAATGTTAAAGCCGCAAATGAATTTAATATTCCTGTTTCTGGTACTATGGCACATGCATTTGTACAAAGCTATAATAATGAACTTGATGCATTTAAAGCTTATGCAAAAGCACATCCTGAAAACTGTATTTTACTCATCGACACCTATAACACGCTTAAAAGTGGTCTACCAAATGCTATTAAAGTTGCTCAACAGCTGAAAACACAAGGCCATCGACTTAAAGGTATTAGAATAGACAGTGGTGACTTAGCTTACCTCTCACAACAATGCCGCGAACAGTTAGATGCTGAAGGTTTAAGCGATGTTAAAATAGCTGTTTCAAATCAACTTGATGAACATGTCATTAAAAGCCTACAAGAGCAAAACGCACCGATTGATGTTTTTGGTGTTGGAACTAATTTAGTTATTGGTCATCCCGATGCCGCCTTAGACGGCGTTTATAAATTGGCCTTTGCTAATAAAAAACCTCGTATTAAATTATCTGAAAATATAAGCAAATCTACTTTACCACATCAAAAACAAGTATATCGATTACGCAATACTAATAATGAACTTATCGGTGCAGATTTAATTGCTGAAGCTAAAGAAACACCAAACTTCACTCAAATGTTTCATCCCTTTGATTTAACTAAATCGATGCCTTTAGACCAATTGAAGTTTGAAGCTTTATTAAAACCTATCGTACTTAAAGGAAAACGCCAAAATTCCCCAAAATCATTACATGAGATCAAAGCTTATTCGGCAGAGCGATTAGCTGAATTACCGGCCGAATTTAAACGCTTTGCCAATCCTCATATTTATAAAGTTGGTTTATCACAACAACTACTTGAAGACCGCGAACAATTACGAACAACCTATAAATCTTGATAATGAACACATTACTAATTATAGACCCACAAATCGATTTTATGCCAGGTGGCCAATTAGCCGTTCCAAATGGTGACAAAATTATAGAGCCTATTAATGCCATTATTTCTACTTATGATTTAGTCGTAGCCACGCAAGATTGGCATCCCGAAAACCACATGAGTTTTGCAAATAATCATGCCCAAAAACAAGCCTTTGAGAGCATTAAATTAGCTAACGGAAACTCACAAACCTTATGGCCAACGCATTGTGTTCAAGGAAGCATCGGCGCCGAATTTCATCCAGAATTAAACACCAAGCCTATCGAAGTTATTTTTAGAAAAGGGCTTCACCCAGAAATAGACAGTTACAGTGGTTTTTTTGATAATTTTAAACAAAAAAATACGGGATTATCAGGTTATTTAAAAACAAAAGGGGTTTTTGAGTTTGATATTTGCGGCCTGGCTGGCGATATTTGTGTTTACTTTAGTATTAAAGATGCTATAGAACAAGGCTTTAAAGTTAATTTAATTGAAGCTGCCACTAAAGCCTTAAATCCTACCACCTATAATCAACAAAAAATTGAATTACAAAACTTAGGGGTGAGTTATAAGTAGCTCAAAACTCTTTGGTTGAAAATACTGAAAGATGTAATATTATGACAACTTTTCCTTTCAACTAATTTATACGCTTATTAACACTCTAGATGCATTTTTTTAAGCGAATAGCTTACTACCAGAAGCAAAAAACATATCTTTCTAATGTTTAAAACATACTTTTATTGTAAAATATGTTTGTGGAGTGATTTTAAGTGTTAATATAAGATTTTGTTTTTTTATTAAAACTTACATTACAATTCAAATTTAATAATTTACAAAATCATAAATTAATTTATTTTTACGGGACGTTGAGCAAAATTATGTTTAACAATAAAAAATTTAATCATCTTTTCATTATTGGGGTAACTTTATCTGTTACCTCAATTTTTTTAATGTTTTACAATATAAATAGTAATGACAACAATTTAGAGACTGAAACCTATTCATCAATTAATCAGTTTTGGTTTTATATTTTATACGGTATTTCACTGGGACCAATTTTAGAAGAATTGGTATTTGATAGTATTTTTTTAAGGCATAGAATATTTAAAATTTTAGGCCTATTTGGTCTTATAATCTTAGTGTTTTTTGTTTTAAATGTTAGACTTATAAACGTAATTACTTTAATTATTTTTCTTTGTTTAATATTACTTAATAAACTATATCACCAATCTAAAGTTTATTTTGTTTTAGCCCTTTATGCAAATGCATTTTTATTTTCAGCCATTCATTTTAAGCAAATTGAATATGATAATCTATTTTTTCTTTCTTTTTTATCAAGATTTGGTGGACATTTAATTGCTTTGTGGCTCGTGCTTAACTACAATCTGTTTGCCGCCATAACATATCACATAGTTAAAAATACGCTATTAACTTTATTTGCTTATGACTTTTATAATTTAGACTTTTATAGTAACCAAAGTGATTTTAAAAGCATAAATACAAAGCAATTTTATATAGAATACGCAGAAACTAGTTTAATATCAAAACATAAAATTAGATATTCAGACACTTTATGGAATTGTAATTCATGTAAGTTCACCGATTTTTATCAACATTTAGATGACAGAAAGCTTTCAAAGATTAAACAATCAAACAAGTTGATTTATGACATAAACATTACAATTAAAACTAAGCAACATCAACCAAAAGCTATTATTTTAGAAAACTTAGATCAAGTTCTTAAATCTAATCAGCTTATCACTGAATAAATAGCAGCTAAATACAAATTACTTCCTTAACTTCTTCAGCATGGCTTGAATGCGGTCTTCTAGCTTTTCAGAGGATAGTTTTTCACGTAAGCGATCGGTGATGATAGGAAACGAAAAAGGCGTAGGTTGTTGACATTGCTTTACCAAAATTTCTTGGGTGCTGATGTGTTCTAAAGCTTGTTGCAAACGACCATGCTCCAATGAAAATTCAAAGGTTTCGGTCATGGCTTGTTTAAATAAGGGATTGTCAGGTTCAAAGTCCTTAAATACATCAAAAATAAGCTGTGAGCTAGATTGTAAATGTTTGCTCTTGAGTTGCTTATTAGGATAACCCGTAAACACAAGTCCGGCAATAACAGCAATATCTCTAAACTTTCGGCGAGCCATTTCGGTGGCGTTTAAACTTTTCTGTAAATCGTCTAGCACATAGGTTGGTGAAAATAAATTATTGTCTACAACCTCTTGCAGATCTACAGGTTGATTCGAGAGCAACTCAAAGCCGTAATCGTTAAAGGCCAACGAAAAGCTGATAGGTTGCAACAAGCTCATACGATAGGCTAATAAACTGCCCATGGCTTCATGCACAAAACGACCTTCGAAGGGATAAAATAAATGGTGGTAACCTTCGCGTGTTTTGAAGACTTCAATTAAAAACTGATGTTGCTTGGGAACCGAAGATACTTCAGCCTGAGTTTGTAAAACCGGTGCTAAGGCTTTTATTTCTTCAGCAGTTGAAGTTTGGTAGTTATACAATTCAGCTTTTAAAAGTTCACTCATTTGAGAAGATAGGCTCAATCGGCCGCCCATCCAACTCGGAATTTTTGAAGTTTTTTTGGTTGATTTTCGCACTAAAACATGCATTTGTTTGATCCGAACTAATTCTAAATTTCGGCCTGCAAATGTAAATACATCCCCTGGTTGAAGTTTAGAAATAAACCACTCTTCTATAGTACCGATAAAACCACCTTTAAGATACTTTACACTTAAAACCTGATCGCTTACTATAGTTCCTATTTGCAGTCGATGCCGCATAGCAATACCGCGATTATTGACTTTAAATTTGCCATCTTCTTCAATTTCTACCTTGTGGTATTCATCGTAGTTTTGCAAACTTTCACCACCTTTGGTAATAAAATTCAAGGCCCAGCGCCAATTATCTTCTGTCATGGCTTGAAAACAAAAAGTCGATTTAATTTCAGGATAAATATCCTTCGGATAAAAGCCATCAGATACAGCTAAAGTGGTTAAATACTGAACGAGAACATCAAAACTGTTTAGGTAAGGCATGCGGTCTTCAACATAATCTTGTTGTACTGCTTTTTGTAAGGCTGCAGCTTCTACCAATTCTATAGCATGTGTTGGTAAAAAGTAAATACGACTGGTTTTTCCTGGCTGGTGACCACTTCGGCCAGCTCGTTGAACAAATCTAGCAACGCCTTTTGGGCCTCCAATTTGAACAATAGTTTCAACTGGTGCAAAATCGACTCCTAAATCTAGACTTGAGGTGCAAACAACGGCTTTTAAACTCTCGTTTCTAATCGCTTGCTCTACCCATAATCTCGTGTCTTTGTTAATACTACCATGGTGCATGGCAAATTCGCCTGCAAACTCTGGATATTTTTCTAAAATCTTTTGAAACCAAATTTCACATTGGGAACGTGTGTTTGTAAATAGTAAAGTGGTTTTTGATTGTTTGATAATCTTAACCACATCATCTATTAAATGAAGTCCGATATGCCCACGCCAAGGGAAGCGTTCCATTTCTTTTGGAATTAAACTTTTAACTTCAATCGATTTATGAAGTTGTGCTTTAATTAAAACAGAGGCGTTTTGGGTTGAAGAATTTAAACCTAAAAGCACATCTCTTGCTTGCTCTAAGTTGCCAATTGTGGCTGAAATACCCCAAATTTTGAGTGCTTGTTGTATAACTTTAAGTCGTGATAATGCCAATTCCATTTGGACGCCACGTTTGGTGCCTAAAAGTTCGTGCCATTCATCAACAACAACAGCCCGACAGTTTTTAAAGGTTTTAGGGTAATTTTTAGAAGCTAACAGTAATTGAAGACTTTCGGGCGTCGTGATTAAAAGATGAGGCATTTGTCGTTTTTGGCGTTGCCGTTCTTTCTGGCTGGTATCACCTGTTCGTATACCAACGCTAAGATTTAAGTCTAAGTCAGTAATTAAACGTTCAGCCGATTGCCGTATTTCTTGCGACAAAGCGCGTAAAGGTGTAATCCAAACCGCTTGTAAGCCTTTAGGTGAATTAGAATTTTGAATAATTTCTTGAATAATAGGCACCCAAAGTGCGTAGGTTTTACCACTACCTGTTGGCGCATTTAATAAACCATGTTTCCCTTCAGCAAAAGCTTGCCAAGTGTCGGTTTGAAATTGAAATGGCTTCCAAGATTGTTTAGCAAACCAATTTTCAAAAAGCTTAAAATCGCTCATAACTCAAAAGTATGGCAGTTTGAAATAATAAGCGACGATATTCTTTGATTTAAGATTAGTTTAGCGTTAAAATCATCGCCTACTCATCAATTACTTTTAATTTTTTGTAGATAGAATTTTCATTATACCCACGACTAATTTCAGAAGTATCTTTACCAATCATTCTAAAACCTAACCTCATATAACCTCTAATCTCATGGTCTAACTCATTAAGCAAAATACGCGCATGATTATAGGGTACAAGCGGCAAAGTACTACTATCTTTTTTAACAATATAATGACTTCTAGGTCTGTACTTAAATTTCTTCTTCTTTTTAGGTACAACTCCGAAATAATGATGAGCTTCATTATTGATAATCGTATCTTTAAATCGTATAATTTTGTAGTGTTTTAAATAATATCTTTTTTTCTTTTTATTTCCTTGAATACGATAAATATAGCCTTTTTGAAGATTAGAAGTAACCGTTTCGAGTTGAAGAAAATCTGTTTTTAGTAAATGAAGAAATCCGTACTTACGATGATTTACATGCAATGCATGAATGCTGTCCTTACTTTGTCCTACAATAATTAGATGCTGCTCTAAATCTGCAGGATCGTAAAAATAAGTTCTACTAAGTTGAACAAGTTCTCCATAATCATCAGGATCATAAAAATGAGTTCTATTGGTTTGATGGTGTCTTTCAAAACTTGTATAATAGGTTCGCTCAAAAGTGATCGATTTGGTATAGCTTGAAGCTGATTGCTGGCATAAGCAAAGCTGAGTACTTAATAAAAAAATGAATAAAGCTAGGTTTTTTAAAGGCATATGTTTAGGTTCAATAGTAGTTAGTTTTATAGCGTAATATTAATAAATTAAGAGTGACTTTTTTTAGATACAAACTTATTTTCTTTAAGATAAAACCGCCAAGGCAGTAAAGCGTCTTCTTCGGCGTAATCAATTCCAATACGTGGTGTCTTTACGATATCTTTTTTAGTAATTGGAGTACCTTGACTCAACCAAATTTGGTGCTCTGTAACTGCCAAGCCGTTATGTTGTTTTGTAATGCCAAATGCTTTAGTAAAATTACCTGGACCTGAGGTTAATTGTGGTGTAAGTTTTAATTTATTTCGACGCTCTAACATGTGCTCAACGCCTTCAGTTGGTTCGGCAGCCCTGATTAAAATTGCATCGGCATTCCCAGCTGAATTGGTAACAATATTAAATAAATGATGAATCCCATAACAAAGATAAACATAAGCTATACCACCTTTTTCATACATGACTTTTGTTCGCTCGGTAAATCGGCCTAAATGGGCATGACAAGCTTTATCATTTTTACCAGCATAGGCTTCAGTTTCTGTGATGATACCAGAACAATACTTTCCATTTATTCTTGTGTGGATGTAACAACCCAATAGCTGTTTGGCTAAGCTTACTACATCACTATTCAAAAAGTAAGATTGTGTTAATTTATGGCGGTTTGGCATCTTCAACTAAGTTTAAATTATAAATTTATAAAAATTGAATCTTATGAAATTATTCTTTTTACTTTTAATTACAAGCCTCATGCAAACTCAAAACTACGACTTTTCGACACCAAAATACCAAAATTCTAAGTATTGGCAGATTGTTAATGATGCTGTAATGGGTGGTATTTCTACAAGCAAATACACATTTACAAAAGATGCTTTATTATTTACTGGCCAAGTGAGTTTAGAAAATAATGGTGGCTTTTGCATGTTACAATTTACACCTGAAGAGGTTTCCACAAAAGATATAGAGACAGTTACTGTAATGGTAAAGTCAGCTCCTACAACTTATCAACTTCGATTAAAATCATCGCGCAGTCAATCCTACAATTATCATCAGAGTTTTAAGACTAATGGCGAATGGCAAAAAATAAGCTTTAAGCTAAGTGAGTTTAAACCTCAATTTAGAGGTCGCCAACTAGATTTACCAAACTTTGATGCTTCAAGCATTCAAGAAATTTCTATTTTAATCGGTAATAAAAAACCAGAAAAATTTCAATTAGAACTTAAAGAAATATCATTTCAATAAATTTGTTTGAAATTCATTTCGACTTTCAGCTTAAAGAACTTTAATAAAACTAATTTTATGAAATTTAACTCCAAAGTGATTCATGGCGGCCAAAAGGATATTGATCCTGCGTATGGTGCAGTAATGCCACCTATTTACCAAACCTCAACCTATGCACAAGCTTCGCCAGGTCAACATAAAGGTTTTGAGTATTCTAGAAGTGCCAACCCAACACGAACAGCGCTTGAAAAAGCTTTGGCTTCAATAGAAAACGGTACACATGGCCTAGTTTT
This sequence comes from Psychroflexus sp. ALD_RP9, assembly GCF_017311165.1. GTDB lineage: Bacteria > Bacteroidota > Bacteroidia > Flavobacteriales > Flavobacteriaceae > Psychroflexus. Next base: position 1,212,448 of record NZ_CP062973.1, on the reverse strand, counting down.
TAGTTCGGGACTTGCAGCTATAGATGCGGTAATGAAGCTTTTAAAACCTGGTGATGAAGTAATTTCAACAAATGATTTATATGGTGGGACTTACCGTTTATTTAATTCCATTTTTAAAGATTTTGGTATCAAATTTCATTTTATTGGGATGAGCAATCCCAAAACTCTGGCCTCTTATATTAACAAAAACACAAAAATGATTTGGGTTGAAACTCCTACTAACCCAATGATGAATATTATTGATATAAAAGCTATAGCTGAAATTACGCAAAAGCATCATATTAATTTAGTGGTTGACAATACCTTTGCAACGGCTTACCTTCAACATCCTCTAAATTTAGGTGCCGATATTGTCATGCACAGTGCAACCAAATATCTTGGTGGACATTCGGATCTTGTTATGGGTTCTCTTGTTACCAAAGATAAACAACTCGCTAAAAAACTCTCTTTTATTCAAAATGCTAGCGGTGCCATTGCTGGTCCTATGGATAGTTTTTTAGCACTTAGAGGCATTAAAACCTTACATTTACGCATGCAACGCCATTCTGAAAACGCAAAAGCAATTGCTGAGTTTTTAGTACAACATCCTAGTGTAAATCACGTTTATTGGCCTGGCTTAACATCGCATCCGAATCATGACATTGCGAAACGCCAAATGAAAGATTTTGGTGGTATGGTTTCGTTTTCTATGAAAGGTGATAATCTTAACGATGCCATTAAATTTTTAGAACAGTTGAAGGTTTTTACTTTAGCTGAATCTCTTGGTGGCGTAGAGTCTTTAGCTGGACATCCGGCAAGCATGACGCATGCTTCTATACCAAAGCCAGAGCGCGAAAAATTAGGTATTGTAGATTCGTTAATTAGGTTAAGTGTTGGGATTGAAGATGAAACAGATTTAGTAGCCGATTTAGAGCAAGCTTTAAATTTTTAAATTCAAGCTATGGAAAATAAACATAAAACTTTTTTCACAAACCCTAAAAAGAAACATTTAGCCAGTTTCGGATTGTTGTGGCTAATAGGCAATGGGCTATTGGTTTTAAGTATTACCGATTTATTTACTGAAAGTTTTTTTCAAAGTAATGCTACCATGATTTATGTTCTCATGATTGCCTCTACTGTAGTTACTGCAAAACTATACTTTAACTACTGGCTTATAAATTTAAAAAACTGAATGAGTCCTGAAGTTCCAATAATAATATTAATAATCGCAATACCAATATTTTTCATATTAGGTTGGATTTTAAAACGATTTATTCAAAATAAAAAAACACGGAATTTAACTTCGATTGCGGGAACAATAATTATCGCACCAATTTTATATTTAATTTTAATTTTCGCTTTTTTTAGCTATTTATTTCACGAACCGCAATATGACTTTGACAAAGAAAATTGGTTTGCAGACAAACATTCGCGTCACGAAATGAGAGATGATATTGTAGAAAGCGGAATACTCATAGGAAAAAGTCAATCTGAAATAGTTGAAATCATTGGAAAACCTGAATCAATCGATTCGACTAATTTATGGAAATACGATTTGGGAATGTCTGGTGCTGGATTTGGTTGGCAGTTTAATTACTTAGAATTGTCTTTTGAAAACGGAAAAGTAATTAACGTAAAAAAAATTGAAATAGTTGATTAAAAAACTGCCTACACCAATGGCTATTAATAATTTATTGTTCTCGCCTATTTCATTTGCGACCGTAAATTAATTTCAAAATTTGAGAAAAAAATAGCAAGAGAAAAACTTAGAAGGTTTCAAATCATTTGCGAAATTATAATAACAAGAAATGGAAAAGACTTTAAAAATTCATTATTAGCAGTTATGACAGCAAGTGAATTTTTTAAAAACTTTGAATATTAAAAATAACCTATCAATTAATTAAAAAGCGATTCTAAAAAATCTGAATCGCTTTTTAGTGTTAATACTGTTCAACTAAATATTTAATCATATCAGTTGTTGTAACAATTCCTACAAGGCTGTCTTCTTTAACTACTGGCAAGGCATGAAACTCTTTTTTGGTAAATACTTCAGCCGCATCTTTAATATTAGCGTCGTGAGCAATCACTTCAACATTACTGGTCATCACCTGTTCTAATGAAAACATATCGTAAACGGTTGTTTCAACTGCTTCGCCATCATCATCTGTAGCATCAGCAAAAGAAATTCTCATTAAATCTGTATAGCTTAACATTCCAACTACTTTTTCATTTTTCACGACAGGAATATGTCTAATTTTATGCTTTTTGAATAATGATTCAGCCTTAGTTAGTGAGTCTTGAATATTTAGTTTAACAAGATTTTCAGTCATTATTTTAGATACTGGTTCGCGTTTTTTCATGATGTTCAATTTTAAAATATTAATGTAAAAGTCTCATTAATAATACTTTTAAATTATGACAAGCATCAGCTTTTGGTTAATCTTTCTATTTAGAAGTCATACGCTTTGTAAGGTGAATAGAGGTCTACTTTATTAACAGTTTAAAAAGGAAAGTTTAGTATATTTACCCCTTGCAATTCGCAAATTATGGCCATAGTAACAGCAAAAGAAATTTCATCAGCACTTAAGTTAGACCAGTTTGGTTTTCTCAGCAACTTAATTGGGCAAGTGGTCTTAAACCTTACTAAGCTAAATCAGCTTAACGCTATTTACGATAAATATCAGCATCTAGATGGTGTAAAATTTATTGATGCTGTATTAATTGAGCTTGATGCATCATTTGAAATTCCTGAAAAAGATTTAAAACGAATTCCTAAAGAAGGTCCTTTTATTACCGTTTCTAATCATCCGCTTGGCGGAATTGATGGGTTAATTTTACTCAAATTAATTCTTGAACAACGTCCTGACTATAAGATTGTGGCTAATTTTTTACTGCACAAATTAAAGCCTCTGAAACCTTACGTCATGCCAGTTAATCCTTTCGAAACAAGAAAAGATATAAAATCAAGTGTCGCTGGAATCAGGCAAGCACTTAAACAAGTAAACAATGGGCATCCTTTTGGAATTTTTCCTGCAGGCGAAGTCTCCACACGGAAAGAATCAGGCTTGATTGTTGATAAACCATGGATGCCAGAAGCTATGAGGCTTGTACAAAAATGCCAAGTACCAATTATCCCAATTTATTTTCATGCTAAAAATAGTCCTGCATTTTATAAGCTAGCACAAATAAGTGATAATCTAAGAACAGCTAAACTACCTAGCGAAATGCTATCGAGACCTCAACGAAGAAGTATTAAAGTGCGAATCGGCAATGCTATTAGTTTAAAAGAACAAAATGAATGTGAAAGCTTAGATGAGTTTACTAACTTTATCAGGCGCAAGACCTATATGTTGGCGAATGCTTACGATAAAAAGAAGCTACTAGAACACATCCCAAAACAAATTAAATTTCCGCGTTCTCCAAGAAATATTATTGATGAGGTTGAAGTTAGCGCTATACAAAAAGAAATTGACCAATGTCGAGAAGACAGTAAACGTTTACTACAAAGTAATAATTACGAAGTTTACTTATCCGAAGCCGATGTAATTCCAAATATTTTACGCGAAATAGGTCGCCAACGAGAAATCACGTTTAGGTCGGTTGGGGAAGGCACTAATAAATCTATAGATTTAGACCATTACGACCATTACTACCACCACATGTTTTTATGGGACAGTAAAGCTCAACGCATTGCTGGTGCTTACCGTATGGGCTTAGGATCTAAAATATTTGAGCAATATGGCATTAGCGGCTTCTACCTTAACGAGCTTTTTAGGTTTGAACCTGAACTTTATACAATCATGAGCCAATCTATAGAAATGGGTCGCGCTTACATCACAAAAGATTATCAACAAAAACCAATGCCTTTATTTTTACTTTGGCGAGGTATTGTACACTGTACCTTACGTTACCCAGAACACAAGTATTTAATTGGTGGTGTTAGTATTAGTAATAAATTTTCAAACTTTTCTAAATCTATGATGATTGAGTTCATGAAATCAAATTATTATGACCCTTATATGGCTCAATTTGTAAGACCTAAAAAAGAATTTAAAGTCAAGTTAAAAGACGCCGACAAAGATTTTGTTTTTGATGCCACTCAAGCTAATCTTAATAAATTTGATAAAATAATTGATGAGATTGAACCCGATAATTTGAGGCTACCTGTTTTAATTAAAAAATACATCAAGCAAAACGCTAAAGTAGTGGCCTTTAACGTTGACCCAATGTTTAATAACTCTGTTGATGGCCTGATGTATATTCGAATTGAAGATATACCAGAAAGCACTGTAAAGCCTGTTATGGAAGAATTTCAGGCAGAATTAGAACAACAAAACAAAGAAAAATAAAATGGCAACAATTTTTACTAAGATAATTAATGGCGAAATACCTGCTTACAAAATCGCTGAAAATGAAGACTTTTTAGCCTTTTTAGATATCAATCCTAATGCTGAAGGCCACACACTTTGTATACCCAAAAAAGAAGTTAACAAACTATTTGATTTGGATGATGAGACCTATTTAGAACTACTAAAATTCACAAAGAAAATAGCTGAAGCTTTACGTAAAACCATCAACTGCAAACGTATTGGGATGTCGGTTGTTGGTTTAGAAGTTCCGCACGTACATGTGCACTTAATTCCTTTAAACCATATGGACGATATTCGTTTTGATAAAAAAGTAAAACTTACTGAAGCCGAATTTAAAACACTTGCCCAACGCATTTCGGCAGAAGTTAAACTCTAGGCAAACGTTAAATAAGTTTTAAACACTTAAAACAAGCTTCAACTTACCTTATGTAAAGCTTATGTTTAAGCTATGAATTCACCACTTTTAGTATTTAATACAAAAGGTATTTACTGTAAAATTGCCGATGTTTACCTTGACCCTTGGAAACCTGTTAAAAACGCTATAATCACTCATGGTCACGCTGACCATTCACGTTACGGCCACCAAAACTACATCACTCACCATGATAATATTCCGATTATTAAACACCGCTTAGGAGATATTTCTGTAACTGGTAAAAACTATGGTGAAAGCTTTAGCATCAATAACGTAAAATTTACGCTATATCCAGCTGGTCATATTATCGGAAGTTCACAAGTAAGAGTAGAACACAAAGGTGAAGTTTGGGTTTTTACAGGTGATTACAAAACTGAAAATGATGGTGTGGCCACACCTTACGAACCCATAAAATGCCATACGCTTATTACCGAGTGCACTTTTGGGCTACCTGCATTTAAATGGAAACCTCAAGCTGAAGTATTTAAAGAAATTAATGCGTGGTGGCAACAAAATCAATCCGAAGGTAAAACCTCAATTCTATTTGGCTACTCGTTAGGAAAAGCCCAGAGACTACTGAAATTTTTAGACACAGACATTGGTAAAATTTATACCCATGGTGCCATAGAAAACATGACAGAAGTTATTCGCGATATAGTTGAAATGCCAGAAACTATTAAAATAACAAGAGACATTAAAAAGGAAGAATTACGTGGTAATATTGTATTAGCACCTCCGAGTACTCACGGTAGTACTTGGATAAGGAAAATGGTGCCTTATGTAACTGCATCAGCAAGTGGTTGGATGACTTTTAGAGGTGCTCGCCGACGTCGAGCAATCGATAAAGGTTTTGTGCTAAGCGATCATTGTGATTGGGATGGTTTACTTCAAGCAATAAAACTTAGTAGTTGCGAAAAAGTGATTTGTACACATGGATATACCTCTATTTTTGCACGGTATCTTACAGAATTAGGTTATGATGCCAGAACCCAAGAAACCCAATATGAGTCAAGTTTAGATATTGATCAGTAAAAACTTACGCACACCTTTTTCAGTATTATTTTGAGGAATAGCACGAAATTAAAATGAGAGATGAAGCAAAAACAGGATATAGTTTAATTTTTTCATCCTACTAAATTGTTAAGAGTCACATATACAATAAATGAATGGTAAAACTTATTTTTTTGATTCAATTTCTAATTGTTCTCGAATATATTCGTTAAGATTTAATTTATTAACGCCAAGGTACTTTTCAATTGCATTATAATAATCTTCATCAGTTTTTACAATTAACATACATTTCTTAAGCAAATTCCAACCACCTTTATTTAATATTTTCCTTGCAATCAGGCCACCCAACACATAGTGGTATGAAGTTTGGTCATCTAAATTCGATAACTTAAGCATAGACTTTAAGTCTATTTCAGGGTGGTTCTTTAAATAAATATTTGTTCGTTTTATATGCCAGTCTAAGCTTTTTCCTCGGCTTCCACCCAATAAAGTTGCTTCTCCTTCAGAAATCCAAAAATGCATGTTTGGAAATTGATCATTTATTTGAACATGGAAAACTTCATGCGGATAATATTCTCCTAACCCGGCACAATAAACTTTATCGCTTGTTGCTTTTCCACTTGGCCTAGATTTTCCGCCCATACCAATATAATAATCAAGACCTTTTAATCTTTGAATTTCATCATAGTCATCAGCAAAATAATACTCGAAATATTTCGGCTGAAGATCAAAAATCTCACAAATCTTGTTTATAAAATCATTAAGTTTTTGAGCCTTATGGTAATTAAATTTATGATATGTTGGATAATAAAAGTCTACAACGCCAACCGTACTACAATTCCAATTTTTTCTATTTAGAGACAATGCATTAAACAGTTTGAAGGTTCCATTTAACTTTTTTGCGACATAATTTGCAATTGCCAAAACATAAGGTGTACCATCTTCATCGCAATAAGAAAACTGAGCTTTAATTAGACAGGTGTCTTTTTTGAATTTTATACTCAAAACATGTACTGGAAATCCCATGTAAAGTGAAGGGTGAAATTCACTTTCTAAGAAATCATAATTTTTATATTTCTGCTGTTCTTTAATATTCCAGAATGAGTTTTTTGATTTGTTTTCAGGGTTTGAAGCCAAATAGTTTTCAAACAATATCATTACTTCCTTAGTTGCCCGATTTGTTGAATCAACAATGTGGTTATAGGTCACTTTTTGTGCAAAAGCTCCAATACTAAAAACAAGAATTATAAACTGGATTTTTTTCATTAAAAATATTGTAGCACTTATTAACTAGAGCTATATTCATTTAAAAATAAGTGCCTAGAATCTACAAAAGCATAACTCATTAAAAATCTAATTCAATTTTATTTCTTGAATCTTCTTCTGTTTCATCCTCATTATCAGTTCCACAGTCAATTTGAATACTCAGTTGTTCAGGTTTTTCAAACTCTTCTTGTGAAATGTTTAAATTTTCATCGGCATAAATATCTTTCATGTACATACCCCAAATTGGTAAAGCCATCGTTGCGCCTTGACCATAAGTAATACTAGGAAAACGAACAGAACGTTCTTCGCCACCAACCCAAACGCCAGTTGCTAGATTAGGTACCATACCAATAAACCAGCCATCACTTTGATTTTGAGTGGTTCCTGTTTTACCCGCAATGGCATTTTCAAACGCGTATGGGTAACCTGTGACTGCTCTTTTATAATGCGTTGCGTTTTTAAGATAGTTTGAATTAGTTCTTAAACGGCGACCTGAACCAAAACGTGTAACGCCTTCTAATAAGTTGATGGTAACATAAGCCGATTCTTCATTAAGTACATCTCGACTTTCAGGTTGGTGCTGATAAATAATGGTTCCGTTTTTATCTTCAATGCGTTCGACTACAAAGGGTTTAACGTAAACACCTTTATTAGCAAAGGTTGAGTAGGCTGAAACCATTTCATAAACACTTAAATCAGGTGTACCTAAAGCAATTGCGGCAACCGGCAGAATGTTAGAGGTATCTACACCTAATTTATCAACTAAACTCAATACATTTTCAGGTCCTGTACGATCAATCATTCTTGCTGTAATTGTATTAATTGATTCTGCTAAAGCTTGCTTTAGCGTTTTAACACCACCATATTCATTACCAGAATTTTTAGGGGTCCAATCTTCTGTTACGCCATGTCGACCAGCCGGAATTGTATGTTTAGTATTGGGCAACTCTAAACAAGGTGATAAATGTAATTGATCTATAGCGGTTGCATATACAAATGGTTTAAAAGTAGAACCGACTTGCCGTTTTGCCTGTTTAACGTGTTCATATTTAAAATGCTTAAAATTAATACCACCTACCCAAGCTTTAATTTCTCCTGTTTGTGGTGTCATAGACATCATTCCGGTATTTAAAAAAGATTTATAATAACGGATAGAATCTCTTGGTGTTAATGTAGTGTCTATTGTTCCATTCCAAGAGAATAAACGCATTTCACGCTTTTTATCGAAACTAGCTAAAATTTCTTCTTCGCTGAAACCTTTACGTTTCATTTCTTTATAGCGTCCTGAGTTTTTGATAGACTTATTAATTATTTGATTAATTTCAGTTTTAGACACACTTCTAAAAGGTGCGGTAGGATTGGTTTTGTTTTGTCGGTTAAATTCCTTTTGAAGCTTTTTCATATGGCGGTTAACGGCATCTTCAGCATAAGTTTGCATGCGGTAATCTATAGATGTATAGACTTTTAAGCCATCGCTATAAATATTATACAATTCGCCATTTGGTTTAGGGTTATTTTTAACCCAATCTTTTAGAAATTCCTGAACATAAGCTCTTAGATATGTTGCTACTCCGTCATCATGTTGTTCTGGCGAATAATTGGTCACTAGCTCTAATTGTTGTAGAGAATCTTTTTCTTTTTTAGTGATGTAGCCATTTTTTTCCATCTGGCTAAAGACGGTATTTCTACGATTCAAAGCATTTTCTTTAAATCTTTCACGAAGCGGATTGTATAAACCAGGGTTTTTAAGCATTGCTACTAAGACAGCCGACTCTTCTATATTAAGTTCTTTTGGTTCTTTATCAAAATAAATACGTGCCGCCGAACGAATACCCACTGCACCATAAATGAAATCAAACTTATTTAAATACATTGTTATGATTTCTTGTTTGGTATATTGCTCTTCGAGTCTAACAGCAATTACCCATTCTTTTATTTTTTGAATAATTGCTTCGGCTAAATTATCAGACCTTATTTTAGTAAAAAGTTGTTTAGCTAATTGTTGCGTAATTGTACTCGCACCACCTTGAGAACCAAGAAAAACTACGGCTCTTAAAGTCCCGCGAGCATCAATACCAGAATGTTGGTAAAAACGCTCATCTTCCGTTGCCACCAAAGCATTGATTAAGTTTTCAGGTAAGTCTTCATATTTAATCGGCGTTCTGTTTTCTTTGAAGTATTTACCCAATGTTTTACCATCAGTTGAAATAACTTCGGTTGCAAGATTTGTTTCAGGATTTTCAAGTTCTTCAAAGGTTGGCATTTCTCCTAAAACGCCCCAACTAGCTAATAAAAATAATAAAACCACTAAGCTAATTCCGCCAAAGAATAAGCCCCAAAACCAGATGATATATTTTTTAAAGCTTGGTTTTTTTTTAGTTGTCATTTTCTTGATTTTGTTTTTCGATGCGAAGTCCAACATCTGTGATTCCTTGAAGGCTATCTAAACCATTAATTTTACCAAAAGCACGCATGGCATGTTTAATATTAACCTTATAACTACCAATTTCTGTAAATTTTACGCCTTGTTTAAGCCAAAGTTTATTTGTTTTTAGCCCAAAACCTTGCCCCATTAATTCGCCATTAGGGTAAGCCATTTCATACTCTAAAGTATCTACAATTACCTTACCATTAGGAAAATTTATGTCTGAAATTAAAAATAAGTTTCTATAGGCATAATCTTGCGTATTCCTAAGCATTACAAATACATTATAAACTTCAGTTGTATCTGGCGCTTCAAACGAAAATTCTGCTGGAACTTCTTTTGGCCATGACTCCGGAAAACTTTGATATTTTGAAAAATACACTGCTTCATCTTGGCAAGAAATACTTACCAAGCCTAAGCTAATGATAATAAACTTAAGACTTTTGCTTAGCATTAGTCGACTTATTTTTTTGTGTTGATTTCTTACGTTTATGGCGTCGTTTACCTTTATTCTTATGTCTTCCTTTAGGTTTATCAAATCTGGTTAAACTGTCTTGACCAACAACATTTTCAAAGTCTACATTAACCACAGGTTTATCTTCAATAAATTCTTCTAAACTAGCGACAGGTTTATTATTTCTTTGGGCTTTTAAGATGGTTTTTACAGCTTGTGTGTCTAACTCAATCCAATTATTATAATCATCTCTATAAGCGTACCAGAGTTTTGATTTAAATATATCTATTTTTTGGCAAACGGCTTCGCCCTTTTCAGTAATGAGCTTTTGGTCTTGTCTAGGAAAATCTTTTAAAGCATCTAAATAAGAGTCAAGCTCGTAATTTAAGCAACACTTTAATTTACCACATTGCCCAGCCAATTTTAAAGGATTTAGTGATAGTTGTTGATATCTTGCTGCTGATGTTTTTACGCTTCTAAAGTCGGTTAACCAGGTAGAGCAGCACAATTCTCGACCACAAGAGCCTATACCACCAAGTCTAGCTGCTTCTTGTCTGAAGCCTATTTGTTTCATTTCAATCCTAACCTTAAACTCGTATGCAAATTCTTTAATGAGCTGTCTAAAATCAACACGCTCTTCGGCCGTGTAATAGAAAATTGCTTTTGAGCCATCACCTTGAAACTCAACGTCACTAATTTTCATTTTTAATTGAAGTCTAATCGCTATTTCTCTTGCACGTACTTTTACCTTTTCTTCTCGAGCTTTAGCTTCTTCCCAAACATCAATATCTTTTTGGTTAGCCTTACGGTAAACTTTTGGTAATTCGGCTGCGTACGGATCTAGTTTCTTTTTACGCATTTGCACTTTCACCAATTCTCCAGTAATGGTAACAATGCCAATATCATGGCCTGGTGAGGTTTCGGTTGCAACAACATCACCAATACTCAGGCTAAGATTTTCTGTATTTCTAAAAAAGGATTTCCGGCCGTTTTTAAAACGAATTTCTACCGCATCAAACTTTTCTACACCACTCGGTAATTCTAGGTCTGAAAGCCAATCAAAAACCGTTAATTTATTGCAAGAATCTACACCACAACTTCCATTGTTCTTGCATCCTTTGGGCAAACCATCATTTTTACTAGCACAATTGCTACATCCCATAATTATATGTTTTAAATACTAATTTTTAGTATTTCAGATTCATGTTTATTAAATAAACCTCAAAGATATTAAAATATTGCTAGAGGAAATTTTTAAGCCTCAATTTAAAGCTACAAATTAGGTATTATTTCGAGTTTAAACCTTGTATTTTTATGATATTTGCTAAAAAAATAGGTTGAGAAAACGCATTTACATCAACGGTTTTAGTAGTATTTCTGCTTATGGTTTTGGCCTTCAAGAGGTTGAAGATCAACATGGCAAAACTGAAGCTCTGTTTAGTGATTTTAACTTTCAAGATGAAGTCTTAAAAGTTTCACGGTTATCGTCTTCGGCTGAAGCAAGCATACAAAAATTAATCTTCGAGCAGCCAAAATATGCACGCTTAGACCGTAGTGTACTTATGGCAATTTTGTGCACGCGAGCTTGTATTGAAAATCAAAAATTCGACAAAACTTCAACTGGTCTAAATATAGGCTCATCGCGAGGAGCTACCGAATTATTCGAAAATTACCATCAAGAATTTATTCAGCAAGGAAAAGTTTCCGCATTAAGTTCTCCAACCACAACTTTAGGCAATTTAGCCACCTGGCCAGCTCAAGATATTGGTTTAAAAGGTATTCAAATTAGTCACTCAATTACATGTTCAACGGCTTTACATGGGTTTTTAAATGCTAAGGCATGGCTACAATCTGGCATGAGTGAAGCCTTTATTGTTGGCGGAAGCGAATCGCCTTTAACCCATTTTACTATTGCACAAATGAAGGCTATTAAACTATATTCAAATTTTAAGGACAAGCTACCATGCAGAAGTTTAGAGTTAGAAAAACAGCAAAACAGTTTGATTTTAGCTGAGGCTGCCGGAACTGCTTTATTAACAAAACAAGCAGAAAATGCATTAGCAGAAGTAGTTGGATGTGGCTATGCAACTGAAATGATTACACATAATATTTCAATTTCTACTGATGCACAGTGCTTTCAAGACGCTATGAAAATGGCTTTAAAAGAAGCCCAATTAGACACTGTAGATGCGGTTGTAATGCATGCGCCTGGAACAAAAAAAGGTGATCAAGCCGAAATCAACGCGGTAAAAGCTGTTTTTAAAACCTTACCACTTTTAACCACTAATAAATGGCAAATTGGCCATAGCTTTGGAGCTTCAGGAATGTTAAGTATTCAGACAGCGCTTTATATGTTAAAGCATGGTTTTTATAAAAACCCTTTTTACAATCAACAAATCACTAAAAACCAATCTATTAAATCAGTTTTAGTAAATGCTGTGGGTTTTGGTGGAAATGCGGTCAGCTTAATTTTAAGAGCTATCAATTAAAAACAGACTAGCATTTTTGAAAATAATACACACATTTTTCTATTTTTGATGAATCAATTAAGAGATTATGACAAGACACGATTGGACTAAAGAAGAAATTTTAGCGATTTACAATAAGCCTTTAATGTCGCTTTTATACGAAGCTGCCACTGTGCATCGCCAACACCACGACCCAAACAAAGTACAAGTTTCTACATTATTATCTATAAAAACAGGTGGTTGCCCTGAAGACTGTGGTTATTGCCCGCAAGCAGCACGCTATCATACAGATATTGAAGGTAATGATTTGATGAGTGTTTCTCAAGTTAAAGCCCAAGCTTTAAGAGCAAAAGCCTCTGGAAGTTCGCGAGTATGTATGGGTGCTGCATGGCGAAATGTGAAAGATGGCGAAGAATTTGATAATGTGCTAGAAATGGTAAGAACCATTAATAAGCTTGATATGGAAGTTTGCTGTACACTTGGTATGGTTACCGAAAATCAAGCCAAGCGCCTTGCTGAAGCTGGTTTATACGCTTACAATCATAATCTAGACTCGTCTGAAGAATACTATAAAGAAGTCATTTCAACACGTGGTTACGAAGATCGCTTAGAGACCATAGATAATGTTAGAAAAACAAACGTTACCGTTTGTAGTGGTGGCATTATTGGTATGGGCGAATCTATTGATGATCGCGCTGGAATGCTTGTCGCCTTAGCAACATTAAATCCTCAACCAGAATCTGTCCCGATTAATGCTTTAGTTCCTGTTGAAGGTACACCGCTCGAAGAACAACAAAAAGTTTCTATTTGGGAAATGATTAGAATGGTAGCTACAACTCGAATCGTAATGCCAGAAACTCAAGTAAGACTTTCAGCTGGTCGAACTGATATGAGTAAAGAAGGACAAGCCATGTGCTTTTTTGCTGGAGCAAATTCTATTTTTGCTGGTGATAAACTCTTAACAACCCCAAACCCAGATGTTAATGAAGACATGGAATTGTTTAAAACTTTGGGTTTAGAACCTCAAAAGCCATTCGAGAAAAAGTCACAGCCAAAAACCGTAGAAGCTGAACAATCTTTGTACAAACCTTTAGGTGAAAAACCAAAATGGTCTCGTCCAGGTCATAAAATTGAGCGTAATGAAGAAGCTAAAACAAAAGCCAAACTTGCCAAATAAAAAGTAGTCTATTGACTATATTTTAATCCCTAAAGCTTTCATTAAACTTGAAAGCTTTTTTTATTTGCTTAATTTATTCATAGTTTCATATATCAAGTGGCTTTCAAAACCACGATAGGCTAAGTATTGATAAATTTTCTGTTTATTAGATTGTGTTAGTTTTTGACCAAGCTGCTTATATTTATAATCAACTAATTCATTTAAGGTTTTTAAATAATCATCCTCACTGATTTCTTTCAATGCCGTATTTAGGTTATAAGTACTAATTTGTCTTAGTTTTAACTCTCTTGTAATTCTTATTTTACCCCATTTTTTTATTCTAAACTTACCTCGAGCAAAACTTTTAGCAAAACGCTCTTCGTTTAAGAAATTATCTTCAATCAGTTTAGAAATAATGTGGGCTTTTGCATCGTTGTACATACCTAAACTATCAAGCTTTTTTTCAACTTCTTTGTGACAACGATCTTGGTAAGTGCAATACTGCATTAATTTAAGTAGAGCTTCATGAACAGTAAGTGATGGTTTTTTATTCATTTATGCAAATTTAATGGCAATTAAGAGCATAAAAAAACCCCTATTAAAAATAATAGAGGTTTTTTATTAAGGTTTTAAACGATCGCCTTTAGCGTCTAAAAAATGATACTCTAAGTATTTATAAGCATCACGAGGCTGAATTTTTACCCATTTTTTATGGTCTAAAAACCACTTTGTACGCATAGAAGGCGTTCCTTTTATTAAATAGGCGCACACAAAAGGATGCGCTGTTAACGTAATTTTCTTTTGGCCTTTAGCAATTAACTTTTGTAAATCGGCATTAATTTTATTGATGAGCACAATTGGTGCTTCAACTTCACCATTTTCGTTTGGGTTTTTTTCTTTAGTTTTAATAGACAGCTCAGGCCTAACACGCTGTCTAGTAATTTGTATGAGTCCAAATTTACTTGGTGGTAAAATTTTATGTTTAGCTCGATCGTCACTCATTTCTTCTTTTAAGTGATCATAAAGTTTTTTGCGATGTTCGGGATTATTCATATCGATAAAATCGACTACAATAATGCCGCCCATATCTCTTAATCTTAATTGGCGTGCAATTTCGGTAGCACTAATAAGATTAACGTCTAATGCTGTATCAGCTTGATTTTTTGCCTTATTGCTTCTGTTTCCGCTATTGACATCTATAACATGCATGGCTTCAGTATGTTCAATAACTAAATAAGCTCCTTTTTTCATTGTGACAGTTTCGCCAAATGATGTTTTAATTTGCCGTTCGACCCCAAATTTTTCATAAATTGGTATTTTGGAGTTGTAGAGAGAAACTATTGATTCTTTTTCGGGAGAAATTTCGCCGACATAATCTTTTATTTGAGAATACAAGGCTTCATCATCTACGCAAATAGAAGTAAATGAGTCATTAAACAAGTCTCGTAACATAGATGAGGCTTTATTTAACTCTCCTAAAACTTTTAGAGGATATTGTGCTTTCTGAATTTTTTTACACATAGCATTCCATCGTTTTAAAAGATTTTGTAAATCTTTATCGATATCTGCTACTTTTTTACCTTCGGCTACAGTTCTAATAATAATACTAAAGCCTTTAGGTTTAATGCTTTTAACCAGACGTTTAAGTCTGCTTTTTTCTTCTTTATCTTCTATTTTTTGAGATACAGAAATACGGTCAGAAAACGGCACCAAAACAATGTAACGGCCAGCCAGTGATAATTCACTGCTTAATCTTGGGCCTTTTGTTGAAATTGGCTCTTTTACCACTTGAACCAAGACTGTTTGGTTTGGATTTAGCACATCGGTTATAGAACCATGCTTGTCAATATCGTTTTCAAACGTAAAGTTTTTTAAGTTATAATCTCTAAATTTGGGTGAACTTGCTTTTTTAATAAACTTTAATTGGGTTTGAATTTGTGGTCCTAAATCATGATAATGTAGGAATCCGTCTTTTTCATAACCAACATTAACAAATGCCGCATTAAGTCCTGAAAGAGCTTTTCTAACACGGGCAAGGTAAATGTCACCAACTGCTATATTACTATTGCTAGATTCTTTATGCAATTCGACAAGTTTACCATCTTTAAGCAAGGCAAAATCTACAGCGTCGGAACTTGAACGTATAATTAATTCCTTATTCACGCTTTTAAATTTTCTGTTTAGCAGGTTATAACCTGTCTAAACAATTAAACATTAATTAAATTAGGTAATATGAAGAAATTTAGGTTATAAATTTCGTTGTCAAAGAACAGAAAATTGAAAAAGTAGTTTTAAAACTACTTTTTCTTTTTGTGACGGTTAGCTCTACTTCGCTTTTTACGCTTGTGAGTTGCTACCTTATGTCTTTTTCTTTTTTTACCACTTGGCATAAGCTATAATTTTTATTGATTAATAATTTATTTTACTTCAACTTTAGTTTTAACACCTTCAACAAAAACCTTTGCTGGCTTAAATGCTGGAATGTTGTGGGCTGGGATTTTAATTGTTGTATTTTTAGAAATGTTTCTACCTGTTTTCTCAGCTCTTTTTTTAATGATAAAGCTTCCAAAACCTCTTAAGTATACATTATCACCGCTTTCTAGCGAGTCTTTAACTTCAGCCATAAAAGTTTCAACAGTGGCTTGAACTTCTGTCTTCTCTAATCCTAACTTGTCTGAAATGTTAGCCACAATATCTGCTTTTGTCATAGTTCAAATATTTAAAAGGGGTTATTAAATTTTAAGTTTGCAAATATACAGAATTTAATAACAATAAATAAACACAAAAGACTAAATAGTAGTTAGATATACTTTAAGTTTGCTACAAAAATCTATCAAATGCAATTTGCTGAAGCCTTAATTAACTGGTATAACATACATCAACGAGACTTACCTTGGCGAGAAAGCACACAAGCTTATGAAATTTGGCTGTCTGAAATAATGCTACAACAAACCCAAGTAAAACAAGCACTTCCTTATTATTTAAAATTTTTAAAGCATTTCCCAACTGTACACGATTTAGCTAGAGCCGATGAAGATCAAGTTCTAAAACTCTGGCAAGGTTTAGGTTATTATTCACGTGCAAGAAATTTACATTTTACCGCTAAAGATATTAGTAAAAATTATAATGGCAGTTTCCCTACAACTTATAAAGACCTCCTCAAATTAAAAGGTATTGGCGAATACACCGCTGCTGCTATTGCATCGTTTGCTTTTAATGAACCTAAGGCCGTTGTTGATGGTAATGTTTATCGTGTATTATCTCGTATTTTTGGTATTGATACGCCTATTAATTCTACAGAAGGCATCAAGCAGTTTAAAATTAAGGCAAACGAACTTTTAGACCGAGATAATCCCGCAACCTATAACCAAGCTATTATGGAGTTTGGCGCTATACAATGTAAACCAAAGCAACCAAATTGTTTGTTTTGCCCATTTCAACACACATGTGTGGCTTTCCAGCAATCTAAAATAGAGAGATTACCTGTAAAATTAAAAAAGACAAAAGTCAAGACGAGATATTTCAACTATTTGATATTAGAAGATGATAATGAAAATGTTCTACTCAATAAACGAAATCACAAAGGCATATGGCAAAACTTATATGAATTCATTTTAAGCGACACAGCACAACAGGTTGAAGTTTTTCCAATTAATAAGTTTCAACATTTGCCTCAAGTAAAGTCAACAGACATTACACTTCTTAATTCTAAGCCTATAAAACATACCTTAACACATCGAAAACTCTTTGTGCATTTTTGGAAAGCTAAGTTGCAAGAACCCTTTAGCCTTCAATTAGCAGAACATTATGAGATTGTGAAGCGTAACCAACTAAATAATTATGCGGTTCCTGTGCTTATAGAGAACTTTATAGAGGAATACGTTTTAAGAGCATAAATCTTTTTATTACTTTTACCAATTAATTATAATGTTATGGCTTCAGGAACTTTAAATAAAGTAATGCTTATTGGTCACACTGGTGACGATGTTAAAATGACTTATTTTGATGGTGGCGGCTGTATTGGCCGATTTCCTTTAGCAACTAACGAAGAATATATTAACAAATCTACTAACGAAAAAGTAAGCAACACAGAATGGCATAACATTGTTGTGCGAAATAAAGCTGCAGAAATTTGTGAAAAGTATCTAAAAAAAGGAGATAAAGTTTATATAGAAGGGCGCATCAAAACCCGTAAGTGGCAAGATGATAAAGGTATGGATCGCTACACCACTGATGTACAATGTACTGAGTTTACCTTTTTAACTCCAAAAGATAGTGTAAACCCTACTGCTGCAACTACAAACCCTTCAGAGCCACAAAAAGCTCAGGCATCTAAGGCACAAAATCCGCCTATCGAAGAAGATAATGACGATTTACCATTTTAATTTAAATTTAGTTTCAAATTGGAACCTGAACCCTCGAGTTTATTTTTATTAATCAGCATCCCGACCACCGAAATTATTAAACTTATTATTTTGGTGATATTATTACTTTGTTCAGCCTTAATATCTGGTTCTGAAGTTGCCCTGTTTTCTCTTAAACCA
This sequence comes from Psychroflexus sp. ALD_RP9, assembly GCF_017311165.1. Lineage (GTDB taxonomy): Bacteria > Bacteroidota > Bacteroidia > Flavobacteriales > Flavobacteriaceae > Psychroflexus. The sequence continues at coordinate 1,194,360 of NZ_CP062973.1, read as the reverse complement.
ACCGATTTTGATACTGACCACAATAATTTAACTCCAAAAGACCATATCTTAATTAGGCTACTTGATCGACCAAAAAAGTTGTTAGCCACAATTTTGATTGCTAATAACTTCATCAATATTGCTATTGTACTCATTTATAGCTCTGTAAGCGATTTCTTTTTTCAAGGCACGAATATTTACTGGTCAGGATTGAGCTTAAAATTAGTGATTGATATTGGTTTGGTAACCTTCTTGATTCTCCTTTTTGGTGAAATTTTACCCAAAGTCTATGCCAACAGAAATAGTGTTGAATTTGCTCAATTTATGGCCATTCCACTTGGCTTTTTAGACAAATTCTTTTCGCCATTAAGTTTACCCATGAGAGCAGTTACCATAAGCATACACAATAAGTTTGGTAAACAAAAATCTAACTTAAGTATAGACCAGCTATCACAAGCGCTTGAGTTAACGCACGAAGCTGAAACAACCATAGACGAAAAAAAAATATTAAAAGGTATTGTTTCTTTTGGCAACACAGATGTTAAACAAGTCATGAAACCTAGACTTGATATGTTTGCTCTAGAAACGACAACCAAATTTAATGAGGTATTAGTTCAAATTGTAGAAGAAGGTTACTCAAGGATACCTGTTTTCGAAGAAAACGTTGATAATATTATTGGCATTTTATATGTTAAAGATTTACTGCCTTATCGTGATCTCGACAATTTTGAATGGCAAAAGTTATTGCGAGAACCTTATTTTGTCCCTGAAAACAAAAAATTAGATGATTTATTGAACGATTTTAAATCACAAAAAAACCACTTAGCCATTGTTGTAGATGAATACGGTGGCACAAGCGGACTAATTTCTTTAGAAGATATTATTGAAGAAATTGTTGGGGATATTAGTGATGAATATGATGATGAAGATTTAATATTCTCTAAAATTGATGAACATACCTTTATATTTGAAGGTAAAACAGCCCTTAAAGATTTTTATAGGATATTTGAACTTGATGAAGAAGAACAAGAACAATTTGAAAATGATAAAGGTGAATCTGAAACTATAGCAGGTTTTGTTCTTGAAATTTCGAAAAGTCTTCCCATCAAAAATCAAGTCATTACCTACTTGAGTTATAAGTTCACTATTGAAGTAGTTGATAATAAACGAATTAAACAAATTAAAGTTAAAAAACATGTCTCAAATTCCTAAGCTATCATTCGCAATTATTTTAATATTTAGCTTATTGGGTTGTGAGTCTAAAGTTCAACCTAAGCAAAAAGCCTTTTTGGCTTTAGAATATCAATCGCCGAGTTATCAATTAATTAAATCTGATTGTCCGTTTCAATTTGAAATTAACCAAATCGCTAAACTAGAAGCACTTCAAAATTATGATCGTTGCTCTTTTAATATACGTTACCCAAAGCTTGGTGCAACCATTTTTCTTACTTACAAACCTATCAACAATAATCTAAAAGCACTTTTAACAGATGCTCAAAAACTACCACTAAAGCATACTATAAAAGCCGATGCCATTGAAGCTGATATTTATACTAATAACATTGCAAAAACTTATGGTAACTTTTATGAGGTTGAAGGTAATGCGGCTTCTCAAGCTCAATTTTATTTAACCGATAGTTTACAACACTTTGTTACAGGGTCAATTTACTTTAAAACAGCGCCGAATTACGATTCTATTTTGCCAGCTGCTTCCTATATAAAAAAGGACTTAAAGCACATTGTCGAAACTATGCGCTGGAAGTAATTAGGTTTATTATAAAATTTCAACTTGAAATTTTAACCCAAAATTATTATACAACTTCAATATTAAACGAGACTTTTGCGCAAAACATTAAATTGTGCCAAATCATTATTTAAAATGGGTGTATTTAATTGCACTATCATTACTTTGGGGAAGTTCATTTATCCTAATTAAAAAGGGGCTTGAAGGCTTAACGCCTATTCAGTTAGGTGCCGTGCGTGTATTAATTACTGGACTTTTTTTATCTGCAATTGGTTTTAAAAAGGCAAAACAGATTAAGCAAAAACAGTGGTTTTGGATTGCTATATCAGGATTTATTGGTACACTTTTTCCGAGTATATTATTTGCCTATGCCGAAACTGAAATAGATAGTGCTATAGCCTCAATTTTAAACTCAACTGTACCGCTATTAGCTTTAATAGTTGGGATTACATTTTTTGGAGCTATGTTTAATAAACAACAATTTTGGGGTGTTTTGGTAGGCCTTTTAGGTTCGGCTTTACTCATTTTTGCTGGAGCATCTTTAAATCCAGGTCAAAACTATTGGTATGCTCTATTACCAGTTATCGCTTCTTTAATGTATGCATTTAATGCTAATATTATTAAATCTTATTTACAAGATATTTCGGCTTTAGGTATCGCAACTGGCTCATTTATCGTTTTAATTCCTTTCGCATTTGGGCTTCTATTAGCTACTAATTTTTTTAATGCAGAAAATTTATCTAATGCTGTGGTACAAGAGTCACTTTATTATGTCTTAGTTTTAGCTTTATTAGGCACTGCTTTAGCAAAAATTATATTTAATCGATTAATACAGTTATCTAACCCTGTATTTTCTACATCAGTAACATATTTAATTCCTGTTGTGGCTTTATTTTGGGGCATTTTAGATGGTGAATCTTTTAATTTATACCAACTTGGTGCTGGTGGCATAATATTGCTTGGTGTTTACTTATCTAATCGGAAAAGAAAATTGAAAAAAACATAAAAAAAGCCGTTCCTAATGAAACGGCTTCTTTAATTGAATTTTACTATTCTTTATTATTCAAAGTCTTTATCTGAAACGCCTTCGTTAATTTTAACTTCACTCATATTAAAATCAAGTTTTCTAGGACCAAAACTCTGAGTTAAGACGTGTGGCATCATAACGCCGTTTACCTCTTTATAATCGTCGTACATTACAAGAGTTTCCATACTTCTACCCATTTGCTCTACAACGGTTTTAGTTTGAAGTTTTAAGCCAGTTTCAGTACTGTAATACTCAGTCATGTTATCAGATATTTTAATAGCATAAGCATCTTTGCCATTTACATTTTCAATACCTGTAAGTTCAGCATCTTCTGAAACACTTAGTTCAGGAATAGCACCACCTGTAGATTTAAAGCTTTCTATTTGTTCATCTGTCATTTCAATACGTTGTCCCTGTTGAACAATATAACCTGATTCACCATTAAAAACTTGAAGGCTTAATGGATTTCCATTCATTAAAATAGCAACGCTTTGCTTTCCTTCTTTGGTCATTTTTTGCTCTAAAGCAAGCGTCATACCTTGCATGCTAGCACTACCTTTCATGTAGATTGAGTTGACATCTTCAGCTTTCTCTCTGCCACCAATTGCATTGATGTAATCTTCATAAATTGTGGCAACTGTTACACCTTCTGGTAATGGTTTTTTGAATTCTGGCTTATCTATTTTATTCGCTTTCTTATCAAAATATAGAACCGGAAGTTTTTTGTCGTTAAATTTAATTTTTTCTAAATTTTCGGCAACGTCTACACCTTTACCAGCGATAACAACTCTTATTTTATCAAGTTTAAGGTATTTTTGAGCAACACGTTTAACATCTTCAACTGAAACAGCGTTTATTTTCTCAAGATAAGTTTCGTAAAAATCTTCAGGTAAGTCATTAGTCTCTATGTTTAAAGCATAGTTTGCAATGGTTGATGGTCTCTCGAGACGCATTACAAAGTTACCAGCAAATTTACTTTTAACATCTTCAAGTTTTTCAGCATCAACATCTTCCGTTCTAATACGCTTAATTTCTTTTAAAAATTCAACCACAGCGCTGTCTGTAACAGCGTTTCTAACACTTGCTGAGGCTGTAAATCGAGAAGCATAACGGCTTGCACCTATATTAGATCCTGCGCCATAAGTATAACCTTTGTCTTCACGAAGGTTCATATTCAAATAGCTTCCGAAACTACCTCCAAGAATTTGATTAGCTACTAAAACTGGGAAATAATCTGGATTATTCATTTGTAAATCTACCGTATTTTCGACAGTAATTTGACTCTGTACTGCATTTGGCATATCAACAAAATTAATTTGCGCATATTGAGCATTTTTAACAGCTGGCAAACTTACATTTGGTGGTGTTGCTTTTTTCCAGTCAGAAAAATACTCTTTTACAAGTTTCTTAGCTTCTTTTTTAGTGATATCACCAACAATTACCATATAAGCATTTTCTGGCACAAAGTAATTACGATAAGTATTTTGTACATCTTTAAGTGTAATTGCTTCAACTGTTTCAGGAGTAACAAATTGACCGTAAGGATGGTTTTTACCATAAGCTAATGCAGATGCAACTCGGCTTCCGATGGCTGCAACGCTTTTTTCGTCTGTTTTTAAACCTTCAATCAGTTTAGTTTTTTCAGCCTCAAATTCTTCTTGTGTAAATAAAGGATTAAGAGCTCCTTCAGCCATTAATTCTAAAATTCTAGGAAAGTACTTAGATAATGAACTAGCAAAAGCACTTTCTGAGCCAAAACTGACTCTCGCCCCTAGGAAATCAATTTCTTCGTTAAATTCATCTTTAGAGATATTTTCAGTTCCCGTACCTAGCAATGAAGAAACTAGACTTGATGTACCTGGTTTATCGGCTGTGTAAGGCTTATTATCTATTATTAAGCTTGCTGAAATTCTTGGTAATTTATGGTTTTCTACAACTAAAACTTCAAGCCCATTTTTAAGACTAAAGCGGTCTGGCTCGCCAATGTTAACTTTTGGTGCTGGACCAGGTTTTGGCATAGTTGATCTATCGATTTGAGCATTAACACTTGTTGCGAAAATGCACAATACAATTAAGGTTATAAGTTTAAATTTCATAGTGCTTATTTTTGTTCTTTTTCTGATTCTGGAAGATAGTCTAAGTCAAGTCTTTGGTTTTTATTTAGATACTTGTTGGCAACTTCTTTTATTTCTTCTCGAGTGATACTTCTATAAATGTCTATTTCTTCATTAATGAGATTAGCATTGCCATATAATACATGATATGTAGCTAATGAAGAAGCAATACCTTGAATACTTGAATTTGAATTTACAAATTGGTTTTCAAATTTATTTTGAAGTTTTTGATATTCGCGTTCAGAGATCAGTTCAGTTTTTAATTTATTTACTTCATCATCCATAATTTCAGCTAATTTCTCAAGTGGAGTATCGCCTAATGGAAGTGCACCCATAATGTAAGTTCCATAATCTTCCATAGGTCTTGGGAAAGCTAAAACTTGCAGTGCAACTTTTTCGTCATCGACCATACGCTTGTACATTCTTGAGCTTTTTCCATCGGTTAAGATTGAAGATATCATGCTCATTACATATGAATCTCTTTCACTCATACCAGGAATTCTGTATACGTGAGCTTTAATAGGGATCTGAATATTGCTATCGTATTCAGTAGCTTTAATGGTTTCAGTAATTGGTTCTTCAGTAATATCTACACGCTCAACTTCTGGTTTAGATTTTACTGGACCAAAGTAATCTTGAATCATTGCTTTAGTTTCGTCTATCTCTAAATTACCAGCAACAACTAAAGTTGCGTTGTTTGGGCCGTAATATTTATCAAAAAAAGCTTTAAACTCTTCTAATTCAGCGGCATCAAGATCTTGCATTGTACCGATAACAGAGTTTTTGTACGGATGCTTGTCAAACATATATTTATTAATACCTGTAGCATAAATAATTTTACCGTAAGGTGCATTATCAATTCGTGAACGTTTTTCTTCTTTTACCACTTCGTTTTGTGTATCTACACCAACTTGATTAATAACAGGGTGAAGCATACGTTCAGACTCCATCCATAAACCAAGCTCTAAAGCGTTTGATGGAAAAGTTTCGTAATAATAAGTTCTGTCTTGAGTCGTGTTTGCGTTATTACTGCCACCATTAGCAGCTACAATATTAAACCATTCGCCTCGCTCAATATTTTTTGTACCTTCAAATAAAAGATGTTCAAAAAAATGAGCAAAACCTGTACGTCCTGGTGCTTCATCTTTAGCCCCAACGTGGTACATTACACCAACTGTTACAACAGGAACAGAATTATCTTGATGAATAATCACATCTAAACCGTTGTCAAGTTGGTACTCTTCAAATTCTACTTGCTGAGCAAACATTGTTGCACTAGCACAAAGCAGAAACAATAAGTTAAGTTTTTTAATCATTTTAAGTTGTTTTAGTTTATATGTTAGTTTATCAATAAATCAAGTTGTTACAAATATGGCTATATTTTTTTCAAATTTTTAGATAAATTATGAATTTCTTATAGTTTTGGCACAATTAACATGATGTTAAAACACGCATTAATTAATTTATACTAATTTGAGGAAAAAATTAGATTATGACAAAATTTATACTTCCAATTAGATTTGGTGTTGCTTTAACAACATCGCTTATTGCTTATTTTTTAGTATTATCTTTATTCGGCTTACATACAAACCCTTTGTTTAGCTTGTTTAATGGCGTAATTACTGGTTTTGCTATTTTTGAAGCTATTAGGTTTAGAAGAATTGAATTGAAATCTAATTACAATTACAGTATTGGTTTTAGTGCAGGAATTGTAACTGGGTTTATAGGTAGCATTTTGTTTACCATTTTTATGACAATTTATGCTACTGAAGTTGAGCCTAACTTTATTAACCAACTGGCAACAAACTTTTCTAATAGTTATAATATTGGTCCTGGTATTTTTGCTTTTGTGGTTGCAATTATGGGCTTTGCCACTACGGTAGTGCTTACTTTATCATTCATGCAATTATTTAAAAATCCTATTCAAACTGAAGATTAAATGTTTGTATTTAAAAATTAAGCACTATATTTGCAGACATTTTTAAAATTAAACACATAACATTATGTATGCAATCGTAGAGATAGCAGGGCAGCAGTTTAAAGTTGCAAAAGACCAAAAAGTGTTTGTACATCGATTAAAAGAAGATGAAGGAGCTCAAGTTAGCTTTGATAAAGTTCTTTTATTTAATGATGGTACTAACACAACAATTGGCGCCCCAGCTATAGATGGTGCAAAAGTTGACGCTAAAGTCCTAAAGCACCTGAAAGGAGACAAGGTTATTGTCTTTAAAAAGAAAAGAAGAAAAGGTTACAAAAAGAAAAACGGTCATAGACAATACTTGACTGAAATTCAAATTGAAAACCTTACAGCTAGCGGAGCTAAAAAATCTTCTGCTACTGCTAAAAAAGCAGAACCAAGTAAAGAAGCCGCTAAAACTGAAAACAAAGAAACAAAAGACTTGAGTAAGCACACAGTTGCTGAGCTTAAAGAAATGGCTAAAGCTCAAGGTTTAGAAGGATATTCTTCATTGAAGAAAGCAGAATTAATTGAAGCTTTAAGTAAATAATTAAAAACTTTTAGACATGGCACATAAGAAAGGTGTAGGTAGTTCTAAGAACGGTAGAGAGTCAGAATCGAAACGTTTAGGCGTTAAAATATTTGGTGGTCAAGCAGCTATTGCTGGCAATATTATTGTTAGACAACGTGGTACTAAACATAAGCCTGGCGCTAATGTTTACGCTGGAAAAGACCATACATTACACGCTAAAGTAGATGGAATTGTTCAGTTTAAGAAAACAAAAGATGACAAGTCTTATGTTTCTGTTGAACCTATTAATGCATAATAATTGCATTTAATTGAATAAAAAAAACCTGTTGAATAATCAACAGGTTTTTTTTATTCTACAGTCAATAACTTTTTAGAACCACGCATCCCAAGGAATTCTAGATAAAACTAAAATCAATGCCAAGGCATAAAAAATAGCAATTGTTCTAAACTTTTTAGTAGATGACAGCTTCTTTTTATGCTTACTATAGCCTATTGTAATTAACACAATAGCTATTATCATTGTTAAAGGATGTTCTACTAAATATAGTCTTAGTGTTGAGTCTTTCATAACCGCTCCCATTCCTTGTTCTGAAAAGGCTACGAAATAAGGCTGCACAAAATAAAGCACTAAGCCAATGAGTAATTGCAAGTGCGAAACAATTAAAGTAAATAACGAGATTCTAAAATCTTTAGCTGCATAGCTTGATTTGTTTAAAGTCTTAATAATAGCATTAAATGTTGCTAGTGTTAAAACAAGTAAAACAAGATAAGCCCAATAAGAGTGAACAATTTGAAAAACTTCGTACATGTGTTTATTTTTTAATGATTATTCAAATAATGCTTTTAACTCTGTCGCATCTTTAGCTTTCATTTTACCTGCTAAAACAAGACTGAGTTGCTTACGCCTTAAGGCAGCATTGTAGCGTTCTTTTTCTAAATCTGTTTGTGGTGTAATTTCTGGAATTGGAACTGGATGCCCGACATCATCAACCGCCACAAAAGTATAAATAGCTTCGTTAGCTTTAGAGCGTCTTCCGCTTTCACGATCTTCTATCCAAACATCTATAACAATCTCCATAGAAGTCTTAAAAGCTCTTGAAACTTTTGCTTCTACAGTTACAACACTACCTAAAGGAACTGATTTATTAAATGCAACGTGGTTAACTGATGCAGTCACTACAATTCTTCTAGAATGACGTCTTGCAGCAATACTAGCAGCACGATCCATTCTTGCTAAAAGTTCACCACCGAACAAATTGTTTAATGGATTGGTTTCGCTAGGCAAAACTAAATCAGTTAATGTGGTTTTAGAATCTTCAGGATATTTATTCATTTCAGAATTTTTCACAAAGGTAAAACTTATACATTTAAGAATATCCTAAATGTTTTATTTTACCAACAACCAAGCCGCTTTATTTTCGGTAAGTCTTATTTCTTTTAAAAATTGCCTTGCTCTCTTTCGGTCACTAAAACTAGCATAAGCTACTTGGTGTAAATTATAAGCATTAAGACCAACATAACTTGCTTTGTAACCTTTCTGTATCAATTCTTCTAGACGCTTATCAGCATTTGCTTTATTTTTAAAAGCACCTGCAATGATGTTAAAAGGCTTAACTTCAATTGAAGCAGAAACTAAATTAGTTTCTTTTTCAATTACAATAGGCTCTAGCGATGTTTGAAGTGAAAATTGAGCAGTTTGAATTTTTTCTTCAATTATTTTTTGAGCCTTTTTCTCATTGGCTAAGGAGTTTTCTTTAGCAGTATTTTTAAGAAAAATATAACCTAAAACAGAAACAATCCCTATCATTAAAACAATGGCAGCTGCATATTTTGTATAATAAACAGGTTTTTGAGATGCTTCTTTTGAAATATCAATAATAGTTGAAGGCTCTTCAACTGTAACTTTATTTTCAGGAACCCCAATCGTTGAAGTTTTACAAGTTTGAAAACCATAAGCATCTAACAAAAAGTTTGCTGTTTCATCGGCAGTAAAGACAATAGCTTCATTTTGTTTAAAGCTACCTATACCTTTTAGTTTAACCGTTTCTCCTTGTTTTAAGCTTGATTTTAAATCTTCTATATATAATTTAACTTGGCGCTCAGCTTTTTGAAAACTAATATTAAGCGCTTTTGCTAAGCTATTAATTAATAAGCCATCATGGTTTTTGATTTGTGCGCTAAACTGGATTGTTTTTTTAGGTGGTGATAGTATGTGTGATTCGGTATTGATTTTAGCTGACTTTTGCTGCGTTAAAAAAGCACCAAAATCAGGCAAAATCACACAATCGTGATGATATAACAGCTCTATGATATGCTTAGTGATAAGTGACATTATTACAAAAATAATTTATTTTCAGTGCTAAAAAAATTTAAGAATAAAAAGATTTAAAATTTAAACTGAATTCCTGTAAACACCCCAAAGTAATATGGCTGTATATTGGTTGTACTTGATTTAAACGTATTAATTTGATACTTAAATGTGGGCTCAAAATTAAAAGACCACTGTTTAGATAAACCATAATTAATGCCTAAGCCTAAGTTTGTAGAAAAACTAGTTGTGTTTAAGTTATTAGCTTGACCTATTTCAGTTTGTGCCGTTGAAGTTTCAAAAACCAAGGCATTATTATTCAATATTAGGGTACTTGCACCTCCAATTACATTTACACCGATTTTTTTGTTAATAAGCTGATATTCTAATTCTAAAGGAATCTCAATGAAACCTAATTGCTGATTAATATTACCAAAGTTTTGCGCTGTTCTAAAATTTTCACCGCCATAATTAGCCATTTCAGTTGAAGATACTACAGCATAATACTGGTTGTTTGAGTTTAGATTAATGTTAGCATCACTAAAAGCAGGATTATCAAAGGTCATTGTAACATCATTAGTGACATAGCTTAAATTAACCTGGTTAACACCAGTTCTTAGTTTAAGCTTATCAGTTAATTTATAGGCTAAATTGACGCCGTAAGCCATGTTAACAGCATTACCTTCTGAAGAAAAATTAGCGCCTAAACTGCTTGTATTTGATACAGCACTAGAAAACACAGGCGCAACTTGAGGATTAAGTGACCAACGATTATCAAGTGTTTTAGCTTTTTTAGGTTTAACACTTGCCATGCTATAATTAAAGCTTGGAATTGTTACTTTAGAATTTATAGAACTATTAAAACTTAAAATTGATACAGGCTTTATTAAGGAACTTACCGAAGAAACTTTTATTTGTTCTTTAAATTGAGTTGTGTCTAAGCTTGTATTTGATTCAGGATTTTTTGTTGAAGGCTTTAATAATAAACTTAAATCTTGATAAATAATAGAGAAAGCTTGAGGTGAGATTGTGCTAATTTCAGTTGAAAAATTGACATTATAATCTATTTCAGAAACGCCTTGAGAATAAGTTATTAGGTTTTTATGTTGCGTGTTGTTATAATAAAAACCTAAAATAAACATAATAACCGCTATAGCAGCAACACCTGCATACTTGTAAAACCAAAATGGTATTAAACTTTTTTTAGTCTTAGAGTGAAGCCGCGCTTCAATATTATGCCAAGCTTGCTGAGGTGCTTCAGGTTGAAAATTATTTAAACCTTCTTGAAAAACACGATCTATATGTTTACCAAAATCACTCATTAAGCTTGCTTATTGGCTTTTTGTTGACGTAGAGTTTCAACTTTAGTTTTTAAAATAGCTCTAGCTCGGGAAAGGTTAGATTTTGAAGTACCGTCGCTAATTGATAAACATTCAGCAATTTCAGCATGAGAATAACCATCTAAAACATATAGATTAAACACTAATCGGTAGCGGTCAGGCAATTCTTGAATTAGAGCTAATAGTTCATTGAGTTCTAATTTTGGTAAGTCTTCTACAATATAATGATCGTCTTGAATTGCATTGGGAGCAATAAGCTCAAATACTTTTTGTTGCTTATACTTTTGTAGAGCTGTATTAACTACAATTCGTTTCATCCATCCTTCAAAAGAACCTTTGTGTTTAAATTGCTTTATTTTTTCAAAAATAGTAATAAAAGCATCTTGAAGGTTGTCTTGCGCTTGAGCATGATTAGATGAATACTTTAAGCAAATTCCAAAAAACTTATCAGCATACAATAAATAAAGCTGCTTTTGAGCTTCAATATTATTGTTTTGACATTGCTTGATAAGTTTTTTTAAAATCATTTGTTATGGCTCTAAAACGGTAACCTCATACTCAATAAAATCCTGATTGCCTGGCGTATTGTCGCTAAGAAATCTAAAGGTGATAGTTCCTGGTGTTGTCGCTTCATAGTCGTAAGTTCTAATATTGACATTATCAGAAGGTTCACAAGAAAAGTTATCATCAAAATTTAATATCACTCCTACAACAATTGTATTTTGATTTACAACTTCAGTCTCAAAACGATTAAATGAATGACAATCTGATATTTGGTCGACAGATAAATCAAACTGATATGAATTTCCCAAAACTAATTCATCTGGTAAGTTTGCAAAAGAAATTGTTCCAACTTCAGTTCCGCTTCTGTCATAAAAATCATCTGACTCACAACTTAAAAAGCTTAAAATAACTAATGTAATACCTATTATTTTTTTCATAACCTTTACTATAAAGATAATAAATTACTAAAATGGTTGCGTATAAAATTATTCTTCTGCTTTAGCTAATTTTATAGCATCTATGATTTTTTCTTCAAGCTCTTCCATCAATTCAGGATTGTCTTTAAGTAGGGTTTTTACCGCATCACGGCCTTGCCCTAATTTTGTATCTTCATAACTAAACCATGAACCAGCCTTTTTAACAATTTCATAATCTACACCTATGTCAATAATTTCTCCAATTTTTGAGATACCTTCACCATACATAATATCAAACTCAGCCATTTTAAAAGGTGGCGCTACTTTATTTTTGACAACTTTTACACGGGTTTTATTACCCATAACATCACTATTGCTGTTTTTAATTTGTGTAGAGCGTCTAATATCTAATCTTACCGAGGCATAAAACTTCAAAGCATTACCACCTGTTGTTGTTTCAGGGTTACCGAACATGACCCCTATTTTTTCACGTAATTGATTTATGAAGATAACCGTACAATTAGTTTTGCTAATAGATGAAGTTAATTTCCTTAAAGCTTGAGACATTAAACGTGCGTGAAGACCCATTTTAGAATCACCCATTTCACCTTCTATTTCGCTTTTAGGAGTAAGTGCAGCAACAGAATCTACAATCACGATATCGATAGCACCTGAACGAATAAGATTATCTGCAATTTCAAGAGCCTGCTCACCATGATCTGGCTGAGAAATAATTAGATTGTCTATATCTACACCTAGCTTTTCTGCATAGACGCGATCAAATGCATGTTCAGCATCGATAAATGCGGCTATTCCTCCTGCCTTTTGAGCTTCTGCAATAGCATGAAGGGTTAAAGTAGTTTTACCTGAAGATTCTGGACCATATATTTCTATAACTCTTCCTCTGGGATAGCCTCCAACACCTAAAGCTAAATCTAAACCTAAAGATCCCGAAGATATTGCATCAACATCTTCTACGGCTTGGTCACTCATTTTCATTACAGTACCTTTACCGTAGGTTTTATCTAATTTATCTAAAGTGAGTTTTAAAGCCTTTAATTTTGCGTCTTGTTCTTTATTATCTTTTGCCATAATTCAGATTTTCTAAATAACTTTTGATGTAAAAATACTATTTATATCAATAAACGTATTATTTTCACGCAACCAATTTATAGATAACTCATCTATTGTATAGAATTTAAAATGTGCACCTCTTTAAATTCAAACAGAAAGCCAATATTTTGGTAGACGGTTAGCTAGTTTTTTAGATAAGAAAACTAAGCGATGTTTATTTAATTATCTTAATAACGAATTAGCCCGTTAGAAAAAGTCCCCAAGAAGTGGGACTTTTTTCATTTCTAATCTTTTAGTTTACATTTGCATTTTAATCTTTCTTTAACTTAAATCTAGTATAGCATGCAACTGTACAATAAACTAAGTGCCAAAGAAAGGGAAGCCTTAATAGAGCAAGCTGGAGAAGAACGCTTGACACTTTCCTTTTATAAATATGCGAAAATTGGCAATCCGCAATTATTCAGAAACCACTTATTTGTTGCTTGGGACAATATGAATGTCTTAGGTAGAATTTATGTCGCTCACGAAGGAATTAACGCACAACTATCGGTTCCAGCAAAAGAGTTTTCTAAATTTAAAGCTTTTTTAGATGGTATCTACTTTTTAGAAAATGTTCGTTTAAATATTGCTATAGAACATGATGACAAATCATTTTTAAAACTCAAAATTAAAGTCCGTTCTAAAATTGTCGCTGATGGCTTAAATGATGAGAGCTTTGATGTTACCAATCGAGGTGTTCATGTAGATGCCGAACAGTTTAACGCTCTTATTGAAGATCCAGATACGGTTTTAGTAGATATGCGAAATCATTATGAAAGCGAAATAGGACACTTCAAAAATGCTGTTACACCAGATGTAGATACCTTTAGAGATTCTCTTGACATTATTGAAGCAGACCTAAAGGCGCATAAAGAAGATAAAAAATTAGTCATGTATTGTACCGGCGGTATTCGTTGCGAAAAAGCTAGTGCATATTATAAACACAAAGGCTTTAAAAATGTATATCAACTTGATGGTGGTATTATTGAGTATACAAGACAAGTTAACGAAAAAGGCTTAGAAAATAAATTCTTAGGCAAAAACTTTGTTTTTGATCACCGTCGTGGTGAGCGCATTTCTAATCATATCATAGCGCGCTGTCATCAATGTGGAGATCCCTGTGATACGCACGTCAATTGTGCAAATGAAGCTTGTCACTTACTGTTTATACAATGCGAAAAATGTGCACAAAAAATGAACGATTGCTGCTCAGATCACTGTAAGGAAGTTATTAAATTACCATATGAAGAGCAAAAAAAGCTACGCGCTGGAAAAAGAAACAGTAACAAAATATTTAAAAAAGGAAGGTCGCCTGTTTTAAAATTTAAATCTTTAAGCAAAAGCCTTCTTAATGAATAAAATTTTTAGCCGATCTTTTTGATGAGGTCGGCTAAACTTTCATCCCATTTTTTTAAGTGAAAATCACTAAAGTTTTTCTTTAACTTTTCTTTACTTAAAACAGAATATGGAGGACGTTTAGCTTTGGTTTTAAAACTTTCTATAGGTGTTATCTTTATATCTGAATTGTAAAGTTGTTTGATTTTCAAGCTGAAATCATACCAAGTTAATTCGCCTTCATTACTAAAATGGTACAAACCATATTTTATTGATTCTGAATTTACTAAATAGCAAATAAATTCTGCTAAGTCATTAGCATTAGTTGGTGTACCTAATTGCTCTGTAGTGATGGTAATTTCTTCAGTTTTGGCTTCAATTTTAGATTTTACAAAATTTAAAAAATTGCTTCGGTATTGTGAGTAGAGCCAAGAAGTTCTGATAATAAAATGATGGCAACCGCTAGCTTGTATGGCTTTTTCACCTTTAAGTTTAGAAGAGCCATAAACATTGATAGGCTGTGTGGTATCATTTTCTATGTAAGCTGTTTGTTTTTGACCATTAAACACATAATCGGTAGAGATGTGAATTAATACACAATTATATTGTTTACAGAGTTGTGCTAAATTTTTAACTGCTAAGTAGTTAATCTCATTAGCTTTTTTGGTCTCATCTTCAGCGGCTTCAACATTTGTGTATGCAGCGCAATTAATACAGAATTTAGGCTGCTCTGTGTTAAAAAAATCAGAGAGTAATTCTTTATTAGTTAAATCTAATTCAGACGAGCTTTTAAATTTAACAATTGATTTAAAGTTAGCAGAAATAGCTTGCAAACACAAGCCTAATTGACCGTTAGCTCCTGTTACTAAAACACTCATACTAAATAGCTTAAATACTGCTTCAGACTAGGATTATTTAAGTCTTTTTCAGACACAACTTGATGATCATTGGCTATGCCCCAATCTATATTTAAGGTTTCATCATTAAAAGCAATTCCGCGTTCTGATGCTTTATTGTAAAAGTTATCACATTTATAGGCAAAAATCGCTTCTTCTGAAAGGGTTGAAAATCCGTGAGCGAAACCTCGTGGGATAAATAATTGATGGTTATTATCATCATTCAACTTGTAGCAAAAACTCTGCTTAAAAGTTGAAGATTCAGGTCGTAAATCGATAATAACATCTAAAACTTCACCTTTAACCACACGTACTAATTTAGCTTGGGCAAAATCGCCAACTTGGAGGTGAAAACCACGTATAGCACCATATTTTGAGATTGACTGGTTGTCCTGAACAAATTTAACCTGATAACCAAGTACTTGCTCAAGATTGCCAGCTTTATACGTTTCTATAAAACTACCGCGATGATCTTTAAAAACATTTGGTTTTATAATATAGCAATTATTTAGCGGTGTAGCTTCAATGGTCATTCTTGTGTGTACTTTTGTAAATACCAGTCAATAGTTTTTTTAATACCAGATTCAAAGTTTTCATCTGCTAGCCAGCCTAATTCATTTTCTATTTTTGTGGCATCTATTGCATATCTAAAATCATGACCTGGACGATCTTTTACGAAAGTAATTTGAGTATTGTAAGAGGTTTGGTCTTTTTTTGGATTAACCTCATCAAGGATATCGCAAATTTTCTTTGCAATATAAAGGTTATCGCGCTCGTTACGTCCGCCAATATTATAGGTTTCGCCAAGCTTTCCATTTTTAATAGCAAGCATTATTCCTTTACAATGATCTTTAACATATAGCCAATCTCTAATGTTTTTGCCGTCGCCATAAATAGGAATTTCAGCACCGTTAATGGCTTTTCTAATAATAGTTGGAATTAGTTTTTCATCATGTTGATGTGGCCCATAATTGTTTGAACAATTCGTGGTTACTACAGGTAAGTTATAGGTATGAAAATAACTTCTCACAATAAAATCTGAAGAGGCTTTTGAAGCGCTATAAGGAGAGTTTGGGGCGTAAGCAGTTTTTTCTGTAAACAAGCCTGTTTCACCTAAAGTTCCATAAACCTCATCGGTTGAAACATGAAGAAAACGAGCTGAATTAAATTCTGGTTTGAGTTGATTTGGGCCAGACATCCAAAGTTTATAAGCTTCATGTACCAGGTTGAAGGTACCACGAATATTAGTATCGATAAAAGCGGCTGGATTTGTAATTGAATTATCTACATGTGATTCAGCAGCAAAATGAAATACATACTGAAATTGATATTTATCGAATAATTCTTTGACTAATTTTTCATCACAAATATCACCTTTTACAAAACTGTAATTATTGTAATCTGCGATCTCTATATTATTTAAATCTCCAGCATAGGTTAGCTTGTCTAAATTTACAAAATGAAATTTTTGTTCTGGTACAAAAAGATTGATAAAGTTACTGGCAATAAAACCAGCACCACCAGTGATTAAAATATTAGTCATCAGAGTTAGCTTGTAATTGGTTAGCTTTTTTATTTATAAAAATTAACAACTTAACACCAAAAAATAAGACAATCAACAGAAGCGGTAAGAGTATTTTTTTATGGTCTGTTAGGCTTTTATCTATTTGACTTGTTTTCGCATCGTTAAGTGGTTTAATGTAACCTTCTTCTCTCTCTATATCAAGTTTTAAATTATTAATTCCGCCCAAGAGATTCCTTTTTTCATCTAGCAATGCAGCAACATTTAAGTTGTTTTCAGAATTATAAAACGACGTAGCTTGACTATTATTTAAAAGCTTTTTGCTGTAGTTCGTTAAAATTGTATCAATTTGACGAATGTTTGTCTCGTAGGCTTCAATAGTATTCTTTTTGTTGCTTATCGCAATTTGATGGATTTTTTCTAATTTAATATTCGTCAAATATTTACTCTCAATTTGATTGTAAATCTCATTAATGTTAATGCCTTCATTATGATAAATTATCAATTTATGAAGTGTTGTATTAGAAACAATTGCTTTATTAATTTCTTCTTTATTGATGGCGTCTTGTTCACTTAAATATTCTAGGTAGACACTTTCTTCTTCGGTGATTGACTTAATATTAGTAATTGGCTTTAACTCGAAACTAATATTTTTAATTAAATCCATATCTAGATTTAATTTTTTACTAGCAACTTCAGGTCTGTTTAAAATATCCCAATTTAACTCCTCGATACTTTCATAGAGAAAATCTTTAGAATTATAAATAGCCTGAAGTGTTATGGTGGATTTTAAATTGGCACTGTTTTCTTTGTCTAAATAATAGCCTAAGCCACCACCAACTATAATTAAAGCTATAAACAAAATTGCATTACGCTTTATAAATAAAAATAAGCTCAAAATCAATAAACCGAGCTTATTGAATCCTTTTTTTATAAGATTAAAAAACTCAAATAAATCTATTTCGTCGTTGTTAGTTTTCTCTTGCATCTCTGAATATTTGGTAAAGAATTTTTTCTGTTATTAAGTAAGTAGGTTTAACACCGGTAGTACCCAAACCGCCTGAGGCTAAAGTACTTCCTGTCTCTAAAGGATTATCACTTGCGTAATAGGCATAACGTAATTTTACCTCTGGTGTAATATTATCGCGCAATCGGGCTGCAGCTTGAATCGCTTTTTGATAATGTGCACCTTCCATTTCTAAACCAATTACGCGCCAAGTTGAATCGTGAAAAAAGCTCAACAAGTCTCTATTTTGAAGTGATGTACCAAGTACTGTAACCATTGCGCCTTCAAAAGCTTTTAAACTACTATCCTGAAAATCGTTTAATGATAACTCATTTTTAAACGGATAATTGTCTGCTGTACCTTCAAATAAATGAGCTGTTGGAATCATTAAATCGCCTTTTCCGCCTTCTAAGATTCCTGCTTTACCCATAATAGAAATGGACTCAACATTCATATGTTTTGGCTCAGAACCATTAGGCTTAAACGGTTTTAAGAGTTCATCCATGGTTTCATAAGCTTGTTCTCCAAAAGCGTAATCCATCACAATAATAACCGGTGCATTTTTTGGATCTTCTAACTTGAAATCTTGTTCTGGATGCTTCAACTGGGCTGTATCAAATATTTGAACATCGATATTTGTTCCACTTGTGTCTTTAATTTGAAACATTCCACGAGACAAAGCTTCTTTTGTTACTTTTTCTCTTAATGCTGAATTTTTAGCATCACTTAAAGCTTCATATACTTGAAATCGGGTTTTGTTTTTACATAATTTTTGTAAAGCAATTGGTGCATAAAGTGTATTCATAACACTATGCATATTAGCACTAATTATATGTAAAGGTCTATCAAATAGTTCTTTTTCTAAAAGTTGCTGTTTAATATTATTAGCCCAAATTTCACCATGAATATGATGCCCTAGACGTTCTCTAACTACTGGACTAAAGGTTATTGTTCGCTTTTTATGGTGTAGAAATTCTTCTAAAGCTAATTGACCTAAATTGTAAATGAGATGTAAAAATTTATTTTCATTATTTTTTGTGGCAAATTTTGAATACACGGAGAGAACTTCTTCAAAAGTTCGGCCAATGATATTTGCCAAATGTGTTATGGCTATTTCTTTTTCTTTTTGGCTTAATTTGCTTGATTTTTTTACAGCCAATTCAAGTTTTAACCAATCGCGTGATAAATTTTCGTCTTTATCAATAACGATGGCTTTCATTATTTTATGAGACTCGATAAAGAGGAAAGTTAAATGTGTAAGAATATCATAAATTTCAGAGCGACCTCGTGTAATTTCAATATTCATCTGTTCTTCATCAATCCGATAGCAATTACGCCGACGTTTAGGAGGAATTATGGGCGTAAAATGTGAATTATTATAACCTTCATCACTAGTTAAATTAATGAAGCGACACTCCTCAATACCTTCTGGCAAACGTTCTATCACATAGTGTAGACCATTTAACTCAATTTTGTCTTCAGCTATCGTACCATAAATTTCTGGTCGTAATGTTAATAAAGCCTCTCGAAGGGTTTCGCCTGAAACACCCATAGGCTTATAAAATCCACGAATAAATAAATGACGCATTGTGATATACATGCGTTCTATGGCATTTGTGCTTTCTTGAGCTCTATTTCTACCCGTATGTTTTAATTGTGTCATGATTTAATTTATGGTGTAAAAGTAAACATTATCGCTTAAATTGTTCTAAGCTTTCGGCAATTTTACGGTCGTTAGATAGGCGTGGAACTTTGTTTTGACCTCCTAATTTACCTATACTTTCCATATGTTTGGCAAAACTATGTTTAGGTAAACTTGTTATTTTTAGGCATTGTAGCATCTGTCCTTCTCGTAAATCTTTATAATACGAGTTTTGCTGTTGTAAAGCTTGGTCTATTGCTTTAGCTAATTGACTCAAGTCTTTAGGTTTGTTGTTAAATTCAATAAACCACTCGTGGTAAGGTAAACCTTCTTTCGGATTAATTTGCGGGGCAACTGTAAATTCTGAAATTTCAATCGGAAATTGCTCCGAGGCGATTTGAAGTGATTCCTCTACCTCTTTTGCGATGACATGTTCTCCAAAGGCTGATGTAAAGTGTTTAATACGACCTGAAACTACTAGTCGGTATGGATTTTTATTAACAAACATGACTGTATCGCCTAAGTTGTAGCGCCATAATCCTGCATTGGTTGAAATAATCATGACGTAATTAACGTTAACTTCAACTGTAGCTATTGTATAAACTTGAGGATTTTCATCATAAAACTCTTCTGCTTTGATAAATTCATAAAATATTCCTGAATCTAATTGAAGTAGCATGCCTTTTTCTGTTTGTGAGTCTTGAAATGCAAAAAAACCTTCAGAAGCCGGATACAATTCAATACTGGCTATTTTACGCCCAATTAACTGTTCAAATTTTGATCGATAAGGCTCGTAATTAACTCCGCCATAAATAAAAAGTTCCAGATTTTTATAAAGTTTCCCTATAGGTTTTCCTGAATTTTCTACAAGTTTCTCAAAGTAGGTCTGTACCCAAGATGGAATACCGCTAAAAACCGTCATATCTTCTGAAATAGTTTCATTTACAACGGCATTGAGTTTAGTTTCCCAATCATCTATGCAATTGGTTTCCCAGCTTGGTAATCTATTTTTTTGGAGGTAGTTGGGAACAAAATGGGCTACAATTCCAGATAAACGTCCCAGTTTTATACCATTTTTTTCTTCGAGTTTAGGATTCCCTTGCAAAAAAATCATTTTGCCATCTACAAATTTTGAGCGACCCGTTTCTGCAATATAACATAAAATGGCATTCCGCGCCGCATTGATATGTGTTGGCATAGATGCTTTAGTTAATGGAATGTATTTAGCACCACTTGTTGTACCTGAAGTTTTGGCAAAATATAGTGGTTTTCCTGGCCATAAAATATTTGGTACACCTTCAACCACTTGATCTATGTAAGGTTTTAAAGCTTCGTAATCACGAATTGGAACATTTTTTCTGAAGGCTTCCGGAGTAGAAATAGTTTCAAAATGATGGTCTTTTCCAAATTGAGTTTCGCTAGCTGAAGCGATTAAAGTTTCAAAAACGCGCTGTTGTGTTTCAACAGGTTTAGAAGACCAATTTACTATTTTCTTGGTGATATGTTTCGCAAATAACTTTGCTGCAATTGATTTTATAGACATAGATTATTCTTCAAATGTTATATAATCTTGAGGATTTACAGGGTAACCATCTACCCAAAGTTCAAAATGAAGATGTGGCCCAGTTGAAAGCTCACCTGTGTTACCAGTAATGGCGATTACTTCGCCACTTTTTACTAAATCGCCTTGAGCTTTAAGCAATTCAGCATTGTGCTTATAAACTGAAATTAATCCAAAACTATGCTCTATAATAATCACGTAACCTGTTGAAGCAGTCCATTCTGAAAAAATAACAGTTCCATCAGCAACGGTTTTAACTGGTTTATCTTTAACGGTTACAATATCAACGGCATAATGTTTAATTTCGGCATTGTAAGCTTCGGTTATACGACCTGTTACAGGTGGAAATAGCGATAAATCGGTTTTTTGAACGGCTTGTTCTAATAAATTAAACTTATCGTTACTTTCAACTCTTTCACGTAATTTGTTTTCAGCTAATGTTGGTTGTAATTCTTCAGATTTAATATTCGAAATTTGAGTTTTATAAGTGCTATCTTCATTAAATTCTTCTACAGGAATTTCACCAGATAAAATGGCTCTAATAGATTGATAATAATTATTGTTAATGGCAACTTGGTTTTCAAGCGAATCTACTTTTAAGCTTAGTCTTGTAGCCTTTTGCTTTAAAGCTGAAGATGAATAGCCTGGAATGTATTCTTTTAGGGGTGTAAAAACTATTAAAACACTTGTGCCCACAATTAATAAAATACTAAAAATAACGCTTAAACTGATGACATTTAAGCGTGATAATTTAAAAGCAACGCGCTCTTCAAAGGTGTCTTCATTTAAAATAACAAGTCGATACTTGTGAAGCAGCTTTTCAGAAAATTTTTTTTTGTCTTTTTTTTTACGCTTAGTCATGTAATATTTGTAAGTCTTACAAAGATATAATAAAGTTAATTTCTGATTGTTTTTATATACTAAACCTTTGTTTTGTTTTTTTATTGCTAATTTTGCAATGCAATTTTAAGCTAATTATATGTTACAAGTAATTTACGGAATGATAGGTTGGCCTCAAATCGTCTTAATAGCAGTTGTTATTTTATTGTTGTTTGGAGGCCGTAAAATACCAGAATTAATGCGTGGTTTAGGTAGTGGAATTAAAGAATTTAAGGACGCTTCTAAAGAAGAAGATGGTGAAAGTAAAGCTAACGGTAACGACGAAAAATCGTTAAAATAACACCTTTTATTTTTAATATCAGCCTGAGTTTTTAACTCAGGTTTTTTTTTGCCAATATTTTAAATGCAATTGCTGACCATCAAACTTGGCATAAGTAAAATGCGAAATCCAATCACCTAAATTTAAATAAGTAGACTTTTCGTTAAGTTCAATCTCCATCGGTAAATGCCGGTGGCCAAACACAAAGTAATCATAATGCTCAAATTCGAGTTTACGTTTAGCATATTGCGCTAACCATTCGTTTTCTTCACCTAAAAACTTAGCATCTTCATCACCTGAAATTAATTTATTTTTAACCGACAAATGCTTGGCTAACCTCACACCTAAATCGGGATGTAGCCAACGAAATAGGAATTTAGAAAAAGAATTGGTAAACACTTTTTTCATGCGTTTATAACCCTTATCACCTGGGCCGAGACCATCGCCATGACCAATTAAAAATTTAGTGTTATTTAGTTCAAAAAATTGAGGTTGATGAAACGTATGAATCCCTAATTCATCTTCAAAATAAGAGTCCATCCATAAGTCGTGATTACCAACAAAAAAATAAATAGGAATACCACTATCTGCAATTTCAGATAATTTCCCTAAAACTCTCACAAAACCTTTAGGCACAACTTGTTTATACTCAAACCAAAAATCAAAAAGATCTCCAAGAAGAAAAATGGCCGCAGCATCAGTTTTAATTTCATCTAAAAATTCAACAAAAATTTTTTCGCGCTTCAAGCTTTCAGCTGGCGTCGGCGCTCCTAAATGCTGATCTGAAGCAAAATAAACCTGTTGACCTGATGGTATTTTCATAAATCTTAAAATGCCAAATATACTAAAGCTTTTTAACAGCAAATTGAATATTTCAATGCAAAAAACAATTTACATTTACAAAAAAATAAAATTATGATTTTAAAAATAACTTCAGCTATATTCATTTTCTTTTCATTAACAAGCATTGCTCAAACCAAAACCTACGAAATTGATCAAGATTTTAATCGCATTAAAATTACCAATAAAATTAATGCAGAAATAATTCCTGGTGCCAAAGAAACTAAAGTTGTAGTTGAAGGTTACGGTAGTGAAGATTTAAAATGGAATGTAAAGCAAGGTGAATTAAAGCTGAGTTTACCTTTAGATGAACTTTTTTCTGAAAGCGACACCAAAGTAAAATTGTATGTTAATTCATTTATTGCATTAACATTAAATAATGCTGCTGAGGTTGAAGTAACCGAGAAACTAACCCAAAAACATCTAGAGATTGATGTTTCTGAAGGCAGCTTTCTCAGCGCAGAATTAGATGTTAAAGACTTAAGGATTAAAAGTGTAACAGGTGCCACTGTTCAATTAAGAGGTGAAGCCAAGCACTATTATTGCACAGTTAAAACAGGCGCCATGGCAAACACTAAGCATTTAATTAGCAATAATGCTGATGTAAAAGTAAGTTACGGTGGTAGTATTCGTGCAAACGCTACCAAAAGTATTCGAGCTGCTGTTACAGCTGGTGGAACAATTTATATATATGGTAATCCTTCAAAAATTGACCAAAAAACAAAATTAGGTGGTGAAATTAAACGAATGTCTAAACTAGACTAAACTGAAAAATACCCAAACCTATCATTATCCATAAAAGCAACTCTTTATAAATAAGTTTTAAACCTTTAATTTGAAGAATATTTCCTGTTAAAAAAGCTAAGCCTAAACTTATAAACATAAAATTAATCGGCTTAAAATTAGCACTAAACAAGCTATAGATAGTATAGAGAACAAGTAAAATAAGCAGTAAACTCAAATTACGTTGTTGATTAAGTTTTAAAGGTCTATAAATAGGCGACATAAAGATAACGAGAACAATACCTAGAATAATAAGCACATATAAGTTTAGAAGTTGCGGTAGGGCATACCTAAAATCAATTTTAAAATCGAAATGTGGTAAAAGGCTCAAGTAATTTGGGGCAGTATCTTCAAAAACTAAAACAGTTGCTAAATGAAGAATTAGGCCACATACAAAACCTAAAAAACCAAGTAGAAAAAATTTAAAATGATGTCCTGCATAAAAGACAGCCGCAAACAAAATTAAAAGTAATAGTAAACTATGGCTTGAATTGCACAATACAGCCCAAAAAGTCCAAAAACCAGCATCAAAAAGTTTTTTAGAAATATCAATTTGAGACTTTAAACTTAATAAACGCCTTAAAGCCAAAAGGATAAATAGTAATCCTAATATTTCAATAGGCGATTTGAAAATTACTTGATTTATGCTGCTTAGCACACAAAACATTAATAGACTGTATGAATGCTGTTCTTGAAACTTATTTTTCTTTACAATAAAATCAATTAAAAACGCACAACTTAAAATAGCAATTCCACCTAAAAAACTTTTTAAGAAAGTAAGTTCAGAAAGGTGAAAAACAGCATACATCACATAACTTAAACCTAAGTAAGCTAAAAGAAAAACAAGTTGAATAGGTTTTGATTGTGAAAAAAATCTTGTTAGCATGCTTCAATTTATTACTTTTGCAGTGTAATTTAATTTATTTAGTCATGAAAGATTTAATGTTAGCTATACAATCATTATTCGAAGATGTTTTATTTCTACCTCTAGATGCATTACGCACATTACAAGACTCATCTTGGTGGGCTGCTAACGGATTAAATTGGTTGTTCATGCTAATTGTATTTGTAGCCTTTGTTTATTGGATGAAGCAACTTAAAACCTTCAACGATAATAATGAAGAAAATCGCGATCCTAAGGCACATTCATTTTTAGGTAAAGATGCAGATTTAAGCTAAGTCTTTTCCTATATCAGTTCGATAGTATTTATTTTTAAATGAAATTTTATCAATGCTGTTGTAAGCTTTTTTCAACGCATTTTTAAAATTTAAATCAAAAGCAGTAACGGCAATTACTCGACCTCCATTGGTTAATGTTTTGCCGTTTTTTTCTGTTGTGCCGGCATGGCAAATAAAAATATCTTGATTGTTGATTGTTTCTAATCCTAAAATTTCTTCGCCTTTATTGTAGGCTTCAGGATAACCTCCTGAAACTAACATCACAGTTGTAGCACTTTTCTCATCAATATCTAATTGAAGTGAATTGATTTGTGAAGTGGCAGTTTTAGTTAATGCATCAACTAAATCTGTTTTTATACGTGGTAACACAACTTCAGTTTCTGGGTCGCCCATTCTAACATTATATTCAATTACATAAGGTTCATCTTCAACTTTCATCAAACCTATAAACACAAAGCCTTTATAATCAATTTCCTCTTTTGCTAAGCCATTAATGGTTGGCTTTATAATTTTATCTTCCACTTTTTTCATGAATAGTTCATCAGCAAACGGAACTGGAGAAACAGCTCCCATTCCACCGGTGTTTAAACCTGTGTCACCTTCACCTATTCGCTTGTAGTCTTTCGCATTAGGTAAAATGGCATAATCTTTACCATCGGTAAGTACAAAAACACTAAGTTCAATACCGTCAAGAAATTCTTCAATAACTACCTTTTGAGAAGCTGAACCAAATTTTTGGTTGGTAAGCATGTTTGAAAGTTCTTGCTTAGCTTCTTTAAGATTATCAAGAATTAAAACACCTTTACCGCCAGCTAATCCGTCGGCTTTTAAGACATAAGGTGGTTGTAAAGATTCTAAAAAGTTAAATCCTTGTGTTAATGTTTCTGATGTAAAGCTTTGGTAGGTTGCTGTAGGAATATTATGAGATTTCATGAATTCTTTAGCGCGCTTTTTACTACCTTCAAGTTCAGCACCTTTTTTTGAAGGGCCAATAATCATTAAATCTTTAAAGTTTGGTTTGGCATTAAAATAATCAGTAATACCATCAACTAATGGCGCTTCGGGACCAACAATAAGCATCTTTATATTGTTGCGTTTAATAATATCGGCAATAGCATCAAAATTACTCAAATCTACTTCCACATTAGTGGCAATTTGCTTTGTCCCTGCATTTCCAGGTGCAATAAAGATTTGATCGGCTTGCGGACTTAAGTGTAATTGATGCGCTATGGTATGCTCACGACCACCACTTCCTAAAACTAAGATATTCATGATTAAACGACTTAAGGTTATGGCATCAAAAATAATTGTTTGTAAATTGCTACCCTAATCAATTTTAAGAAAATACGTGAATCGGTTTGAACGCGTTTTAAGTTGGCAGGGATTTCCTATTTCAGCGGCCAAAACAAAGCTTGAGCAAATTATAAGGGCTTTAAAAAATAATGCTCAAGACTATACAGAAACTTCAAAATGGAATATTTTTAATTACCATAAATTTCATAATTCTCACTACCGTCATTTACTTAATAATCAACCCATTTCTTGTTGGGAAGATATTCCTATCATGACAAAGCAAGACTTACAAGTTAGTCTTGAGCAACGATTAAGTAAAGATTTTTCGGCTAAATCGGTTTATGTTAATAAAACCTCAGGTTCAAGCGGACACCCTTTTACATTTGCAAAAGATAAACCAGCACACGCCTTAACATGGGCACATATTATTAGTTTGTATCAACAGCATGACATTGACATGAGTCAATCTTATGAAGCCAGATTTTATGGTATTCCAAAAGATTTTATAAGTAACAAAAAAGAACGCCTTAAAGATGTCTTTGCACATCGATTTCGCTTTGATATATTTGATTTATCTGATGATAAGCTTGAAGGTTTTTTAAAGGAATTTAAGCGAAAACCATTTGAGCTAATTAATGGTTACACAAGCTCTATTGTTATGTTTGCCAAATATTTAAAAGCAAAGCATATTAATTTAAAAACGGCTTGCCCTAGCTTAAAAGCTTGCATCACAACGAGTGAAATGCTATTTGATTCTGACCGAAGGCTATTAGAAGAAGTTTTAGGTGTTACAATCATAAATGAATATGGGGCAAGCGAACTCGATGTAATTGCTTTTGAAAATACTGAAGGTGAATGGCAAATTAACAACAAAACCCTGTTAGTTGAAGTTGTAGATGATCACCATAATGTGCTGCCCAATGGAGAAGAAGGCCATCTGGTAGTAACAAGCTTATATAATAAAGCGCATCCTTTTATCCGCTATAAAATTGGTGATGTTGGTGTTATTAGTAAAAAGAGTACAGCTGAACATCAAATTTTGAAAAAGTTGACAGGACGCACAAATCAGTTTGCTATTTTACCTAGCGGAAAACGCATTCCAGCCCTAAGTTTTTATTATGTTACCAAATCGGTTATCGAAGACTCTGGCGATGTAAAAGAAATTAAAGTTATTCAAGAAACTGAAGCCGAATTTAAAATTGAATATGTTTCTGAAAATGAATTAACTGATCGTCAAAAAAATAAAATTACCAAAGCTATTGAAACTTATTTAGAACCTAATTTAAAGGTTAGTTTTAAAAAATTCACGACCTTAGAGCGCTCTAAAAGCGGAAAGCTAAAACAATTTATATCTAAACTTAACCAACATGCTTAAAATTACAATTATTGCAGGTGCAAGACCTAACTTTATGAAAATTGCACCCATCATTGCAGCCATTAACAACGCCAAATCTAAGGGTAAAGCTATTGATTATAGATTAGTGCATACAGGACAACATTACGATAAAAACTTGAGCGACACCTTTTTTGAAGAGCTTAATATTCCGCATCCAGATGTAAATTTAGAAGTTAAAAGCGGTTCTCAAGCAGAACAAACGGCTCAAATAATGACAAAATTTGAAACAGAATTGTTATCAAATCCTGCTGATTTAGTTCTTGTTGTAGGTGATGTAACCTCAACCATGGCTTGCGCAATTGTAGCTAAAAAATTACATGTTGATGTTGCCCATGTTGAAGCGGGCATACGCTCGGGTGATTTAAAAATGCCGGAAGAGATTAACCGCATGGTTACCGACAGCATTACAGATTACTTCTTTACCACAACCAAATTAGCCAATGAAAATTTGCTAAATTCTGGAAAAACTGAAGAACAGCTATTTTTAGTAGGTAATGTCATGATTGATACCTTATTTAAAAATATGGATCGACTTAAAAAACCTGATTTTTGGGATAAATTAGGCTTAGAAAGTAAGTCCTATTATGTCATGACACTTCATCGCCCATCTAATGTTGACGAAGAACAACAATTAACCGACTTAATTTCAACCATCGTCGAAAAATCTGAAGGAAAACCAATTATTTTCCCAGTTCACCCAAGAACAAAAAAACTACTTCAAAATCTTAATCTTAACTATAATCAGCTTCATTATGTAGAGCCACAAGGTTATTTAAATTTTATTTATTTAATTAAAAACGCTTTTGCTGTACTCACTGATTCAGGCGGTATTACTGAAGAAACAACTATGATGAATGTACCGTGCATGACCTTTAGAGATTCTACTGAAAGACCTGAAACTTGCGAGATTGGCTCTAATGAATTAGTAGGTTCAGACATTTCTAAAATAGACAAAGCCTTTGACCGTTTAAATGCTGGACAATGGAAACAAGCTCAAGCGCCATTTTTATGGGATGGAAAAACTTCAGAAAGAATTGTAGATGAATTGCTGAAGTTATATGAAGTCTAAAGACGATATTTTAATAATTACAAGTTATTTTCCTCCAGAAACAGGTGCTGCTTCTAACCGTATTTTTGCGCTTTCAGAACAATTAAAACATCATAAGTATAAAGTTAAGGTACTATCGCCTTTACCTAATTACCCTTATGGAAAGGTATTTGGAGCTTATCGCAACAAATTCAAGGTAAACGAAATATATAAGCAAATTCCTGTCACGCGTCTGTTTATTTTTGCCAGCAAGTCTAACAATAAATTTATACGTCTATTTTCTATCCTTAGCTACGCCATTAGCTTGTTTTTTTATTTATTAATAACCAAAACACCACAAAAACAAATCATTCAATGTTCGCCCTTATTTGTTGGTTTTTTTGCTGTTCTTGCAGGTAGATTAAGAGGTAAAACTCTTATTCTAAATGTGTCGGATCTGTGGCCACTTGCTGGGCTTGAAATGGGCATTTTATCAAAAGGTCTATACTATCGCATTTTAGAATATATTGAAGGCTTTATTTACAAGCATTCAGACCGAATTATTGGTCAATCTGAAGAAATTTTAACCCACGTTAAAAAAACCATTAAAACCTCAACTAAGCCATTATTTTTATATCGAAACTTTCCTCAGTTTAATTTACCTAAATCATCTGTTGAAGTAGCTCAAGATGAAATTAAGTTTGTCTATGCTGGTCTATTAGGCATCGCTCAAGGTATTGAAGAAATTTGTAAGCAAGTAAATTTTCCTGAAAATTCAAGCTTTCACATTTATGGTGATGGCCCAAAAGCTGATGAAGTTAAAGCCATTGTTAAAAATCATAAGCGTATTTTTTATCATGGAAGTTTATCGAGAAACGAGCTACATAAAACCCTGATGCCATATAATGTAACTATAATTCCACTTAAAAATCGAATTTATGGATCGGTTCCATCTAAAATATTTGAATATAGTAAGCTAGGTTTACCTATTCTTTTCTTTTCTGATGGCGAAGGTGCTGACGTTGTTGAGCAATTAGGTTTGGGTATAGCACAACGTGAAATTGATTATAAGCAGCTTGAGCGTAATATAAAACAAATCGTACAACAAGAAATTAATCTGCCAACAAAAGCTGAAGTTTTAGCTATTTCAAAACAAGCATTTAATTTAGAAACGCAGTTTAAAGCGTTTGAGCAAAGCTGTTTAAATTATACCGAATCTACCATAAAACAAGACAAATAAATAGTTTCTAATTGCCTCTTTCTCTTCCTTTAAAAAAAGAAACGTGCGTAAGCTATGCTTAATTTTTTTGCCTTGATTTAGACAATTATAATTCGATTTCTTTTTATCTAATTTCATAAAATATTTGGTATTAGTAAGCTTTTTTATCACCTTTAATGGCATTAATAAGTGTTTGAATAATCACTTTTGAATCCATTAAAACCGACCAGTTTTCAAGATAGAAGATATCGTATTTAACACGATTAATAATATCTTGCTCTGTTTCTACTTCACCTCTATAACCATTTACTTGTGCTAAGCCTGTTATACCAGGTTTTACAAAATGCCTTACCATAAACTTGTCGATACTTTCAGCATACATGTTGGTATGGCTAACCATGTGTGGTCGAGGTCCTACAACGCTCATATCGCCTAATAATACATTATAAAATTGTGGTAGCTCGTCTATACTAGTTTTACGCATAAATCGACCAATAGCTGTTATACGTCTATCGTTTTTTCTAACTTGGTGAATATCGGCCTCAGGATTGGGCTTCATCGACCTGTATTTAAAACAATAAAATTCTTTGTTATTTCGGCCGTTACGTTTTTGCTTAAAAAATACTGGACCTTTAGATTCTATTTTGATAATAATCGCTAGTAAAGGTGTTAACCATGACAATAAACCAACTAAAACTACAGTAGCAAAAACAAAATCGAAAGTCCTTTTAATGATTCTGTTAACATTATCGTCTAGTGGAATTTTACGCAATGATATAATTGGTAAAACACCATAGTAATCATACTGAATTTGTTTAGAATAAACATCTTTATTATCAGGAATAAACTTAAGCACCTTCAGATTGTTATCGGCAAAATCAATAAGTAAATTGACTTGTTCATCACTTAGTTGGCCGACTGATGCATAAATTTCATCTATATCATGATCGATCACATAACTAAAAATTTCACGGATAATTGGTTCTTTAATTTGAAATACTTTTTGGCATTTATAGCCATAATCAGGGTTGTTTTCGAAAAAACTATACAGTTGAAGCGAACGTTTTGAGTTTCCTATAATTATTGTATTTCTAAAGTTGCCACCTAATACTTTTCGATAGCGTTTTAATAAATAATAAACCGATAGCTTAGCGATACCAATACTTGACATCACTGCAACAACAAACCATATTAAGTAATTATTAGGTACTTTTATGGCGTCTGTAAAGCCGTAAAAAGCAAAAACAACTAAAGCAAAAACAATAGTTTGAATGGCTATTAAGCTAAGTATTCGTGTTACCCTTGTAAATCTGTAGACCTCGTAAAATTTGGTTTTAAGGGAAACAATCAGCCAACATATAAAAAGATAAGCAAAAAATAGACCGTAATCAGCTAAATTGAGCTGTAAGAAATAAGCAAAAAATGCGATGATAAAAAAATCTATCGCATATGAAATTGGCCTAAGATAACCAGAATATCTGCCTATTCGTTGTTTCATTACTTTTTGTTGTGTGCTGAAAAATCTTTGTGTTCACTTCTTTGCAACTCTTCGGGCGTTAAGGATTTGAAGTAATTATAAGTTGTTCTCATACCTTCTTCACGATTGACTTTTGGCTCCCAGCCTAAAACCGATTTGGCGCGCTCTATATTGGGTTGCCGTTGCATTGGGTCGTCTTTTGGGAGTGGTTTAAAAACAATTTTTTGTTTTGTTCCTGTGAGCTTTATAATTTCTTCTGCAAAGTCTAAAATTGATATTTCGTGAGGATTACCAATATTAACAGGCTCTGCATAATCACTTAATAGTAACTTATAAATACCATCAACTTGATCATCGACATAGCAAAATGAACGGGTTTGTGAGCCGTCGCCAAAAACAGTTAAATCTTCACCTCTTAAGGCTTGACCAATAAAGGCTGGAATTACGCGACCATCATTTAAGCGCATACGTGGACCATAGGTGTTAAAAATACGAACAATTCGTGTTTCTAAACCGTGAAAGCGATGATAGGCCATCGTTATAGATTCTTGAAAACGCTTAGCTTCGTCATAAACGCCTCGTGGACCTATAGTATTTACATTACCATAATAATCTTCGGTTTGTGGATGAACTAAAGGGTCGCCATAAACTTCAGATGTTGATGCAATTAAGATTCTAGCATTTTTTTCTTTAGCTAAACCTAGCAGATTATGTGTTCCTAAAGAGCCAACTTTTAAGGTTTGAATAGGAATTTTAAGATAATCTATCGGGCTTGCTGGTGAGGCAAAATGCAAAATGTAATCTAACTGACCAGCCACATGAACAAATTTTGAAACATCGTGATTGTAAAACTCAAATTGTTCTAGTTTAAATAAATGCTCGATATTTTTTAAATCGCCTGTAATAAGGTTATCCATCCCGATAACACGGTAACCTTCTTTTATAAATTTATCGCAAAGATGAGATCCTAAAAATCCTGCTGCGCCGGTAATAAGTATGCTTTTCATGTAAAATTTAATTTTATGCTAAGGATGAATATTATCAGAGAAACTTCAACTGAAACTGATCACCCAGCATAGATATTTTAATCTATACAGCTGTTCTGCCAATAGATATGTATTTAAAACCTGCTTCAGTCATTTCATCAATATCATATAGGTTTCTTCCGTCAAAAATAACGGTATCGTTCATTTCCGCTTTCAATTTAATGAAGTTTGGTGTTCTAAAGATACTCCATTCTGTACATATAAGCAATGCATCAGTATTTTGGGTTGCCTCGTACATATTATCTGCAAATTGAATTTTATCACCAAGTTTTTGCTTTACATTTTCCATCGCTTCTGGGTCAAAGGCTTTTATTTTTGCTCCAGCTTCAAGTAATTTTTCTATCATATAAAGTGATGGTGCTTCACGAATATCATCGGTTTCTGGCTTAAAGGCTAACCCCCAAATACTAATGGTTTTGCCTTTTAAGTTTCCACCAAAATGGTTGTTGATTTGAGGAAAAAGTATAGTTTTTTGGGCTTCGTTAACTTCAACCACAGCATCGAGAATTTTAAATTGATGGTTAACGTCTTGACCTGATTTATGAAGTGCTTTAACATCTTTAGGAAAACATGAACCGCCATAACCAATACCTGGAAATAAAAAGCGTTTACCAATTCTGGAGTCGGTTCCCATACCGATGCGCACTTTATCTACATCGGCGCCAACAATTTGACAGTAGTTGGCAATTTCATTCATGAAGGTAATTTTTGTTGCGAGAAATGAATTAGCAGCATATTTTGTAAGCTCAGCAGATTTTTCGTCCATGAAAATAATTGGGTTTCCTGAGCGTACAAATGGTTTGTATAAGCGATGCATGATTTCTTCGGCGCGTTGACTACTTGTGCCTACGACAATACGTTCTGGTTTAAGGAAATCATCTACAGCAAAACCTTCACGTAAAAATTCAGGATTTGAAACCACATCAAACTCAGTTGAAGTATTTGCGGCAATAGTAGCTTCAACCTTTTCGGCAGTCCCAACAGGAACGGTACTTTTATCGACAATTACTTTATAATCGGTAATATGTTGGCCAATTTCTTGAGCAACGCCAAGGACATATTTTAAGTCGGCTGAGCCGTCTTCATCTTCTGGGGTTGGTAAGGCTAGGAAAATAACTTCAGCATGGTCAAGACCTTGAATTAAGTTTGTAGTGAAATTTAGTCGACCGGCTTCTATATTGCGCTCAAATAAAACGTCAAGATGAGGTTCATATATAGGAACTTCTCCATTTTTCATTCGATTCACTTTGTTTTCGTCTATATCGACACAAATAACGTTGTTACCGTTTTCGGCGAGGCATGTTCCTGTAACAAGGCCTACGTAGCCTGTTCCTACTACTGTAATATTCATAGAGTTATAATTTTATGTGAGTGGTTAGTTTTTAAAAAATTGTTTGATTGTCAAAAATATGAATTTCGTGTTTCCGATAAGGTATCTTTTCCACATTCTTTTAGGTTCTTGCATGAACCTGTAAAACCATTCGAGTCCAGATTTTTGCATCCAAACAGGTGCGCGTTTAGTTTTTCCTGCAATAACATCAAAACTACCGCCTACGCCCATAATAAAGTTGAGATTTCTTAGTGTCTTGCGATTTTGGTAAAGAAAGTTTTCTTTTTTTGGTGATGATATGGCAACAAATAGTAGCTGTGCTCCACTATTGGAGATATCTTGAGCAATGGTTTGTTCTTCCTCTTTAGAAAAATAGCCATTTCTATAGCCGGCAATGAGATGTTTTGAATAGTTGCTTTTATAGATTTGAACAACTTTAGAGACGACTTCTTCTTTGGCGCCTAGTAGATAAATTTTATATTTATTTTGAGCTGCTAGTTTTACAAGATTTTCCATTAAATCGATACCGGCAACGCGTTCTTTTAGTGGTTTTCCTAAAAGTTTTGAAGCCCATACCACCGCTTGACCATCGGCATTAATAATGTCACAAGAATTTACACTTTCTCTTAACTCTTTATCTTCTTGCATGGCAACAATCTTTCCTGCGTTAACAACAACATGATGGAGCTGTGTTTTATTTGATATTGCTTGCTTTACCTTTTGCAGGGTTTCTTGCATGCTAAGGTTGTCTATAGTGGTGTTGAAAATTTTTATTCTTTTCATTAATGAGATATGTCTTTGAAAACTATTTTTTAATGGAATTTAATCTTCAGAATGCAATTTATTTTGAAAAATTGAACTTAGCATTAATGAAACAAAGAAAACGTAAAATGTAATACCTTTATGTCTATCTAGTATTGATTCTGTTAGGCTAACTACTGCAATTATTATTATAAATGTAAGCAATAGTTTTTCTTTACGTCTAATTGAAATATAAAATGGGAAAAAATAAATCGCTAATAAACTAATCATACCACCAATTATACCATTCCTAACTAAGTTATCCAAGTATTGATTGTGAGCATTATATTTATTCTTATATCCCATTGTAAATTTCATTTTTTTATACTCTTTTACAAGTTCATCTTTTGCATCTCCAGTTCCAGTACCTAACCAAAGGTTATTTTTTATGACTGCAACTGAGGCTTCTATTTTGCCAAGTCTTGATGAGATGCTTCGGTAGTTGTTCTTATCAAATCCGATTTTTTCTAACTCTAAAAACTGATGGAATTTTTGTTTTAAAGACGGAACATTTGTTATAGCCATAATGCCAACTAAAAAGAATAAGATAAGTGCAGCAACTTTTTTACTATTTGATTTTATTGTCGATACCAACGATATAATGACAGAAACTATTGATAGTAAAACAACGATTCTTGCTGAGGTAATTATGGCCGATAAAATGAAGAACACTGCTAATAATAAATACAGTTTATTGTTGTTTTTTTTAAAAAAAATAAAGCAAATCCAATAGGCGAAAAGACTGTACATTCCAAGATAGGTTGAATGATAAATATCGATTGTAATAATTTTATAAAATCGTAAGCCAAAATTAAAATAGTATATAAAAAGATATGACAAATAAACATTAGTCATAAAAAGACCAACGAGGTAAGATTTGAATAGCAGATTTCTATTCACATATTTACTTAAGCTGAAAAAAATTAAAGGAAAAGCAAAAAAACTCATGTTTTTCACCAAAAAACTAATCCCATAATCAATATTTACTGTGTTTATAAGACCTAAACCATAGATTGCTAATGGGAGCGTAATGATGAAAATAAAGTAACTTGATGGTTTAAGGTTATTGTTTTTTAAAATTATTAAGTTTATAAGACTCAAAATTACTAAGGCTATTATTGTTAGACTACTAAAATTTAGTTTAACAGGTAATACAGTAAATAAAACAAATAGTATTAAAAAAAAATTAGTCAACTTCGGTATTAACTTTTTTATACTCATACATTAAAATTAAAATTAGGGTCATGCTTACAGAGTAGTTTACCATTGGATTACCAAAAAACATGGGAACAAACATAATAATGATAATATTAAAGTTCTTCTTGACTACATTATATACTTTTCTAAAGAAGTATATAAAAAATAATAAGCCAATAACACCAAACTCTAATAGAGCTTTCACGAAATCGTTATGTGGATCTTGCTGCATAAATTCATAAGGCATATTTCCTTGAGTTAAATGATCAACTCCTAGACCAAATATAATTTTAAAAACAGACTCTGAAAAAAACTCATAAATAATTGCAGACCAATATATAATTCGCCATACAAAAGAACCATATCCTCCAGCTCTATTTACTCCATCTATAGTAAATTGTGTTGCCCTATCTTCAATAAATTCCCAATTTAAAAAAGTTATTGACTCAAGTTGAAAAGCTATTTTTTCAGAAAAATTAATTACTGATATGGCTAAAATAATCGGGACAGTTAAAAATATTATTTTATTTGAAAGTGATATTCTATTAGACACGATTCCATTGAACCCTAAAAGCGCCAGAAGAACTAAAAGTCCTCCTGATGATTTTGTTAAAATTAAGGATAAAAAAAGAAGTGTTATACATATGATATTAATTTTTTTACTTTTAAATGGTCGATTAAAGACTAAAAAGTAAATAACCATTGATAGCACATAAGCTAAATGATTTGAATGCCCTAAAATGTTATGATAACGCCCTAAATTGACAAATTGAAAATAGCCTAATGGTATAGTTAAAATAAAGTAGCCTACTAATACTACAAAAAAGTATTTAATATTCTTTTTAGACATATAAGAGGCAAATACTGCGAATGAAAAATAAGCAAAATACCTTAAGCACCCTTTGATTGAAAATATTTTTATGTCAAAATAAAATATTGATTGTAATCCAAAAAAAATGAGAGTAATTAAAGAGATATATAAATAAATCTTAGTAACAGGATTTAACTTTAACTTTAATCCTTTATGATATGAAATGTAGTATAATACTAATAATGGAAATAATATATAGAGTCCTTGATGAAAAAAACCAGAAATTAGAAAGCAAATAAATATTACTATAACATTAACGTTCACTATTAATACTTTTTAATTAATTTATTAAACATGTAATATCTAAAATATTTTCTTAACTGTCTATCTTCAATTCTTGGCCTTTTAGTAAACATACTTTTAATAAAACCAAACAAAAGTGTAGTGCCGGTTTTTACTTTTCTTTTAATAAAAATTATATAAAAAGATTTTAAAAGCATATAAAATAAGGTATGTCCTCTGTAATATGCGTGATATCCTTTCTCTGAAGAATTTGAAAATCTTGTATCTACTTCTCTAGAAGTTACACTAGCTGATTTAACAGTTTTTGTTTTCCAGCCTTTTAAATGAGCTAAAGCTACTGATACTGTATCAGCTGTGTAGGCAATTTGATAACCGACCTCATCAAAACACTTTTTTTTCCAAATTCTGCAACCACCTCTTACCCAGTTTTGATTTGCAATATGTTGTTTTCCTGTTTCAGTATAGATTAGCCCGCTAGTAATACCTACTTTTGGATTATTAATTAAAAAACTTGTTAGTTTTTTATAGTAATCTTTTTCTGGAAACACATCGCAATCTAAAATGCCAATATAGTCTAATTCATTATAGAAAGACTCTTTTTTTAGAGATTGAAAACCAGTATTTACAATCGTAGCATATTTTTTCCCAACACGGTAAGTGGTATCTTTAAAATTTATATTAATAACTTTAAATTGTTCAATGTTTTTTATCTCATTAATATTATTTAAATACTCTTTACTACCATCAGTGCTATCATTCTCTACTATGACTAAAGTTTTTATGGGTATGCTTTGTCTCTTTATGGATTCCAAAAACGAATCAATATTATTGATTTCGTCCTTTAACGGAGTTACTAGAGCTATGTTACTAGGTGTGTTTTTTTTAGTCATTATAAGTATAAATTTTACGCAAAATAATAGTCGAACCTATCATGTGCTTCTTATCATTTAATTTTTGATAAGCGTATATTTTCATTTTTCTGATCCTATCTTCCTTAACATTTATTTTTTTTAGAAAGTATTTATGATCATTTACTTCTATAAGTTTAGGTTTGAAGTCCCAGTTTTCTTTCCTTTTCTTATTATTTTTATTTATGATCCAAACGCTTATTCCTATAAAGGAGTCATTTTTAAAAGAGTCTTCTTTAACGTTTTTATTTAATTTAAATACTAAGGTTTTGGTACCTTCTTTTTGATCTCTAATAACTCCTACTTCATTAATAAAAATATCATCATAAATATTAAAATTTATCTCTTTTACGTTGCTTAAAATATCTAAGCCTCTTTCTAAATAGAGTTCAGTTTTAGATTTACAAGCAATTAATATAAAGAACGATAAAAATGTAATAATAAGCCTATATTTCGTTAACATAATTACTAGACTAGCTTTTATTTTTCTCTATTTTTTTTTCTAAATTTATTTGGTATATAACGATAAACTTCTTTAGCATAACTCTTAATTTTATCTTCCCTTGTTAAGCTATAATAATTTTTTATAAAATTAATATATCCAAAAGAATTGAGTGAAGACCCACAATAGCTTTCTATAATTTCTATATCTCTTTTTTTTAACTCGTGTTTCCACTTATTTATTCTAGTCTTATCTAGTGATTTTCCCACAAGCGCATGTTGAGATAAGGTTGACTTTGGAAGCTTAAAAGAAGTATTATCCGAGAACATGTTTTCTGTATATTTTAATTGCAGGAAATCGCATAAACTTTTTAAAGTATCCGCAGGATTTTGAAGTAATTCTTCATATTTGACTAAATAAACTCGATCTGAATCTAAATTATTTAAAGCAAAATATGCAGCAACATATTCTATCCAAAGTTGACTTAGTTTCATAGCAGAATTCGGGCCCCAATCTAAACTTTTAATCGATGCATAAATCGCTCGTGGATCTCTAACAATATAAACAAATTTAGATTTAGGGAAAAGTAAATTTAATAGTCTAAAATCTTTAATATTGCTTGGTGTGTGATCAATTCTTGTCGAAAAATTTTTATTATTAAAATGCTCTTCTGCATACTGTTTGACCGTCTCTTCAATGACTATAGAATAAGAAGATAACATAACTTGTTCTGGTAAATTATCAATATGAGCTGAATTTATTCCCCATTGCTTAAACCTATAATGATTGTTATAATAATCTAACATCTTAGCTTTTTTTACAATTGAAGTTGGTTTTGATAGATGACTAAAAACAAATTCATTAAAAAAATGAGATTCTGGTGTTACAATTACAGAATCGTTATTTGAAAGAATACTTCCTAACATCGTGGTTCCACTTCTTGGGCATCCTGTTATAAAGATGTGTTTCATTCAGTCGTTTTTATTTCTTTTATTTATTGAAATTAATCAAATTTAAAATAACAATTAATAAGGCTTTACTCTTGTAAAGAGCTTTAAATACTTAAAGAATCTAAAATCAAAAAGGTTTAAAATAACTTTGTATATTTTTCTGCTTTTTC
This sequence comes from Psychroflexus sp. ALD_RP9, assembly GCF_017311165.1. Lineage (GTDB taxonomy): Bacteria > Bacteroidota > Bacteroidia > Flavobacteriales > Flavobacteriaceae > Psychroflexus. The sequence continues at coordinate 1,155,033 of NZ_CP062973.1, read as the reverse complement.
AAATAAATCGCGCTCCCAATATTCCAAAACACCATACTGATCACCGTTGAAACTGCAGCGCCAACGCCACCATATATTGGCGTTAAAACAAAAGTAAGCATAAGATTTATGACTAAAGCTGCTAAAACAAAGTTTTGATATACTTTTTGTTTCCCAATCATTTGCAAAATAACGCCAACCGAACCCGAAAATGAGTTGATTATTTGGCCCGCACAAAAAATAAATAAAATAGTCGCACCAGCTGTAAAAGCTTCGCCAAACATGCCTAATAGAAACTTATGAAATATTATAATTGCCACAACAACTACACCACTAATCATGAAATTTAACTTCGTAGAAAAAGCTATCAAACGCTTATAATCTGTGTGGCCTTCAGCATAACTTTTCGCTATCTTAGGTGCCAAAATCGAATTAATAGCCTGTAAACTAAAAACAGCTAAACTGGCTACTTTTAGACTCACATTGTAAATTCCTACATTAGCATCAGTTTCAAAAATTCCCATCACAAAGGTATCCATCCAACCTAGCAATATTAATATTGAAGATGAAAGCATCATCGGAAGTGAATCTTTAAGAAAAAACCAGGAATTGGTCTGCGTTTTCAATTGAAGTGTTTTCAAATAATAAACCACTAAACCAAAACTTACTGCGGCTGAAATAGCTACTGCATAAAAATGAGCTTTAAATATAACCATTGCCTCTTGCGAGAAACTATAAAAAATAATTAATAAAACTAAACCAAATAAAAATCGGCTTGGATTATTAAACAAAGCAAAAGCATTGTTTCTTTTCTTAGCTCTTAAAAAACTTGCACTAATAATGGTAATACTCCACAAGGGAATCGCTGCTAAAACCCAAGGTAAAAAAGGGATTAATTCTGGTTTAGGCTCTTTAAAAAAGTCAGTAAATATAGGCTCTCTAAATAAGTAAATAATGCCAGCTAGCATAGAGCTTAAAACAAAAGACTTAAAAATCGATTTATAAAAAATACCTGATTCTTGATCGTTTGTGTCTTGAGAAAAAAACTTAATCATATTTGTATCTAGGCCTAATCTACCAACCACACTTAAAATTAAAAACATAGAAAATCCAAGAGCAACTAAGCCATAAATATCCTCACCAAATTTATTTGATATGAATAAAGTAAAAAAATAACCTGCAATTGTACCACCAAGCCTAAATAATAAAAATGAAAATCCCTTTGTCAAGATTTCTTTAAAATCGGCATCTTTTAAAATATCATTTATACGTTTATTCACAAGTAGTTGTTAGGTTGGTGTTAGCTTGTCATCAAGACAATTAGTAAGCGCGGTCACTCTTGCCTTCATAAAAATTCATAAACGCTTTATTAACCACTTTATTGCCACCTGGCGTTGGGTAATTTCCTGTAAAATACCAATCTCCTAAATTTTTAGGACAAGCTTCATGAAGGTTTTCTATGCTTTGGTATATAACGCTTACTTTAGCATTAATACTATCATCACTTAATAATTCGGCTATTTTAGCTGATATTTCTTTTGCGCTAAAACCTTTATAAACCGCTTTTACATGATTGGTCACTTCATGGCTTGGCAAATCTTTCTCAGCAACACAATTAGCATAAACTTCACCCATGACTTGATCGTAAGTTTGTTGGTCTTTGTGTAAAGCTAGTGCAGCTCTAAAGGCCACAAAATCTTCTAATTTAGCCATATCAATACCATAACAATCAGGATATCTAATTTGTGGTGCTGATGATACAATGATGATGTGTTTCGGACTTAACCGATCTAACATTTTTAAAATACTTTTCTTAAGCGTTGTACCTCGAACAATACTATCATCAATAACCACTAAATTATCGGTTGGTTTTACAACACCATAAGTTACATCATAAACATGAGCTACTAAATCGTCTCGGCTACTATCTTCTGTAATAAATGTACGCAGTTTAGCATCTTTAACCGCTATTTTTTCAGTGCGTAGACGATAGGCTAAAATTTCAGATAAACGATCGTCTGTTAGTTGATTTTTTTCTTTTAAAATGGCTTCATTTTTCTGCCGATTCAATTCGTCTTGTGCCGCTTCAACCATTCCATAAAATGAGGTTTCAGCTGTGTTTGGGATGTATGAGAAAACAGAGTTTAAGGTATCAAAATCTATGGCTTTTAAAACTTCTGGCATCAGCAGCGATCCTAATTTTTTACGTTCAGTATAAATCTCAGCATCACTTCCACGGGAAAAATAAATGCGCTCAAACGAGCAAGCTTTTCGTTCACGTGGTTCTAGAATTTGTTTAAAGCTCACTTCACCACTTTTTTTAGTAATGATGGCATGACCTGGGTCTAGTTCTTTCACGTCATCATAATCAACATTAAAAGCAGTTTGAATCACTGGACGTTCAGATGCAATTACCACAATTTCATCGTCTTTATAATAATAAGCTGGTCTAATACCGTTTGGGTCTCTTAATACAAACGCATCGCCATGACCTAACATACCAGCCATAGCATAACCACCATCCCAATCTTTTGAAGCTTTGCGAAGTATTTTATGTAACTTAATTTTCTCGACAATATGTGGTGAGGCTTGTTGTTTGTTAAAACCTTCAGATTTTAGTTTTTTGTAGAGTTTACGAACTTCAGAATCAAGAAAATGGCCAATCTTTTCCATTACAGTTACTGTATCTGCCTTTTCTTTTGGATGCTGACCTAGTGCAACTAAATTCTGAAATAACTCAGTTACATTGGTCATGTTGAAGTTTCCAGCTAAAATTAAATTACGATGCATCCAGTTGTTTTGACGTAAAAAAGGATGAACGCTTTCGATACTATTTTTACCAAAAGTGCCATAACGAACATGACCTAAATAAACTTCTCCTAAATAAGGTAAATTTTCTTTTTGCAGGCCAACATTATCTTTTAAAGCTGGATTGTCTTCTAAACCTTGATTAATACGTTGGTTAATTGTACCAAAAATATCTTGAATAGGCTGTGCTGCATTAGAGCGTACACGACTAATGTAACGGTGACCAGGCGCTACATCTAACTTCACACTTGCAAAACCAGCACCATCTTGACCGCGATTGTGCTGCTTTTCCATCATTAAATACATTTTATTGATACCATAAAACGCTGTGCCGTATTTTTCTTTGTAAAAGCTCAGTGGTTTTAGTAATCGCAATTGTGCGATACCACATTCGTGTTTAATTAATTCGCTCATAAGGCTACAAAAAAAGCCCTGAAATACAGGGCAAAATCATTAGGTTAAATTTATTTCAAATTGTGTGAGCGACTTAAATTGTTTTAAGCGATCGTTCACAGCTTTTATATCCAGTTCTTGCATTTTTTCGGTTCCGAATTTTTCAACACAAAATGAAGCTAAATTAGAACCATAAATAATAGCATTTTTCATATTCTCGAACGAGGTGTCTTTAGTCTCAGCTAAATAACCAGTAAATCCGCCAGCAAAAGTATCGCCAGCGCCAGTAGGATCAAACACTTCTTCAAGTGGTAATGCAGGAGCAAAGAACATTTCATTACCATGAAACAATAATGCGCCATGCTCTCCTTTTTTAATCACTACATATTTTGGTCCCATTTCACTAATAATTCGGGCAGCTTTAACTAAAGAATATTCACCTGAAAGTTGGCGCGCTTCTTCATCGTTAATGGTAATAACATCAACTTTTCCTATCACTTCTTTAAGTAGGTCAAGTGTGGTATCCATCCAAAAATTCATCGTGTCAAGTACAATAAGTTTAGGTTTATCGACTTGATTAATGACTGATAATTGGACTGCTGGATGTAAGTTGCCTAGCATGACAATATCTGCATTTTTAAAATCATTTGGGACAACTGGTTGAAAGTCGGCTAAAACGTTAAGTTGCGTATCTAAAGTGTCTCGCGTGTTCATGTCATTATGATAACGACCGCTCCAAAAAAATGTATCACCACCGTTAACAACTTCTAAACCTTCTAGGTTAATATTATTGCGTTGTAATAAATTTATATGTTCTTGCGGAAAATCATCACCAACAACTGACACAATTGCGCTTTTAGCTTTAAAATTTGCGGCACTTAAACCTATATAAGTGGCTGCACCACCTAAGATTTTATCAGTTTTGCCAAATGGGGTTTCGATAGCATCAAAGGCAACTGTACCAACTATTAATAATTTACTCATGAGAAGTTTAATTTTGTGCAAATATAAAACAATCGTATGGAGAATAAGTTTTTCAGTAAAATTTCTAACTAGAACTTGTAAATATGGTCAGGTGTTATGCAGTAGTCGAGCTTTTGGTCGTGAGATTCGGCTTTAATCTTAGCTTCTGGTGGAAATAATGAAACGCCAACTTTTAAGGTGGTTTTACTACATTGTTTTAAAAAAATATCATAAAAGCCTTTACCATAGCCTAGACGATTTCCGTCTTGATCAAAGGCTAATAATGGTATAAATACAACATCAAGCTGAGTTGGGTTAACCGCAATACCTTCAACTGGTTCGGGAATTCCGACCGCATTAACTTCTATTTTTGTGGCATCTGTGAGTAAAATATGTTGCATTTCAAGCTGTTCGAAATCAGATTTCGATATCACAATTTGCTTGTCTTTACCTTGTAAAATATGAAGCAGATATTCTGTATTAATTTCTTTTAAACGTTTAATCGGAAGAAAAACATGGTAGTAAGTTTGTTGCCAAAGTGCCTCTAATTCAAGACCTTTATTGGCAATTTGTAAGCTGAGTTGGTTTAAGGTTTCTGCTGAAATTTCTTCTCTAAGTTGTTTGTAATGTTTTCTTAAAGCTGGTTTCATCGTTAATTTAACTCGGTTGAAATATGAAATATAGCATCGCCTTGATAAACGATAGGCGATTGGTTTACATTGATAATATAACCATTATTTGTGGCTTTAACCTTATAACGCAAACTGCCGTAAGCATCGGTAATAAAAGCTATGATTTCGCCTTTTTCGACGTACTTACCAATAGGGATTTCGCTGTGAAACATGCCGCTATATTTAGCCCGCATCCATTTAGTTTTGCTTATAAAAGTGCTGTATTCATTTAAAGTTGTTATACTAAAACCACTTTTTAGCATATTAAGATGTTTTAATATACGCTTGACACCTTCAACTCCGTATCTTGTAATATCACTATTTTTATCGATTGATTTGCCACCTTCAAATAATAGAATAGGAATATTTTTTTTCTCACAAATTGAACGGTACGAGTTTTTTAAAGTTTTAGAGTAAATGGTAAATGGTGCATTAAAAATGCTAGCTAAATGCTTTAATTCAGGTTTGTGCTGCGAAATTCGAATTTGTGCTGCATTAAATCGGCTGGCGCCACCGGTGTGAAAGTCTAGACAATAATTAGCAACGGGTAAAATTTCTTCAACAAATTGATAGGCGAGTCGGCTGGCTAAAGAGCCTTTTTTTGTCCCAGGAAACATGCGGTTTAAATCGCGACCATCTGGAAATTGTCTTGATTGGTTTAAAAATCCAAATACATTAATTACAGGGATACAAATAATGGTTCCGATCCGTGGTGTGTTGATTCCTTTAGCGATAACTTGACGGACAATTTCTACGCCATTAATTTCGTCGCCGTGAATGCCAGCGGTGATTAAAACTACTGGACCTTTACGTTTAGCACGCCTAATAATAACAGGAACTTCTACCGTTGTGTTAGTGTAAAGCTTGGCTGTATTAAAATTGATACGTGCTTTTTGCCCAGGTAAAACTTCTTCGCCAAGAATATGCAAGACATTTTGCTCGTCTATATGCGGCATTAAATATTTTTTTCGATGTATTGTATAATGGTTTTAGCAATATCTTTGCCTGTTGCTTTTTCTATACCTTCAAGTCCTGGTGAAGAGTTAACTTCTAAAATTAAAGGACCTCGAGAACTTTGTAGCAAGTCTACACCGGCAACGCCAAGTCTCATAGCTTTTGCTGCTTTTATGGCTGCAATTTCTTCTTCATCACTAAGTTCAATCACTTCAGCTGATCCGCCTTGGTGAAGGTTAGACCTAAATTCGCCTTCTTTTCCTTGACGTTTCATAGCACCAACAACATGACCGTCTACCACAAAAACACGTATATCGGCACCTTTTGCTTCTTTTATAAATTCTTGAACAATCACACGAGCTTGCAATCCGTTAAATGCTTCTATGACAGATTTTGCAGCATTTTTGGTTTCAGCTAAAACCACACCTAATCCTTGTGTGCCTTCAAGTAATTTAACCACTAAAGGCGTACCACCAACATGTTCAATTACGCCTTCTACATCACGAGAGTAATTAGTGAAAACGGTTTTAGGCAAACCTATTTTTGCACGTGATAGCACTTGTAAACTTCTTAATTTATCTCGGCTTCTTACCAAAGCTTCAGAGTCTATCGTGGTAAATGCGCCCATCATTTCAAATTGTCTTACAACTGCAGTTCCATAAAATGTTACTGAAGCACCAATTCTAGGGATAATGGCATCAGTATCTTTTAAATAATGACCTTTGTAATAAATATTTGGATTGCGTTTTTCAATCACCAAGTCACATTTTAACGGGTCAATAATTTCAACCTCATGTTTACGTTTTTTGGCAGCTTCAACTAAGCGTTTTGTTGAATATAAGTTGGGATTTCTAGATAGTACTCTAATGTTCATGATGTGTAGTGTTGTGTGATAAATATTCTAAATCTGTATCGACTATAAATTTTTTATTCAAAAATTTACGACCTATTAAAACTGGATTTTTCATGCTTGATCTGTCGGCCAAAGAAAGTGAAATTTTATAGGTTTTTCCAAATAATTGTATGGTCGATTTTATTTGATAACGGTGTTGCACAATACCATTACTGCTTTTAACTTTTATATGCTTATAGTCTTTAAAAACAAGATGTTTATGGTTGCTTTGTTTATCTTTTGGGTTAAGGAAACGACAATGTAACTCATTGTTAATTTCTTCAATTTGGTCACAATGTATAGATGATGTGTAGGCGCCAGTATCAATTTTTATATCAACATGTGCTAACCCAAGGTTTGGAAAATCTGCAATATCACGTCTACCAATTATTTTTTTACTCATACCCTAATTTCAATACCAAAATTAAGTGTTGAATTTTAATTAATAGTATATTTATTGAAAAATATTTTTAATTATGTCAACAACTGATATTTACGATTTACAAAGCCCGTCAACTAATCTTAATCATTTTGCCAATTTGGTGAATCTAGCAGCTACAGACGGCACAATAACCGATTTAGAAAAAGGTTTACTCAAACGATTTGCCCGAAAGCTAAACATTACAGAGCATGATTATGCCAAAGTCATAAGCAATCCTGCTAAGTATCCTGTTGAAGGTATCAGCTCTCGCGAAAAACGATTAGAGCATTTATTTGACTTGTTTAAAATTATTTATGTTGATGGCGTGATGGATGATGCCGAAGCGGTTTTATTGAAGCGTTACGCGATTGGACTTGGTTTTAACGAAGCTACAGCTGGTGAAGTTTTAAATAAATCAATGGTTTTATTTAGTGGTGCTTTTAGTTTTGAAACTTACTTGAATTTTATTGATGGTAAATTTTAATTTCTTAGGCGCACTAAAACACTACTTAATTAAATAAGCTAAATCTCGACCGACTTGGCTACCAATGGCAATGCCCATTCCGCCCAATCTAAAGGCACAATGCAAGTTATTTGAAACCGATTTAACCATCGGTTTTTTTTGTTGCCCAACACCTAAAATTCCACTCCAACGTTGGGTAATTTCTACATCTTGATCTGGCAAAATTACCTCTTTTAACAATGATTCAAGCGCGGTTTGTATGAGTTTTGTAAGCTTAAAGTCTGTTGTTGTTTCGGTTCCTGGGGCTAAATTTCTAGCACCACCGAGTAAAATACGATTATGAATATTTCTGAAATACAAATAACCTTCATCTAAATGAAAACATCCTTTGAGTTGTAAATTATGAATGGGTTGGGTGACTAAAACTTGATTTCTAGCAGGCGTGACCTCAACTTCAAGCAAATCTTTTGCAAAAGCATTAGTCGCTACAAAGGTATGTTGTGCTGTAAATTCTAGGTTGGGAAGTTGAATTTTTACAGAAGAAACTTCAGCTGAAACACTTAAAACCTCAGCTGAATTTAAAACTAAAACTCCTTCAGATTGCACTTTTTGAAGTAATTGCTGCATCATTTTTCCTGTATCAATTTGGCCTTCTAACTGATGTTGAATTAATTCGGGTAGGCAGGATTTAAAATTGAAGGTGTTAGGCTTCAATTGAAACACATCGGTTTTAAAAATAGGATGTAACAACTCATTTAATGGCTTCAATTGATGATAGCATTCTTCAAAACTCTTTTGGTCACAATTTAAAAAGACTTCAAAACCGCCATATTGTTGATAATCGATGGCTTTATCGCCTAATGTATTTCGCAACAACTCTAAGCCTCGATAACGTTGGTTAACCAAATTGAAAACCTCTTCTTCGGTATGATGTTCTAAATCGGCTAAGAGTTCACTCACACTTCCATAACAGGCAAAACCTGCGTTTTTAGTACTCGCGCCTTGTGGTAATTGGCCACGTTCAAGTACAAGAATTTTAGCCTTTGGGTATTTTTGGCGTAAAGCTAAGGCACAATTTAAGCCAACAATGCCGCTACCAATCACACAATAATCGACCTTAGAAAACCAGGACTGCTGCTCCCAATACGATAAATTCATGCTTGCTTATTTAAAGTAATCTTTAATTACTTGTTCAGCTTTTGCTTGGTGATTATTGTCTACGTAAACTTCAATATAACCAAACAATTTGGCGTGTGCAGAATCGGTTTTATTAATCATATGTGGAACAATACCTTGCTCTTCTAAAGCAAGCACAATACAGTTGGCTTCAATCTCATTTTTCGAACTATACACACGTATTTTATCCATTCTATTCATTTTTATTGATGATTGAAGATAACTTAATCGTCACAAACTTGGTTGTAATATTCTACAAAAGCTAAAAATTCTTTCTCAGAGTTGATGTTTTTAATTCTTGAAGTCACTTTAGGGCAATCCTTAAAAAAAGTAGATAATTTGTTAGCTTTAGACCTTATTATATTAAGTCCTGAATGATATATTTTTTGAGCAATTTGATCTTTACGTTGATTTTTTACCGCGTAATAATTAATATCAAAACTCGGAATATAGTAGTTTGGAGCCTTTATAATGTTCATAAATGTTGCATTTGCCCGAGACAATACGTTTCATTAATTGGCCTTTTTTTTCTGAAGTTCTTACATACTGTTTCACTATGGTGTCTACATCTTTACCGTGTGTTAAAGTATACCGAACCATGTTTAAGTCTTCATAATTCAGCTTAATACGTTCACCTTCAATAGATTTTACTTTAAGAAATTTTCGTTTAGGCGAATAAGATTTCGCATGAATTGTTTTGCCATTTTCTAAAAGTACTTCGATATTTTCAGCTTGACTAAAACTAAACAATGTAGAAAAGAAACAAATCAAAAAAAGGATCTTTGACATAAGATTAATTTTAAAAAATATACATAAAGGCAAATATAAAATATTAATGCCGAAGATAATTTTACAAACCTTCATTTTAGCTTAAACTAAACTTTATTGTATTTTAGAGGTCAAAGTTTCAACCTATAAAATTTAGTTTATGAAATCGGTTTTTTGTATTGGTCTTGCCTTTATTTTAAGTCAGTTTAGTTTTGCTCAAGATCACCAGCTTGATTATTTTTTGCCAACAACTGTTAGCTATAATTCTGAAATACCTAAACCTAGCGAAGTTTTAGGTTTTGTACCTGGTGATTGGCATGCTTCTCATGATCAAGTCGTGCAATATATGTATGCCTTAGCTGAAGCTTCGCCACGTATAAGCATTGAAAACCGAGGCTTTACCTATGAAAAACGGCCGTTAATACTGCTCACGGTAACTTCAACTAACAATCATAAGCAACTCGATAATATTAAGTCTAAACGTCAAGTTTTAATTGATAATACACTGAACAATGCTAACTTTGAGGAACTTCCTATTGTTGTTAATCAGGGTTTTTCAGTGCATGGAAATGAGCCTAGCGGCGTAAATTCGGCTTTAATTTTAGTCTATTATTTAGCAGCGGCTGAAGGTGAAGACATCGAGCGTTTATTAGATGAAACTATTATTTTACTAGACCCAAGTTTTAATCCTGATGGCATACAACGTTTTGCACATTGGACTAATTCTAACCGAAGTTTACATGTTAATCCAGATCCGCAAGACCGTGAATTTGATGAAACTTGGCCAGGTGGCCGTACCAACCATTATTGGTTTGATTTAAACCGGGATTGGTTGCCAGTACAGTTGCCAGAAAGCCAAGCACGTATTGCTACTTTTTATGAATGGCGCCCAAATGTTTTGACAGACCATCATGAAATGGGTTCAAATTCTACTTTCTTTTTTCAGCCAGGTATTCAAGAACGCACCAATCCTTTAACACCACAACTTAATCAAGATTTAACCGCTAAGATAGGTGAGTTTCATGCCGAAGCACTTGATAGTATTGGGAGTTTGTACTATTCTAAAGAAAGTTTTGACGACTTTTATTACGGTAAAGGCTCAACATTTCCAGATATTAATGGTAGTATAGGAATTTTATTTGAGCAAGCGAGTTCGCGAGGTAGTGCACAAGAAACCGACAATGGCATTTTAGAATTTAAATTTACCATCAAAAATCAGTTTACCACTGCTTTATCAACCTTAAAAGCAGCAGTAAATCTAAAACCAGAATTACTAAAATTACAAGATCAATTTTATTATAATGCTTTTAAAAATGCTGAAAAAGGCTACTACATCTTCGGAAATGAGAACAATCCTTTTTTAACAGAAGAACTGGCTAAAGTTTTACAGCAACACCAAATTAAATTACAGCATTTAGCGTCTCCAGTTGAAGTTAATGGCACTAAATTTACCCCTGAAACCAGTTTAGTGATTCCGAAACAACAAGCCCAACAGCGCTTGGTTAAAGCTATGTTTAATTCTCGAACAAGTTTTAAAGATAGCATTTTTTATGATGTTTCGGCTTGGGATTTTAAACATGCCTTTGGCGTAGATTTTGAAGAGACTAAAAAATTAGATCTTGGTAATAACTTTGAAGGACACCAATTTTACCAACCAAAATTAACTGATAAAAGCACGTATGCTTATGCGATTAGGTGGAGCGATTTTAATGCCCCAAAACTCATTAACAAATTACAAAACAATCATTTACGTTTAAAAGTTGCTAAAAAGCCATTTAGTTCTGGCCAAGACAAGTTTGATTATGGTACAATTTTATTACCTGTGGCTAACCAAAAGCTTGACGCACAAGAAATTTACGAGTTAGTGTCTAAGTTAAGTCAAACATATAAAGTTAAAGTAAGCGCTTTAAACACAGGTTTAACTCAAGGCATTAATTTAGGAAGCCCAAATATGGCTCATCTTAAACAACCCAAAATAGCCTTAATAGTTGGTGAAGGTATATCTCCATATGATGCAGGTGAAATTTGGCATTTACTTGACGCACGTTTAGAAATTCCGGTAACCAAATTAGACACAAAAAACTTTAATAGAACTGATTTAAGTCGATATACGCATTTGATACTACCAAGTTCTTACGGAAATCCTGTTAATGCAAAAGGATTAAAACAAATTAAAACTTGGGTGAGATCTGGCGGTACTTTAATAGGTTATCGAAATTCTGTAAAATGGTTAGATCGCTCAAAATTGATTGATTTAGAATTTTTGAATGATAGTATTAATGCTAAAAATATTAGTTATGATGAGCGTTCTAGTTTTTATGGGGCTAAACAAATTGGTGGTGCTATTTTTGAAGCTAAAATCGACCAAACTCATCCTATAAATTACGGTTTTAACACCCAAAAAATAGCTTTGTTTAGAAATACTGAGTTATTTGTTAAAGCAAACCAATTAAGTTTTAATAATCCTATTCAGTATACTAAAACGCCTTTATTAAGTGGCTATATTAATGATGAGAATTTAGACTTACTAAAAGAAAGTGTTCCGTTTCAAACTTCTGGTTTTGGTCGAGGTCAAGTCATCGCGTTTACTGATAATACCAACTTTAGAGCTTTTTGGTTAGGTAGCATGAAATTACTTATGAATAGTATTTACTTTTCTGAAGAAATGTAATTATCAACTTAAAAATTAATTAACTAAAAATCAATATATTATCTATTTAAGTTGATTTATTTTTATGAATAGCATTTCTTTTTATGTAAATAAACATATTTATTATGGCTCTTTAGATTTAAATATTTAGCTTTATGGGTGAATAAAGCTAGTATAAATCATTTCCCATAAAAGCAAAGTTGATGCTAAGTTCATTTTTAAATGCTCAGAAATCTGCCTACATCGTTTTACAGGTTGAAGATGAAGCCTATTCAATTATAGACATAAACACAAAAGCAACAGAGTGTTTTGGAGATTTTCAGCAGACTAACTTTAATGCTTTTTTAAAGCAGCATCTTGTTGACAAAAATTTATTAGCATCAACTCTAACAAAGTTAAAACAACAACCTGAGACACTTCAACTAGAACTTAAAACCAATTGCGATTCAGGTCAATTTCAATTAGAATTTCAGTGGTTTTATGAAGGCCAATCTCAATTTGTTTCCATTAAGTTTCTGCCTTTACAAAGTATAGCTCAACAAGCTGGCGATGTGAGTTTTAAAATTTTTGAATTAAGCCAAAAAGTGGCTCACATAGGTAGTTGGTACTTATTTGTAGAATTTAAACAATTAATTTGTACCTCTAATTTTAAACGTATTCTTGAAGTTAAAAAAGATTATAAACCTGTTTATGGTGATGAATACAATTTTATTCCATCTGAAGAAGATCGGCAAAAACTCAAGCAACATATAAAAAAAGCTATAAATCATGGAAAAGCTTTTGAATTTATCACTCAAATTACCACACAATTAAACCATAAAAAATGGGTAAAAATAAAAGCTGAAGTAGAGCTAGAAAATAATAAAATTGTTGGCTTAATTGGAACTTTACAAGATATAACTACAGAAAAAGAACAAGAGCTACAGCTTAAAAAACGCAATCATTTTATATCTACTGTTTTAGATAATTTACCAATTGGTGTTGCTATAAATGAAATTGACTCTGGAAAACCGACTTATTTTAATGAAGCATTTCAAAACATTTATGGGCATGATAAAGCTGCTATAACAAGTTTTGATCAATTTTTTGAATTAGTTTATCCAGAGGCTGAATATCGTGAAAAAATCAAATCTGAAGTAATTAAAGATATTAAAAGTGGTGATCCTAGTCGTATGGCTTGGCAAAACTTAAAAGTAACCACAGCGAAAGGTGAGACAAGATACATTAGTGCTAAAAATATTCCACTTTTTGAGCAAAATATCATGATATCTACAGTTACTAACGAAACGCAAACTTACTTAGCGAATCAAGAGCTTAAACATGTAAAAGACCGTTTTTTATATGCCTCTAAAGCAGTGAGTGACGCCATTTGGGATTTTGACGTTATAAATGATACACGTTATTGGAGCAATAGTTATCAACAGATTTTTAATGTAAAACTGAAATCTAATATTGTCGATGAAGCTTTTTGGCGCAAGCATATACATAATCAGGACTTAGAACGTGTGATGTCAAGTTTTTTTGAAGCTCTTAACAACCCTAAAAAAGAAAGATGGTCTTGTCACTATAGATTTAAAAATGGTGAAAATACTTATGCTGATGTGTTTGATAATGCTGTTATCATTAGAGATAAAAATGCTGAAGCAATTCGGGTAATTGGTGCTCTAAAAGATATCTCTAAAGAAAAAGCTAGGACAGATCATTTAAATTTACTTGAATCTGTTATAGAAAACACTACAGATGCCATTTTAGTATCTGAAGCTAAGCCTTTAGACCAATCAGGTCCCGTAATAATCTATGCGAATAAAAGTTTTAAACAGTTAACTGGTTATGATATTAATGAAATTATTGGTCATACGCCTAAACTTCTTCATGGCCAAAAAACAAGTGCTGAAACTATAAAACTCATGTATGACAAAATGTTAAACTATGAGTCTTTTGAAGTTGATGTACTAAATTACAATAAAAAAGGTCAAGAATTTTGGATAAATTTATCAGTATCACCCATTGCTAATTCTGAAGGGAAATTTACCCATTGGGTTTCAGTAGAAAAAGATATTACAGAAAAAAAATCTAAAGAAATTCAACAAGAACTCATTAAAGAAACCAATGAATTATTTAAAACCTCATCTCATTTAGCTGAGGCTTTAAATCATACCTTTAAGCTTACACAGAAGTTTACAGATTTTAATTATGGAGAATTATGGGTGTATGATCAGCAAGAAAAAAAGCTGAAACAACAATGCTATATTGAAGATAATAAACATTATAATTCTGAATTTAGTGTCAAATTAGCAAACGAAGATTTTAGCAAGTTATTTATCAGCCAGTATTGGCATACTAACTCAATTAAAACTATTAAGGGTATATCAAGCACTCAAGTATTTTCAAATACTAAAAATGAATGCTTAATCACAGTATTTTATATACCAATTATACAAAACTCAGAAAAAATAGGACTTTTAATTCTTGGCTATAATAAATTTACTAAACGCGAAGATTTTCTCACCGAACTCTTAGAAGATTATAGAGTATATTTAGGTAGTGAAATAAAACATAAACAAGCCGAAGATGAACTTAACCAAATTGTAAATTATGCACCAGACTTTATTTGTATAGCTAGAAAAGACGGCTATTTAAAAAGAGTTAATCCATCAGCTTCAAAAATTTTAGGCTATACTAACGCATTTTTAATTAGCAATCCTATTGTTAAATTTTTTCATCCTGAGGATTACCAAGAACTCATTGAAAAACTTAAAAGCACAACATACAATACGCCAATTTATTTAGAAAGTAGGGTTTTAAGTAAGTCTAATTCTTATATTCATATTGCCTGGACTATATCACGTTCTAAAACAACAGACTTATTTTATTGTGTTGGTAAAGATATTACTGATAAAATTAAAACTGAGTTAGAACTTAAAAACACTAAAAATAAATTTGAACTTATTTCTAAATCTACTAATGATGTTATTTGGGAGGTTAACTTAGTTGAGGATGCTATTGATTGGAGTGAAGGTTTTGGGCGACTTTTTGGCTATAAAGCTGAAGATTATCCTAAAACTATTAACCAATGGATAAAGCTTATTCATAAAGACGATTTAGAACGCGTCGAAAAACATTTTGATCATTGCATTAAAAATCCAAAGCTTAATTATTGGACAGACAATTACCAACTCAAAGATAATAACAATAGCTTTAGATATATCTACGACCAAGGTTACATTATGAGAGATCAAAACGGTAAAGCTCTAAAAATTGTTGGCGCCTTACAAGATGTAACCAATCAAAAAAATTACGAGGCACAACTTGAAAAATTAAATTTAACCCTTAAAAACCGAAACGAAGATTTAAATCGATCTAACAAAGAGTTAGAACAATTTGCCTACGTTGCATCACACGATTTACAAGAACCTTTACGTATGATTTCTGGTTTTTTATCTCAACTTGATAAAAACTACGACCATTTATTAGATGAAAAAGCCAAACAGTACATCTATTTTGCTGTTGATGGTGCACAACGTATGCGAAAAATAATTTTAGACTTGCTTGAGTTTTCTAAAGTAGATAGCCTCAAAAATAAGTTAGAAGAGGTAAAGGTAGCAACTATTATAGAAGAAGCTAAAATGCTCCTAAAAGCCTCGATTGAAAGTAGTAAGGCTTCAATTAAATATCATAACTTACCAACTCTGGTTATCTCTAAGTATCAACTCCGTCAAATATTTGTTATTCTAATTGATAATGCCATTAAATACGTTCCTAAAAATCAATCGCCTGACATAGAAATTTCATCGAAAGTTCGTAAACATCAAATTATATTTAGTGTTAAAGATAACGCAATTATTATAAATAATGAGCAATATAAAAATGTATTTGCTATCTTTACAAGACTTAAACAAGCGCCAGAAGTTAAAGGCACAGGAATAGGTTTAGCAACGGCTAAAAAAATTGTGACAAGACTTGGTGGTAGAATTTGGGTAGAATCTCATGCCAATGGAAATCTGTTTAAGTTTAGTATCCCTTTAAATAATAGCGAATGACGACAACCCAACTCGATAGAAAGATTTCAGAAGAAGAACGCTTAAACGAACTCTACAATTATAAAATTCTTAATACTGGCCCAGATGAAGCACTTAATGAACTCACTGAAATTGCTTCGGCATTATGTGGTACAAACATATCTTTAATATCTTTAATCGATCATGATCGGCAATATTTTAAATCCTGTAAAGGCTTAAATGTAACTGAAACGCCTAGAAATATTTCATTTTGTACACATGCAATACAACAACCTGACGAGCTTTTCATTGTTAATGATGCTAGCGCAGACGATATGTTTAAAGATAACCCATTAGTGACTTCAAACCCACATATTCGGTTTTATGCTGGTGCACCTCTAATTTCAAAAAATGGTTATGCACTAGGAACACTTTGTGTTATAGACCAGCAACCTTATCATTTAAATGAATCCCAAAAAAAAGCGCTTAAAAAATTAGCAAAACAAGCTAGTAGAATATTAGAATTTCATAAACAAGAACGCTACTTAAGAGAGTCAAGAATCCAAATTAATGAACAATCTAAACTGATTAAAGAAATTGTCTTTACACTTGCTCACGACTTAAAATCTCCAATTACATCTACAAGTAGCTTATTAGAAATTTTAAAGGAAGACTATAAAAAAACCCTAGATGAAAAAGCATTACAATATATTAATTATGCTTTGCAAAGTAATCACAAGGTATTGCATTTAATTGAAGAAACACTAGAATTTGCTAAAACAGGTGTTGATGAAAATTCCTTTACCTCAATTAATACAGAAGAATGTGTAAAATCAGCTATTCAACTTTATAAAAGTGAAATTCAAAAAAATAAAGTTGACATTAAATTTGAAAATTTACCAACAGTAGAATCTGTTGAAATGCCACTTAATATTGTTTTTAGAAACCTCATAAGTAATGCTATTAAATACAGACATCCTAATCGTGATTTGATCATCAATATAACAGCTGAACACCTTGATAACTACTGGAAATTTAATGTCATTGATAATGGTATTGGTATCGACAAAAAAAATTTTGAACATATCTTTAAGTTATTCAGAAGGTTACATAACGACGATAAAGGTATTGGTATGGGATTGGCTTTATGTAAAAAAATTGTGCTAAGTTTAGGTGGTAAGATATGGGTAAAATCTACAATAGATAAAGGAAGTCAATTTAGTTTTACCATACCAAAAATTTAGGACTAATTAATAATGAATATATCTGAAAATACATATCACATTTTATTAGTTGAAGATAATCCAGGTGATGCATTTCTTGTTAAAGACTATTTAAGTGAAAAGATTATTAATCCTATTATAGATCACGTTACTAATTTCAAGCAAGCTGAAGCTTCATTAAAAGAAAAGCATTTTGATATTATTTTGTTAGACTTATCTTTACCAGATTTAAACGGAGAAGAACTTATTACCAAAATGCTAGATTTATCTGGCGATACACCAATTTTAATACTAACTGGTTTTCCCGATATAGACTTTAGTTTAAATTCACTTAAGCTTGGTGTTTCAGATTATTTAGTAAAAGACGAATTAAACGCAACAGCTCTATTTAAAAGTATTGTTTACAATATAGAGCGTAAAAAAACATTTTCGAGACTTGAAACTTCTGAAAAACGCTATAGCGATTTGTTTCATTTAAGTCCGCAACCAATGTGGGTTTATAACGAAAAAACTTTGCGTTTTTTAGATGTTAATAAAGCAGCTATAGAAAAATATGGCTATAACGAAGAAGAGTTTTTAAAACTAAAATTAACCGATATTCAAAATACCTTTAGTGGTAAATTAAATGCTTTACTTCAAAATACAAAGGGTAGAGAAAAAATGTTCTTGCAAAATTTATCTCAACATAAAACCAAAAATGGTGATTTAATAAAGGTTGAAATTAAAAACACAAGAATTAATTATAAACATGGCTTTGCTATTTTATGTATAGCAACCGATATTTCTGAACGCTTAAGCTACTTTCAAGCCTTAAAAAAACAAAATGAAAAGCTAAGTGAAATTGCATGGATACAATCTCACATGGTAAGATCTCCATTAACCAAAATAATGGGTATTGTAGATTTGCTTAAAAGTAAAGAAATTACTGATGAAGAGTTTACTTATTTAATAAAAAGCTTAGAAGATTCATCTAGAGATTTAGATGAAATTATTCGAAAAATTAATAAGAAGTCTAAAAATATAAATTTAAACCAACAACTTTCATGAATTTTCAGACACTACTTGTAGATGATGATCAAGTAATACTGTTTTTACATCAAAAAATGTGTCAGCTATCAAATTTTGATTCTCAAGCAATTACATTAGATTCTGGCGAAAAATTACTAAAATATATTCAAGAAAATGATCAGGAAGAAGCTAACTTTGTCGTTTTTTTAGATATTAATATGCCTGGTTTAAATGCTTGGGAAGTGTTAGAACACTTTAAAAAAATTACAATACACGCAAATCTATTTGTTATTTTAGTAACCTCTTCTGTAGATAATGCTGATAAAACCAAAGCAAAAGATTATAACTTAATTATAGACTTCATTGAAAAACCGATTAAAGTAGAGCAACTTAAAGATTTGCAAAAACATCCTGAATTAAAACATTTATTTTAAACTTCATCTATCTCTAAATGCCATTCTTGCTTGAATCTTTCAACAAAGTTTAACATATAATCGTGTCGCTCTTGGGCTATTCTTTTAGCTGTTTTAGTATGCATTTGGTCTTTTAATAATAAAAGTTTTTCATCAAAATGATTTAAAGTTGGTGCTTTAGATGCTTTATATTCAGCTTTAGACTGTTGAGGTTTTGAAGGAATTTCTGGATTATATAAAGCTCTATTTTTAAAACCACCATAATTAAAAGCTCTGGCAATTCCTATAGCGCCCATAGCATCTAGACGATCTGCATCTTGAAGTATTTTTAGATGATCAGAAGTATAACTAGCCGCTTCTGTTTTAAATGAAATATGCTTAATAATTAATTTAACTTCATTAATAACTGAAACATTTACCAAATGCTTTTCTAAAAATTGACCGGCTATTTGAGGTGCTAAATCTTCGTTTCCATCATGAAATTTTGCATCTGCAATATCATGTAATAAAGCACCTAATTTAATAATGAGTAAATCGTTGATACCTTCTTTTTGAGCTATATAAAGTGCTAACTGATAAACACGCTGAATATGAAACCAGTCATGACCTGCTTCTGCATCAGCTAATTTATGCTTAACAAATTGTTTGGTTTTTTTTATTAATTCTACTTCAGTCATAACGTTTCATGGCAATATGAGGAATTCCATCTTCTAAATAACCTTTGCCAACACAAGTAAATTTATGCTGCTCATAGAATTTTATTAAGTATTGTTGTGCTGATATTTTAATAGGCTGATTTGAATAGTTATCCTGACAAAATTCAATACAAGCTTGCATTAATTGATGGCCTAATTTTTGACCTCTAAATGCTTGTTTAACAATAACACGGCCAATGCTTAATTCTTTAAAATAAGCCTTTGGTGGTAATATTCTAGCGTAGGCAGCTAAAGTATCATTATTAAAAAACAGCACATGCTGGGCTTTTTGGTCATGGCCGTCGATATCTTGATATACACAATCTTGTTCTACAACAAAAACTTCTGAACGCAATTGTAAAATTGCATATAATTGTTTGGTATTAAGTTGATTAAAATCTAAAATTTGTATTTGCATGATTAGTCTTGTACAATAATATTTTTATCGTCGGTTTTATTAAATTCTGGCTGAATATTAATGTGATTAATGCCATATTTTTGAAGTAAAATAACTTCAATTTGTTCTAAAATAGCTTCAAAATCTGTTATTGAAATATTTTCACTTAAATCAATTTCAGCTTCAAGATGAATTTCAGCTTCATTCAATTGCCATATATGAACGTGATGCATGTGTTTAACATGATCAAGCTGATTAATATCATTAACTAACTCATCTATTTCTATAGATTCTGGCGTAAATAACATTAATACGCTAAATGAATTCCGTAAGAGTTTAATACCAACAATAATAAGGTAAATAGCAATAGCTGCGGTTAAAAAACTATCAATCCAAAATAGACTATAAAATTTCATTAATAAACCACCAATTAACACTGCTACTGATGCAAGCATATCAGTAAATAAATGAACATAAGCTGAAGCTAAATTCATGTTCTTTTTACGATCATTCAAGAGCAATAAAACACTAATACCATTACCAATTATTGCTAATACTGAAAGCCAAATCACTAAGGAAGAATCGATAGATTGAGGATTAAAAAATCGTTCTACAGCTTCAACAATTAAGATGATAGCAATTACTATTAATGTTGAAGCATTTATAAAAGCTGCAATTATTTCGGCACGTTTATAACCAAAAGTTTTACTTAAAGAAGCGTCTTTTTTTGAAAGATTAGCAGCAACATAGCTAATAATTAATGAAACAACATCTGTAAAATTATGTAAAGCATCAGACAATAAAGCTAAACTTCCACTAAATAAACCGCCAATAACTTGAGCTAAAGTAATGCCGATGTTAAGTAAAATGCTTACACCTAAATTTTTTTGTGAATGGTGGTGATGCGTCATTTAAAGATTATTGACAAGCAATTTTTTGAATACGATTTTGGTGGCGACCACCTTCAAATTCAGTTTCTAAAAAAGTAGTGACAAATTGAAGCGCTTGCTGCTCAGAAACAAATCGCGCAGGTATACTCAACACATTTGCATTATTATGTTGGCGTGCAAGTGCTACAATTTCTTTGGACCAACACAAAGCTGAACGAATACCTTGATATTTATTAGCCGTCATATTTGCACCATTGCCACTACCACAAATAATAATACCAAATTGAGCTTTACCATTTTCAACATCTTGAGCCACAGGATGAATAAAATCTGGATAATCTACACTTTCAGTTGAATCGGTTCCGTGGTTAATCACTGTAATACCTTTAGCTTTTAAATGATTTAAAACACTCATTTTGTAGGCTGTACCTGCGTGATCGTTTCCTATTGAAATTGTCATGATATGATTTTTGAACAAAAATAAAGATTAGTAATTTGAAATAATGACTTTTTAAAACTTAAATTTAAATATCTAATTATCAATACTTTAAATAAATAATATCAATTGTTAATAACTTTTAAACTTCAGTTGATTTTCAAGACTTTAGTTATCAACAATTTTGTTAATAAGTTAACTGTAAAAAATGAAAAGAATATTTTGATAAACGATATTTTCATCTATCTGAAATTAAAAAATTAAAATCAAATTTATAAGTCAATAAATTTTAAAAAACTTATCAGCACTTATCAACTAATTTTCAACAAGAATTTTATGTAGATTTTAAAACAAAATAGGCAAGTGTCAACTTTAAAAGTTGTGAATAACTTATGGTAAATTATTGATCGTCAGATATTAAAAATTAACAATCTCATAACATTTCTGTTGATTAAATTTAAAATTTCAATAATACAATTAAATTTCAATAAAGTTTTACTGAAATTAACACGCAATAATCATCATTATTTAGTTTTTTAAAATTTAAAGAAAGAAAAATAAGATGATATATAATGTGAATAACTTTGAAAAAATAGATTGAATTCAATTTTAGTTTTATGGTCTTGCTATCTTTGCAACCTATTAAAAAATATTATGGCGAAGATTAGAATCACCAAACAATTTACTTTCGAAACAGCGCATGCTTTATACGGTTACGACGGCAAATGTAAAAACATTCATGGCCACTCATACAAGCTAGACGTTACTGTAATTGGCCAACCAATTACTGATACCAACAACGTTAAATGTGGTATGGTCATTGATTTTGGAGATTTAAAAAAAATCGTTAAATCTGAAGTCGTCGATGTGATGGATCACGCCATAGTTTTAAACCAACAGACACCACATATTCAGTTAGCAGAAGATATAAAAAAAACTGGCCATAATGTAGTTTTGGTAGATTATCAACCCACAAGTGAAAACATGGTCATAGATTTTGCTCATCGAATTCAATCTAAATTGTCTTCAGATTTAAGTTTACATAGCCTAAAACTACGTGAAACTGAAACTGCTTTTGCTGAGTGGTACGCCAGTGATAATTAATTCTCTTATAAAGTTAAGCACTTTTTTATAAGATAGCTTTAATGAAGTTGAGTAGAGTATATGCAGCTTATTTTAAGCTTATTTACAACCAATTTTAATAGTTGAATTTTAAGTTATACCAAATATTCTATAAGATGAAACAAAAAGAAATTGAATTATAATTGTCTTAATCAAGGCAATTAGAAACTATTTCTTTATTTTATTTAATAGGAGATTTTGGTATTCCATCAATTCTTAACATTTACTTGAGTTTTATCAAGCTTTTATTGCCGTATTTTTAAAATATGAAGTTATTTGCTGAGCTTGTAAAAACAATAGATAGCACTAATAAAACCAATGCTAAGGTTGAAGCTTTAGCTCATTATTTTAAAACTGCTCCAGATCAAGATAAAGTCTGGACCATTGCTATTTTATCACATCGGCGACCAAAAAGACCTATCAATTCTACTTTAATTAGAGAATACGCTTCTGAACTCGCTAATATTCCACTCTGGTTATTTGAAGAATCTTACCATATTGTTGGTGACTTAGCAGAAACTATTGCACTTGTTGTTCCTTCATCTTCCCAAAATTCAGATAAAACTTTAACGCAATTTATCAATGAAATTATTGCTTTAAAGTCAAGCTCCGAAACTGAAAAAAAAGATTATCTCATTAAAAACTGGCAAAGCTTAAATTATTATGAACGTTTTGTGTTTACTAAACTAATTACTGGCGGATTTAGAATAGGTGTTAGTCAAAAATTAATGACTCGCGCATTATCTAAAGCCACAGAAATCGATGAAGAAACCTTAGCTTTTAAATTAATGGGAAACTGGAAACCAACCGAACTATCTTTTCAAGAATTAGTTTTAGAACCTAATCCAAAAGCAGACTTATCAAAACCCTATCCATTTTATTTAGCTTACCCAGTTGAAGATGAATTGGTAAATAAAACAGAGGTTTCAAAGTTTTATTTCGAGCATAAATGGGATGGTATTCGCGCACAAATTATTTGTCGTCAAAAAGAATGTTTTGTTTGGAGTCGTGGTGAAGAATTAGTTACCCATCAATTTCCAGAATTTAAGAGATTTGCTGAAATTTTACCAGATGGTACTGTTTTAGATGGTGAAATTCTAGCCTTTCCAAACCAAAGTATTGGCGATTTTAAAGACCTCCAACAGCGCATCAATCGTAAAACTGTATCTAAAAAAATGCTGCAAAACATACCTGTCATCTTTAAAGCTTACGATTTGTTAGAGTTTAATAATCAAGATATTAGAAGTCAACCTTATCAAGAAAGACGACGTTCATTAGACCATTTGTATGCAACTTACCAAACAAAAATTAAAGCATTTCATTTATCTCACATTATGCAATTTCAATCTTGGCAAGATGCAGCCAATGAGCGAGAAACAGCAAGAGAAAAAAAATCGGAAGGCTTGATGATTAAACGTTTAGCATCAAGCTATGGTGTTGGCCGTAAAAAAGGCGATTGGTATAAATGGAAATCAGACCCGTTTACCATCGATGCTGTTTTAACTTATGCCATGCGCGGTCATGGCCGGCGAAGTAACTTATTTACAGATTATACCTTTGCTTTATGGGATAACAATCATGAACATCTTGTTACCTTTGCTAAAGCTTATTCAGGCTTAACAGATGCCGAATTTAAAGAAATTGATAAATGGATTAAAGCTAATACTTTAGAGCGTTTTGGTCCGGTTAGAAGTGTAAAACCACATCATGTTTTTGAAATTGCCTTTGAAGGTATAGCTACATCTAAACGTCATAAAAGTGGCGTTGCTACAAGATTTCCTAGAATTGTACGCTGGCGAAAAGATAAACCCACAACCGAAGCTAATACTTTAGAAGAATTAAAAGCTTTAATTCCTAAATAACCTTCATTCCTTTATAAAAGTTTAATCTTTAAGGCTGTAAAACGTTTTGATACTTCTTGATGTTACTTAAAAGATTAACCGCTGTTTTTACAGTTTCGCCATACTTTACTTGATATTGATAAACGCCATCTTCAAAGTATTGATGTCTTACCAATTCTTGATGTAGTAACAGATTTATTGCTTCAGCTGATTGTTGAAGTAAATCATCTTCAATTGAAGCTAATTGGTCTTCTAAATCTTTAATTTGACGATTAATTTGATTAAATATTACTTCATTTTCAGCTGAAGTTTTAAGTTTTTGCAATTGTACTTCAGTTTTAGTTTGATAGTTAAAATAGACATCATTTAAATAAGACTTAAAATCCTTCATTAAATTTATCTGAGCAATTTCATCTAAGCTCATTTCAGTCTTAGATTGATTTAAAATAAAATTGAAGATTTGATTTTTATTAACTAAATCTTTTACAAAATCAGACTGTTGGTCTTGGTTTAATAACACATCAGGCATCACACCGCCACCACTAAATACATCACGACCATTTTTAGTCGTAAATTTTTGGTAAGTATCTTCTGTTTTTCTAACTGCTTCACCATCAATATAATCTAAAGATTGAATACTTCTACCACTTGGTGTATAATAGCGTGAAATGGTAATTTTAGCTTGCGTACCATAATTAAGTGGTTTAGGTCTTTGTACTAAGCCTTTACCAAAACTACGATGCCCAATAATAACGCCACGATCTAAATCTTGAAGGCTACCAGAGACAATTTCACTAGCTGAAGCACTGTTAGAGTTGATTAAAACAGCAACTGGAATTTGGGTATCTAGAGCACGATTTTGAGTAACATAAGTGCGATTATATTTTTCGATAATAGATTTTGTAGTGACAATAGTAGTGCCTTTTTCTACAAAAATGTTAACAATATTGATGGCTTCAGAAAGTAAACCTCCAGGATTATTCCTTAAGTCAAGAATAATAGAAGTTGCGCCTTGATCTTTTAAATCAGAAAAAGCTTCTATTACTTCATCAGAAGCTGAACGACTAAATTGTGATAGCACTATATAACCAGATTCATCGACCAATTTATAAAAAGGTACTGCTATTTTTTTATCGCGTTCACGGGTAATTTGTAGTGTTTTTGTGCTGTTATTTCGTTTAACAGTTAGTTTTACTTTACTACCAGGTTTTCCTTTTAGCAAAGTTCCCGCATCATCTTGGTATTGATTGATGCGTACTTGATTAATTTGTATAATTTCATCACCAATTTTAACTCCGCTTTGGTTTGCAGGACTATTTTTTTTAACCGATTTAACTAAGAGTTTATCGCTAAATACATCTACTTGAATACCAATTCCAGAAAAATTTGCAGCATAGTTTAATTTACCATTCTGCACTTCTTGCTCATTATAATAAACGGTATAAGGATCTAAATCAGCTAACATAGCAGTTATAGCTGTATCCATCAATTCAGCAGGATTTACTTCATCTACATAATTCATATTAATTTCTTTATATAAATTCGTGAAGATTTCAATTTGTTTAGCAATTTCAAAAAAGTCGTTTTTAATAGATTTAAAACTAAATAAACCCAAACCAAGAATTGAAACGAGGCTAAAAATGATAAATGATTTTTTCATGACTTTAATTGATTTAAGAATGAAATATGACGTTTAACCGCTTTTAAGATTTGCTCAAATTGAAGCTGTTGAGGTGAAGTATAAATAAACATCATGTTAAAATGCACCTTTTGTTGAAGTTCATGCTTCTGTAAACGAAACGCCTCACGCATTTGCCTTTTAATTTTATTGCGGTCAACAGCATGTTTATGTAAGCGTTTTGGCACAACCACAGCAAATTGATGACTCGTATTTGCAGTGATTTCGTACTGTAATTTTAAAGGAAAAGCCTTATTAAATTGACGTTGACTAAACAAGCGGTCAATAGCCTTTCTTGATTTTAAGCGTTCAGTTTTAGAAATAGTTTGTTTAGCCATGTTTTAAAAGCAATTAACATTACAAAGATGCTAATAAATAAACAAAGTCAAATTCTGTTTTATTAATTACGAAACAGGTTTAGGTTTATTTAATAGCTTAAGGTAACAGACCTAAAATCACACTTCATTACATTAAATATACCACTATCGTGGTATTGACATGACTGTTTTTTTCAACTTACTTGCATTAAAATACTTTACAAGTCAATCTTAATATGTCATTTATGTAATGAATGTTAAGTTTTATTTTTAATAATTATAAAAACATATTAGCGAAGTTTTTTATCAATTAAAACTCTATTAGAGTTTATCTATTCAAATCAATTAATTAAAACCTATAAAATTTAAATGTTATGAAAAAATCAAAATCTTTAATTTTTTTACTATTTCTAAGTGTCTTTTCTCTAATATCTTGTGAAGAAGAAGAAGATGATACATCATGGGATTGTGCCAATGGAACTTGTGTAGAAGTTTTTTCAAGCTTTGGTCTGTATTCATCACGTTCAAATTGTGAATCTGAATGTGGTGGTTCAAACAATACTTTAGGTAAAGTTTCTTTTTATACTCAATCAGATCTGGGATGTGGTAATATAACAGTGTTTTTACAAGGTGTTGGATCGGATGTAATTACTGGTTTTTATCCAAATGGTTTTTCAGGATGTGATCAAAATGCAAATGCAAACTTTAACGTCCCAAAAGGTAGTTATACTTATACAGCTGAATGCGATGGTTATACTTGGCCAGAAAGAACTATAACTGTAGGAAACTGTACAGGTGTGCAACTAACAAACTAATTACTTAAATCTTAATTATCATGAAATTAAATATTTTAAAAATTGGTTTAGTGGCCATTGTTTCGGTTTTACTATTTTCTTGTGAAGAAAGTGATGAAGATTTAGAAAGCGATGGTAATCAAAGTCGTTGGGATTGCCTAAGTGGCGAATGTAGCCAAGTAATAAACGGATCTTATTCTTCTCAACTTGATTGTAATCTTGATTGTGGTAATGATGCCACTAATCTTTTGTATACTGAGGGTGATGGCGTAACAGATTATGAAGGCAATTTTTACCCTACGGTGATTATTAATGGAAGAGAGTGGATGGCAGAAAATCTTCGGCTTAGGAACGCACCACCTGTTAATGGCCCTGATTTAGTCTACAGTAATGATTTTGATAATTGGACATCAAGTGGTAATGCTTTTAATGGAATACGAGCGTATTGTTATCCTGATGATAACATTAATAATTATGAGGAGTATGGCGTTCTCTACACTTGGCATGCCGTGCGGTGGGTAGATTTGTGCCCTCAGGGTTGGCACATCCCAAGCATTGATGAATGGTGGGATATGTTCGAGTCTCTCGACCAGAATCAATATGCTTATTCTACTGCAAGTGATGAATTACGTTCAATTGAAGGTTGGATTACTCCAGGTAATAATCTAAGTGGCATGAATATTAAATCAGCAGGTTCTACTTTAGGAGTAGTGCCACTCAGACCTACATTTTTAGGATTTAGGGCAAGCTTTTGGACTTCGACTGAAATGGACTCAGAACATGCTGAATATATTGATATTTTTATTCCTAATGAATCCTATGGTATTGGAGTAATTAAGTCTTTTCAGACCTCAGGTACACGTCGAAAAAAATGGAATGCAGCATCTTGTAGGTGCATCAAAGATCAATAGTGAGGCTCACTAAAAATTACATTATATAAAGACATTTGACTAACTTAAAACTTAATACAAATGATTTCAAACATTCTAAAAGTAAGCACCCTGTTATTTGTTTTCTTGATGCTCACATCCTGTGAAGAAGAAGATAATGACAATAATCCTAGTGCAAATATTGATGCTATTTGGGATAATCAGTTTCTTTTTGGTAATACTACCATTAATGGACAATCTGTAATAACCAATGAAGTAGAGACAACAAGTGAATTTATAGAGGATGCTGTCTGTTACAGCAACTTGCCTTCATCTTCATTTACAAGCGTGAGTTTTTATGTATACATTCCAAGAAACGACCAAACTATTCCCGGTTTTGATGTAACCGATCTCGTTATTTTCTTTGCTAATACAAGCATTTTCACCCAAGAGAGTAATCGTCAACTTAGTGTCGTAGGCACTGACATAATAAATGGTGTATCCTATAGTATTTTTTTGGTAGAAGTTTTTCTTCCAAGCGATTTAATTACACGAGACAACTTCCAACAACTCCGCTTTGATTTCGATATGCGCCACCTTGATGTAGATACTGAGCAAGAATTAAATAGAGATGACAAATTTATACAGATTAATATTAACCCATGCTAAAATTTAATATATGAAAACTTCTAGACTGATTTATTTACTTCTTTTAATTCCATATATAGGAATATCTCAATCTGAGAACACCACAACTATTGGTGCTCAGACTTGGTCTATGAATCTCAATGCGACGAGCTTCAAAAACGGAGAACCGATTCCACAAGCTCAAAGCAACGCAGAGTGGGAAGCAGCTGCTAAAAATAAACAACCTGCCTGGTGTTATTACAATAACGACCCTTCAACGGCAGAAAAACATGGACTTTTATACAATTGGTTCGCTGTAAATGATGCTAGAGGAATTGCACCTGAAGGTTGGAGAGTGGCTAGTAAGCAAGACTGGGAAACACTTTTATCTAATTATCAGCACAACAGAGCTAAAGCACTAAAAACTAAAGAAGGCTGGAAAGTTTTTTATGGAAATAATTCATCAGGATTTTCAGCTTATCCAGTTGGAATTCGAGGCGTGCCAAATTTTTTTCAGAGAGGTGAAACTACAATCTACTGGACGAGTACAGAAGTAGATGAAGAAAATGCTTATGGGTTTGCATTTACATCAAGTAAGAGATTTGTATTTGGCTCACAACAATATAAAGTAATGGGCTATTCTGTAAGATTGGTTAAAAATTAGTGTCAATCAATACTCGTAAATATTGAATATAAAGGGCGAAATATTTGACCTGGCCAAGCCCCTAAATAAGGTTGGGCATAACTTTATAATTTGAATAATATGAAAATTAAATTTTTAATTATTACACCGATTATTATTTCCTTTTTCACTCTAACAGCATTTACCTTAAACTCTTATCATTCTAATTCTGTTGAGATTGAATTAGAAGAACCCTTTAATCAGAGCGATTGGGGTCCTTGGAATCAGACGGACTGTTACAAAGGTTTAGACTTTAGAGTTAAGAATCGTGGGAAGAATTATGATGGGACAAAATACAAATGGTCTGTACAATTCCGAAATAGATATTATGATAAGATTTATTTCAGCTATGAAGTGTATAATAATAGACCATCTAATCCAAGAACAACAAATCGAACTGATCTTGATCATAACAAAATTAGTAGTGGTTACAGAGATTTTTATATGCAAAGTGGTAATTCAATTTTCGTTTATGTTGATAAAGTTAGATTTAAAAAAGATGGTCTTCAAGATTATTACAATTGCGATAAATAAAATGTCATAGCGTTGTATATGTGAAATGAATAATCTTTTACTAATATCAAACATTATTTTTAATCATAATTTGTGTATGTTATCAGTGATTATATCAAAATACATATTACTGATCTGTTACTTGACCGATGAGGAATGTTTGGAAAATAATCAACGCTTATTTTTATGTAAATCACTATGCTAGTTTAGATTAAAATATAATATACTAAAAATCTAACTGGAGCTGAAACTTCATTTAGTCACAATAATCCTAACGAAGTAGAACACGTAATAAAAGGTGGTTCATTTTTATGCCATGCATCTTATTGTGCAAGTTTCCGAATTTCAGCAAGAATGGGTAATGTTGAAAAGTCTAGCTCTGACCACGTTGGTTTCAGGACGGTTGCTACGCCAGAGATGCTTATTAATGAAAAATATTGGTTTTTAAATACTAAAGAATGTTCATGATTTTGCAACGTAAATAAAATATTTCTAGCAGCCTAAGATTTGCACTATAGTATAAACAATTAGTACTATTAAATTTTAAGTATTTGTTTTATTTCTAGAAATTATTCTGTGTGATGTTAATAATTTAAGATAGTTTTTATGAAAATTAATTCGAAATATTTAAATGTGTTAACAGTTTTGATACAATTAAATCTTTTTGAGACAAATAGAAGCTTCAAAGCAAAGAAATGAGACTTACAGATTTTTATCAGTATATATAGAATAAATGCTTAATTTAAATTTGTTTATATTATTTTTAATCAATCACTCTAACTATAATAATTTACTTTTATCTTTATTTTAAAAACTATACTAAGTGAAAAAACATTTATTTCTATTATTAAATCTGTTATTGATTAGTAATTCATTAACTTTAATCGCACAATCAGGTACTTCAATTGAAGTTAGCGGTTCTTGCATATCACCAAACCCAGTTAATTTACCATATTTCGGTATGTTATCTGGTAAACCTGCCTATGATGGTTCGGGTGTTGTAGATGGTATTTCAACTCAAATATCGGTATACTGGAGTAATAGTTCTGGTGGATTTTGGGGTCTATATTTAGGTGGTGGAGCATTAATTTTAAGAAACAACAGTAATACTGGATATCCAAATTCAACAAATTTAGAATCATGGATTCCAGTTGGAAGTTTTATTACTTGTAATTCATCTATTGCTATAGAAGGATCTGGAACGATAGACTCTCCCACCAACTCCGCCCCAACCGACATAACATTAAGCACTACTTCGGTTGGACAAAGTTCAACCGGTGTTAATGCTACCGTCGCAACTTTATCCACCACCGATGCTGATGCAGGCGATTCGCATACCTATAGTTTAGTAAGTGGCGCTGGCGACAGTGGTAACGCTAACTTTAACATTAATGGCAATGCACTAAGAAGTAACGGCGCATTGATGGCAGGCACTTACAGCATACGAGTAAACACCAACGATGGCACAGACGATTTTGCCAAACAACTTTCTATTACAATTACCGATGATATTGCTCCTGTCATCAATAATGTAAGTGTTCCTAGTAACGACACTTACGATGTTGGTGAAAATTTAGATTTTACGGTTAATTTTAATGAAAACATTACTGTGAATACGTCAGGCGGCACGCCCCAGTTAGCGCTTACCATTGGCTCGACAACACGCCAAGCCGTTTATCAAAGCGGTTCAGGAACACAAGATATTGTATTTAGATATGCTGTACAAAACGGAGATATTGATGTAGATGGTATTACTGTTAACAGTTTATCAGCGAATGGTGGGACATTACAAGATGCAGCCAATAACAATGCTAACCTAACTTTAAATAGTGTAGGCTCCACAGCAAGTATGTTTGTATATACATCAGATGTAACCTATACAGCTGCTAACGGATTTCAACCTGCTAATCCAAGTGGTTTAGATTTAACCAATTATGATTTAACTGTCCAAGATGGGACGGCTGTAATTAGCTCGGTGACTACATTCAATACCGTTACCGTACAACCTAATGCTATACTTGATTTAAATGCAAATATTACGGTAAGTAATGAAGTGCTTTTTGAAAGTGATGCTACAGGAAGTGCTTTATTAAACGATGCCACAGGAAATAGCATTACAGGAGTTGTAACCGTTGAGCGTTATATCCCTGCTAAGCGTGCTTATCGATTATTAAGCTCTCCTGTTGGTGGACAAACCATCGCCAACACTTGGCAACAAGACACGCATATTACAGGAGCAGTTGGCACAGTTGGTCAAACCAGCGCTGATGGTTTTGATGAAACTGAAACAGGAAACCCGTCTATGTTTACATTCGATAATACAATTACTGACCAATCTAGTGGCGCTGGATGGCAAGCTATCACTTCAACAATTGATGTGATTTCAGCGGGAACACCTTACCGTTTAATGGTGCGTGGTGACCGAACCATCGATTTAGCTGATAATGAAGCACCAGCCACAGCAACCACTTTAAGTGCAACAGGAACTTTGCATACAGGAAGCTATACACCAACTTTAGCAAGTGAAGCTAATAATTATAGTTTTGTGGGTAATCCTTATCAAGCCGTAGTTGATTTTAATGCGGTAACAACTACAAACCTAACAGGCTATTTATACGTCTGGGATGCTTCAATTGCTGGTGCTAATGGTAATGGTGGTTATACAGTTGTCGATGCTTCAGATGGCAGTGAAGCTGCTCCAAGCCCGTATTCATCAGCTGCTAATCAATATATCATGCCAGGTCAAGCCTTTTTTGTGCAAAACAATGCCTCTGGTAATGGCTCAATTACCTTTGAAGAAGCTGATAAAGCCACAGGTCAAGCTCAGGTGAGTATTTTTAGTACCTACACTAACTTTTACATCAACTCGCGTTTATACAAAGCTTCAGCTTTACAAAACGGTGAGATGGAAAGCGATGCCATAGGATTACGTTTTAATGAAAACTATACCACTATTGGTAGTGATGAAGATGCGAGTAAATTGGCCAATCCAGGTGAAAACTATGCGATTGTAAACAATGGTTTTAAATCGATTGATAAGCAAAACATCCCAACTGATGGCCATCAAGTTGATTTATTGATGATGAACTATGAAGATACGGCTTACAGCCTAACTTTCAATTTAGGGAATCAGCCTGAAACGCTTAAGGTTTACTTAAATGATAGCTATTTAAATACACAAACCGAATTAACAGAGAGCACAACTTATGACTTTACAGTTGATGCTAATGTGCCAGAGAGTATCGATCAAAACCGTTTTCATTTAAGTTTTGAAGAAGTGCCTTTAAATAACCAAAGTTTTGATGCCGGACAAGTTCGCTTGTATCCTAATCCAGTGGTTCATCAGTTACAAATTGAATTACCAGCTTCAGTTGAGATCAATTCAGTTCAAGTTTTCAATACCTTGGGTCAACAGGTGCTAACAACCACCCAATCTCAAGTTGATGTGAGTCAATTAGCTTCAGGTGTTTATGTGGTAGAGCTAGAAACTACAAAAGGGAAAGTGAGCAAGAAAATCATCAAGCAGTAATTCAAAACATTAAAACAAAACAACATGAGACATACTTATAAATATGCATTATTAATGATGATGGTTTTAGTGGCCGTACAGTTAAATGCACAAGCATTAGAAGATGCCATTGGATTTGAAGACACGGTGAGTGACACACCTGCGGCACCGATTCATTTTTTAATACCACTAGCCATTGCAGTGGGCGCTTTTTTAGGGATTAAAAAACTGAAATAACCTTTTCATTGATATAATTAAAAAGCCCTAAACTTTTGGTTTAGGGCTTTTTTAATGCTTAAAAACTATATGAATTTTACTGTAAAGCTTTAATACCAGGTAAGGATTTTCCTTCTAACATTTCTAGCATGGCACCACCACCAGTAGAAACATAGCTCATTTGTTCAGCTAGTCCAAACTGTTTTGCAGCTGCAACACTATCGCCACCACCTACAAGTGAGAATGCACCGTTTTTAGTTGCTTCTCCAATGGCTTCACCTAAAGCTATAGTTCCTTTAGCAAAATTTTCCATTTCAAAAACACCTAAAGGTCCGTTCCATAAAATAATTTTTGATCCTTTAATGACTTCAGCAAAGATACTTTGTGATTTCGGCCCTGCGTCTAATCCCATTCTGTCATCAGTTATTTGATCGATTGGTTCTGTTATTTGTTCGGCATTGTTATCAAACTCTTTTACTGAAATAACATCAACTGGTAAATGAACTTGTACATTTTGTGCTTCGGCTTTTTTTAATATTTCTAAAGCTAATTCTTGTTTATCATCTTCAACTAATGAATTGCCTATTTTTCCGCCTTTTGCTTTTATGAATGTAAAACTCATACCACCACCGATAATTAAATGATCTACTCTTGGTAATATATTTTCAATTACTGTAATTTTAGATGATACTTTTGCACCACCAATTACTGCTGTAACCGGTTTTTCTTTTGAATGTAGAACTTTATCTAGGCTTTCTATTTCTTTTTGAAGTAGTTTACCTACTATTTTATCTTCAAAAAATTGAGCGATAACCGTTGTTGATGCGTGAGCTCGATGTGCAGTACCAAATGCATCATTGATGTAAACATCTGCATAAGTAGACAGTTTTTTAGCAAAGGCCTCATTTCCAGATTTTTCCTCTTCGTGAAATCTTAGATTTTCAAGTAAAAGAATTTCTCCATTTTTTAAATTTTTAACTGCTTCTTCTGCCTCTTCACCAACACAATCATTTACAAACTTTACGCTAACGCCAATAACTTCTGTTACTTTTTTAACAATGTGTCTCAGAGAAAATTTATCTTCTTTGCCTTTTGGCCTGCCTAAATGAGACATTAAAATAGCCGATCCGCCATCTTCTAATACTTTAATAATTGTTGGTTTAGCAGCTACAATTCTGCTATCATCGGTGACTTCAAATTCGGTGTTAAGTGGCACGTTAAAATCAACTCTTATGATGGTTTTTTTGTCTTTAAAATTAAAGTCTTCTGTTGTTTTCATGATGATTTCATTTAGTAAAATTCAAAGGTAAGTAATTATTCTATTTTTTTTAGTTGAGCTTCATTTTCGGTTTTTATTTTGATATTTTAGCCGTATGAATTATAATGATGTACTTGGGCTTGAGCACCTTAAAAATCACTTAAAAACCACTGTCGAAAATCAGCGTGTTGCTCATGCCCAACTATTTATTGGTGAGCATGGTTATGGTGTTTTGCCACTTGCTTTAGCATTTGCTGAGCATTTAGTGAGTTCATCAAGCGCAAAGACTTATACTTCTATTCTTGAACATCCCGATGTGCATTTTGTTTATCCTGTGAATGTTACAGAGAGTTCAAGTAAAAAACCCACAAGTCAAGAATTTCTTGAAGATTGGCGAAGTTTTATTAGAAAATCACCTTATCAAAATTTATTTGATTGGTATCAGCATATTGGTATTGAAAAAAAACAAGGCTTGATTAAAGTTACTCAAGCTCAAGAAATTTTAAAGACTTTAAGTTTGAAATCATTTTCAGGTGGTGTAAAAGTGATGATCATTTGGTGTGCAGATTTAATGAATCGTGAAACTTCAAACAAATTACTGAAGTTAATTGAAGAGCCACCAAAAGATACTTTTTTTATACTTACAACTTCAAACGCTGATCAAATTATTGATACGATTAAATCGCGTTGTCAATTGCTCAATTTTCCTCCACTAAGTGAATCTGTTATCGCTGATGCTCTGATTAGCCGTTCTATTGACTCTCAAATAGCTAAGTCTATTGCACATCAAGCTGATGGAGATTTTGTTAGAGCTTTACACCTTGCTTATCATAATGAAGACGAATTACAATTTGAAGATTGGTTTATATCTTGGGTTCGTTCTGCCTTTAGAGCTAAAGGAAATAAATCTGTTGTAGATGATTTAATTAATTGGTCTGAAGCGATTGCGAAAGAGAATAGAGAATTACAAAAGCGTTTTTTAGAGTATTGTTTACAATTTTTTAGACAAGCATTATTGAAGAATTATAATGCAAACGACTTAGTTTTTCTTCAGCCAAATGATAGAAAATTTAAGTTTGACGCCTTTTCTACGTTCATCACAGGTGCCAATATAAAACCTATTTTTGAAGCGATTTCTCAGGCTATTTATCATATTGAACGAAACGGCAATGCTAAGATGATTTTCACAGATTTATCGTTTCAACTTACTAGATTTTTACATAAAAAAAACTAGCCGAAGCTAGTTTTTAAATTATTTATTGAATCTTACTATTTTTCTTGAGCCAAGGAATCTTTTTTATTTAACTCTTTTAAAATTTCATCTGTTAAATCTAGACCTTTTTTTGCGTACATAATGTTAGCAGATTCATTAGAACCAAAAATGTAAGTATATCCATTTTCTTTACCATAATCAGCTACATAGTCTTTTACATCATCAATAATTGCATTAATCGCCTCATCGCTTTCTTTCCTAAGCATTTGGCTTTTTTGTTGCTGTTGTTGTTGTAGCTGTTGTTGTTTTTGCATCAAGCGGTTTTGCTCGCTTTCTCGCTTAGATTTTGACATTGATTCCATTTCAGATTGAAACTTTTGGACTTCTTGTTGAAATGCCATAGCAACTGAATCTAATTCTGAAGACAAAGCTTCATTTTTTACTTTAAACTCAGCTTCTGTTCTTTTCATTTTGCTGTAGTCCTGAATCAATTTTGAATTATTAACATAAGCTGTTTTATCTTGTTGACAAGACCATAATGTTGCAATTGTAAAAGCTGAAACAATAATTTTTTTCATGTGATAATTTTTGCCAAAGGTATTATAATTTCATTACTGTAAAAGTTATAAATATTTCCTATTAGTTAATTTATTTTAATAGTCTTTACTTATGTTTAATTGATTATATAATTTCATTCTAAGCCCCTTTTTAAATTTTCTTATAGATAAGTATACTAACCCAAAAAAAGTAATAAATAAGCGCTTATTTAAGCTTTTTAAACACAAATTGATTAGAAGAATAGTTTTTCGTAAACAATCCGCTTAGATTAGATATCAGCCCAACCATCAAACCCTTTAATCGACTTGATTTTTTATATGTTTCTGATATCATTGAAATATACAACGCGTCAAACCAAAGTGGTTTTCTTTTTATTAACTTAAACGAGTATGATTCTATTAAATTCCTTAGGCCATTTTTATTAAAATGCCAAATATGTCGAGGTACATCCCAAGCAGCCCAACATGTTTTGTAATATTTAGCATCAAAGGCATCATGATTTGGCACGGCAATAATTAAGATTCCGTCATAATTTAAATGATTATATAGCATTTTTAGTTTATCATCTATGTCTTCGATATGCTCTAAGACATGATAGAGGCAAATTACATCATACTTATGTTGATTTAGTGATTCGTTCACTAGTCTTACACCATTATCAATAGCGATTTTTCTAGCGTTTTCATTGGGCTCAAATCCATCAGCTTGATGACCATTATCTTTTAAATAGGAAACAAATTCACCAACACCACAGCCATAATCTAAGATCTTCAATGTTTTTTGACTTGTATATTGGTTTATGAGATTCAACTTTTTTTTAAACATTAAATGTTTTACACCTTGATAAATCTTTTCAGTAAGCGTTTTCTTCTGATTGTGATGAGATATATAATCATTAAAGTTGTAATATTTTTCTAGACTTTCAGGAATTTCAGAAAGTTTGTAAACACCTTTCTGAACTGTTTCAAGTTTAAATTTTTCTTTAGAATGTGCCCAATCAGTTATTTCCATTTTTTAATTGTTCCACGTGAAACATTATCGACCCATATGAACTAAAAGTACAGAAATATCACTAGGATTTACACCACTAACACGAGATGCTTGCGATATTGTCCTAGGTTTAATTTTGTTTAGCTTTTCTCTTGCCTCGAATGACATAGATTGTAAAACTGAATAGTCGAAGTCATACGGAATTTTTATATTCTCTAATCGATTTAATTTGTCAGCATTTTGTTTTTCTTTATCAATATAGCCTGAATACTTTACTTGTATTTCAACTTGTTCTAAAACACTTTTGCCAATATCATTTCCTTCAACATAGGTTTTAACTTTTTCAACTTGCAACATATCATCCATCGTGACATTAGGACGTGCAAAAATTTTGAACATTTTCCCCTGTTGTTTTATAGGCTTAGAGTTTTTTGATTCCAAAATAGGATTCATTTCCGTAGTGGTTACACTTTCGTTTTCGAAGAATTTTACAAATTTCTCAGACTTTTCTTTCTTTTCGAGCATTGCTTTGTAGCGTTCTTCCGATGCTAAGCCTAACTTAAATGCACGTTCAGTTAGTCTGAAGTCAGCATTATCTTGTCGGAGTAAAGTTCTGTATTCAGCTCTCGAAGTAAACATCCTATAAGGTTCTTCTGTTCCTTTTGTAATTAAATCATCTATTAAAACTCCAATGTAAGCCTCATTACGTTGTAAAATGAATTCTTCTTTTTCCTGAAGTTTCAGTGCAGCGTTTATTCCTGCCATAAGTCCTTGAGATGCTGCTTCTTCGTAGCCTGTTGTACCATTAATTTGTCCTGCAAAGTAGAGATTATCGACCAATTTAGTTTCTAGGGTATGCTTTAGTTGGGTTGGTGGAAAGTAATCGTACTCAATTGCATAACCTGGTCTAAAAAATTTCACTTTTTCGAATCCCTCAACTGATTTTAAGGCCTTAAATTGAACATCTTCAGGTAAAGATGTTGAAAAACCATTAATATAGTATTCAACTGTGTTCCAGCCTTCTGGTTCAACAAATATTTGGTGTCGATCTTTACTTGCAAATCGATGAATTTTATCCTCAATACTTGGGCAATACCTAGGTCCTGCACTTTCGATGGCACCATTAAACATTGGTGAGCGATCAAAACCTTCTCTTAACAAATCGTGTACTTCTGGCGAAGTGTACGTCATATGACAAGAACGTTGTTTTGTTAAAGGCTTTGTTTCGTTTGAATATGAAAATTTATCAGGTTTTTCATCGCCTGCTTGTTCAATCATTTTGCTGAAATCAAGCGAACGTCCATCAACTCTTGGCGGTGTACCTGTTTTCATTCGTCCAGCTTCGAAACCTAGATCAATCAAATCTTTTGTTATTCCAGTTGAAGCACGCTCACCTGCTCTTCCACCACCAAAATTTTTCTCACCAATATGAATTAAACCATTTAAGAAAGTACCATTAGTTAATACAACGGCTTTAGATTTTACTTCTAATCCAAGCGAGGTTTTTACTCCTGCAATTTTATCATTTTTGATTAACAACCCAGCAACCATTTCTTGATAAAAATCAAGATTTTTGGTTTGTTCTAACTTTAATCTCCAGTGCTCAGCAAATAACATCCTATCGCTTTGTACACGAGGACTCCACATCGCTGGCCCTTTTGATTTATTAAGCATTTTAAACTGAATAGCACTTGTGTCTGAAACAATACCACTATAACCGCCCATAGCATCAATTTCTCTTAAAATTTGACCCTTTGCAATTCCGCCCATAGCTGGATTGCATGACATTTGTGCAATGTTTTGTAAGTTCATGGTGATGAGTAATGTTTTGCAACCCATATTTGCAGCACTCGCTGCGGCCTCGCTCCCAGCGTGGCCACCACCCACCACGATTACGTCATATTCATGTTCAAACATAGAAATTAGTTTTGTTCCACGTGGAACATTTGTATTTTTTCATTTTCTTTTTCTCGCATTTTCAATTGCTCTTCTTCGGTCTTATCACCAAATCTCATGCAATGCAATACACCGTGAATAATAACTCGTTTCAACTCATTATCAAAACTAACTTTATAAGTTTTTGCGTTTTCTGCAACGCGTTCAGTACTGATATAAATTTCTGCTAAAATGTTTTTTCCAACACTTTGATCAAACGTGATTATGTCTGTGTAAGTATCATGATTTAAAAACTGTTGATTAATCTTAAGTAAATAATCGTCATTACAGAAGATGAACTGCAATTCTTCAAGGTTAAACTCTTCACTCACAACCACATTTTCAATCCACTGCATATATGCTTTTGGATTGTAGAGTTTAAAATCATTTTGAGATTCAAAATTAATCATTTGTTATTTTAAAGTATTGCTCAATAAGCAATTTAAATTTTGGTTGCAAAGGTAATTGTTGGCGATTTAATAATTCAGTTGAATTAAAATATTCTTTAGATTTTTCAATCCATTTTTGCTGATTGTTATTGAAGGTTTTTGTGTTAGTTTCAGCTTGTCGCTGCTGATCTTTCCCTTGCTTATTGGCAGCTTCTTCAAGTTTTAAAAGCTGGTGTTTCACCGATTCCATTTTCTGCAGAAGTTTATTTGTAAAGCCTTTCATAAGCAGTTCTTGTTCAAGCTCATTTAAACTTTTTTCAAGAGCCTTAGAATTAGCATTTAAACCTAATTCTTTAATACGGTCTTCAAGCTGTTGTCGTAATTTTTGTTGTTGTTTAAAAATTCGATAAATTTCATCAGCGCTTTCACCAGCATTAGGCTCATTATTGCTTTGTCCTTTTTCACTAGCATTGCTATTAGATTGACCTTTACCATTTTTTCCACCTTGATTATCTCCTCCAGAATTACCATTTTTACCTTTGTTTCCATTTTTATCTCCACCTTCATTGGCTTCTTGACCTTCTTCTCCATCAGATTTATTCCCTGGTTTTTGGCCTTTTTGTTGGCCTTTCTTCATGGCTTTTGAAAGTTCGTCATGAGATTTTATAATATCTGATAATTGTTGTCCTGATCCTTGGCCCTGGCCAGGTTTCGGCTTACCTCCTTGACCTTGACCAGATCCATTCATTTGCTGTTGCATTTGATCAAGCGATTGACTTAATAAGTTTGCTAATTGATTAGCATCTTTCATGATATATTGTTGGTAACTTATACCTCGACCTATTTTATTTTCTGATAGATTTTCTAAAGTTTTTATAGTATTAAATTTAATATCTTCAATAGCGTTATTGACTAAAGAAGTGATCATCATATTGCGTTTTGCTAATTCAAATAAGCTATCATCAACATGTTTAAAGTTTTCACGTAACTCGGCTTGACGTCTTAACTTTGAGGGAAATAATGGATTTTTATTAGTAAGTTTCGAGAAATCGTTCATCAATTTTTCTTGCTCTATAGAATATACAATAAGGTTATCTAAAATTTGCTTAAGCATTTCGGCGTCTTCTTGCTGTTGTTGCATACCACCTGCCATCATTTGCTGTTGCATTTTTTTAGATAATTGACGCATTTGTTTTGCTGCGTTTTGCTGTGCCTTTTGTGCTTTTTGTTTAGATTGCTGTTTATTACTGTTTTTTTCAGACTCAGATAGTTCTTCTTCAGCAGTTTTTTGATCTGACTTAATATTTTCTTCTAAAAACTTATCGCTGCCAATATCCATCGGCTTTTCTAAGTTTTCATTTTCTTCTTTTAGTTGCTTAATTTCATCCTGCAGTTGTTTAAACTCTTGACTAAGGTCTTTTTGTTTTTCTGATGAATTTTCTTTGCTCTTAGCTAAGTTTTCTTGTTTTTCAGCAAGAGATTTCAACTCGTCTGCCAATTGCTTCTGTTTTTCTTCTAAATAAAAATGTTTGGTTAATTCTAACAACTGTTCTAAGCTTTGTTCTTGCTTTTTCTGTTCTTTATCAAACTCCTCAAGCGCATTATCTAAGTTTTCTTGATCAATTTTTTCTTGAAGCTTTTTTAATTCATCTAATAATTTTTTGTTTTGGTCAATTTTTTCTTGATTTTGTTCTAAACGATTTTGAAGTTCTTTTTTATCTTGATTTTCACTGTCTAAATCTTCAAGTTGTTTTTCTAATTTTTTGGCATAAGACTTCATTAATACCATTTGCTGTTCTTGACGTTCAACAAAGCGTCTTAGTTTTTGCTTATCAGTATAATTTAGTTGCTGCTTTTCTTTGCTTATTTGTTTTAAATCTGACAGTTCTTTCTTGGCTGCTTTGTTTTTAGAAAGTGATTGATTTATCTGGTTTATAGCTTCTTGTTGTTGCTTAAGATTTTCTTTTTTTGCTTCAACTTGACTTGGTTTATTGAAATAAAAAACTTCAGACTGCGAACTTTTACGACCATTTACAGCATCATTATCATAAACTTTAAAGACATAGCGATAAGTATTGCCTGGTTTAAATTTTAATTCGGGATTAGGAACTGCGTAATTAAAGGTTGCAAATGAATTTTTTGCAATTGAAATAGGTTTTGTAAAACTTGAATCGGTTTTTGTATTTGTAATTTCAATTTCTGCTTTTGTTAAACCATAATCGTCACTAAGCTTTGCAAAAAAGTAGCGTTGTTTTTGATTGATGGTATCTTGCTTACTTTGAAGTTTAAGCTGTGGATACTCATCTTTAACCACTTTTATTTGATAGTTTAATGTTTCATAATTAGAAAACAAGGCATTCGAAATACTGATCTGATAATCAAGGTTTTGCCGTATTTTTTGTTGGTACTTAAATAGATTATTTTCAGCATTAAAAGCTATTGTTTTTGTATTACTTAATAAATTGACTTGAGTAGTATGAGCAGTAGAAATTTGCCAAAGAATTTCAGTACCTTCAGGGATTGTTGCGTTTCCAGTTCCATTTATATTTGAAGGCGGACGATTAATATAAGATGGAAACTTCAACTGCAAGGCTAAACCTTTCAATTCCGGGGTTTTTAATAATGAAATCTTGTAAGTTTTAGATTTTAGTCCATTGGCACTTAAAAAAAATTCGGTTGTTTTTGTCAGGTTTTGTAAATTAAAAATATGACTTCCATCAGCCAGTTGTTCTAAACTAAATTTTTCATCATTAAGATGAATGTTTATTTGTTCTGGTGCAATTTGGCCAGAGGTTTTAACCTTGATAGTGAAATCTCTTCCAGCAATAGCCGTTAAACTATCGTTCAAAACCTGAAATCGAAATGGTGCTGGTGGCTCAAATTCTTTTTCATAATTAGCCATTCGGAAATAAGAATCTGAAAAAAATTGACCTTGTCCTGAGACCCAAATCGCCACAATAATTAGCAGCGGAATTACAGCAAAACGTAAATATTTCAAATTATAACTGAAGTTAACAGCCATTTGAAAAGGAATAGAC
The DNA here is from genome assembly GCF_017311165.1 of Psychroflexus sp. ALD_RP9. GTDB lineage: Bacteria > Bacteroidota > Bacteroidia > Flavobacteriales > Flavobacteriaceae > Psychroflexus. The sequence goes on along the minus strand of NZ_CP062973.1, from coordinate 1,112,287 downwards.
CTAATTTCTTTAGATTTTTGCTCGATACTAGCAATGATAAATTCGTTTGAAGCACCTTGTTCTTTTAATTGAAGAATATTTGTGAGTTTATCATTAACCTCTTTAAAGTGTTGACCTATTAAGTTTGAAGCGCTGTAAAAATCAATTCCTTTCGAAATTTTAGTCAGTTTTAAAATTGGCTTAATAACAAACAGGCTTAAAATAGCCAGCATTATAAAACAGCCAACTATGAGTAAAATTAAACGACCAGTCGGGTTTAGCCATAAAAAATATTCTACAGCCGCTATTAAAATACTTAGTGCTAAGATAGAGCCTAAGCTTATAATAGAACCTTTTAATAACTGGTTGTAATAGTATTTTTTAATAAACTGCGAAAGTTTATGTTCAATTTGTTGATAATGCTGCATTAGATAAATCTATAATTTGCTAAGGTATTAAAAATGCGAATGTTAATGATGAGGTTAATTGTGTTTTAACAAGCAAAACAGGTTTAAAAACATTAAACTCAACCACACATTAAAAACCTAATATCTAAACTTAATGCTTTGTACTGTTTTCTGTAAACCCTTAATTAATTTTATCTTTGTCAAAAAATAGAAAATATGTCTACAAGTGTTCGCGTAAGATTTGCTCCTAGTCCAACAGGACCATTACATATTGGTGGTTTAAGAACCGCACTTTATAACTACTTATTTGCAAAAAAAAATGACGGTAAATTTATTCTGCGTATTGAAGATACTGACCAAAATCGTTTTGTTGAAGGCGCTGAAAACTACATCATTGAAAGTTTAAATTGGGCTGGTATTCCTTATGATGAAGGTCCAGGAAAAGAAGGCAATTTTGGTCCTTACAAACAAAGTGAACGCAAAGATATTTATATAAAATACGTAAATCAACTCATTGAGCATGGCAAAGCTTACTATGCTTTTGATACACCAGAACAATTAAATCAACTTCGTCAACAAGCCGAAGCCAAAGGAGAAAAATTTGCTTACGGACCTCAAACACGTCAGTCGCTTAATAACTCTTTAAATTTATCTAAAACCGAATTAGATGAACGTTTGAAGCGAGGCGACGATTATGTAATTAGATTTAAAACATCAGTAAGTCGTCATTTACATTTAAAAGATGTAATTAGAGGTTTAATTGAAGTAGATTCGGCTGTGTTAGATGATAAAATATTGTTTAAAAGCGATGGTTTACCAACTTATCATTTAGCTAATATAGTTGATGATCACTTAATGCAAATAACACATGTTATTCGTGGAGAAGAATGGCTTCCATCGCTACCACTTCATGTTTCACTATATGAGGCTTTTGGTTGGGAACCACCAAAATTTGCGCACCTGCCACTAATTTTAAAACCCAACGGAAAAGGCAAATTAAGTAAACGCGATGGCGACAAGTTAGGCATTCCTGTTTTTCCATTAGAATGGAACGACCCAACATCAGGTGAAACTTCAAAAGGTTATCGCGAAGACGGCTATCTACCAGAAACCCTAGTAAACACACTAGTTTTATTAGGTTGGAATGATGGTACAGATAAAGAATTTTATAATTTAGATGAACTTATTGAAGCTTTTGATTTGACAAGAGTTCACAAAGGTGGTGCAAAATTCGATCCCGAAAAGTTAAAATGGTTTCAACAGCATTACTTAAAGCAAGCACCAATAAATACTCTAGTAAGCCAGTATAAATTAATTTTAAATCAAAAAGGGATTGATGTTGGCATTCCTTACATCGAACATGTTGTAGCCACTATTCGTGAACGAGCTACTTTTGTTAGTGATTTTTGGGAATTATCACACTTTTATTTTCAAGCACCAGAAACATACGACTCAAAAGCATCTAAAAAAGCTTGGAAATCTGGTACATCTGAACTAATGCGTCAATTGAATGATGATGTTATTTCAACTCAAAAACCATTTACAGAAGAAGGTTTAGAGCAAGCTGTAAAAAAATGGATTACCGATCATGAATTAGGTTTTGGGAAAGTAATGCAACCATTGCGCCTAGCATTAGTTGGTGCTATGCAAGGACCAAGTATTTTTAATATTGCTGCAGCAATTGGCCAATCAGAAACACTAAATCGTATAGAGGCTGCAATAAATAAGTTAGACAATAATTAATTTAGCTTATTAAATTTTAAAAGTGAATTCTTAAATAATTTGGCTTTTTTTTTCTGATTTATGGAAAAATAAACAAGTTTTAATTAGATTTGTTTAAAATTGTTAAATCATGAATGTCAGATTATTTGGAATTTTATTTTGTGCAATATTTTTAACAGCATGCTCTGGAACTACAGAAAAACAAATAGTTAAAACACCAATTTTAAAGCTTAAAGCCTCTGGCCCATTTTTTCAAGGCCCCAATACAGCAACTGCTCAGTGGTCGTTTGCGTTAGACGACTTATTTACCAACCAAGACGGTGACGAAATTACTATTGAAGATGCGCATATTTCAAATATAGAAATCATGCCAGTAAATGGTGAATCTTACCCTGAAATAGGTAAAGTGGTTATGGAAATGAAATCAAAAAACACTTCTATGAAACGTATTGGCTTACTAGATACAAACTTAGATACCACCAAAAAAAATAACTTAAGTGTTGCTGAGATCCAAGAAGATTTTGAAGAAGCTTTCGCTGATAACGAAATTATTTTTGTGGCTGATTTCGACATTCTTGATCAAGAATATTATGATGATATAAACTTCGAGTTACTACTTACCTTTCAAATTGAAACTTCTAAATAATTTAAACTTTAATATTTATATACCATGAAATCTACACTTTTCACTCTTGTCTTTTGTTTATTTTGTTACATTGGTTTCGCTCAAGATGCCGATGCTATTCTTGGTGTTTGGGAACCGAGTAACGGTAAAGTAAAAGTTAAAATAGATAAAATTGGCGACAAATACTATGGCAAAATAGTCTGGCTGAGAGAGCCAAAAGACCCAGAAACCGGAAAACCGAAAACAGATATTAACAATCCAGACGAAAGCATGCAAGATGTACCATTAAGAGGCTATCGAATGTTAAAAGACTTTGTTTATGTAGGAGATAATACCTGGGAAGAAGGAACCATTTACGATCCTCAAAATGGTAAAACTTATAGTTGCGTAATTACATTAAAAGACGAAAACGTCATGGATATTCGTGGATATGTTGGTGTTAAAACTTTTGGACGTACGGATACATGGAGAAGATTAGTTCTTAAAAAATAAGCGCATGAAACATGATCTTAGGTTTTCAGTTTTTACGTTACTACTTCTAGTTTGTAGTAACTTTGGGTTTTCACAAGTCGAAGGTGAAGAGGAAGAAGATTATAGCATTTACGATAGCTATGAGTTAGAAGATGATACACCTATTAAACGCTATGCTAAACCAACCATATTAGGCATGAGTCCACAAAAGTTTATTAGTGTTGGTTATGACATTCAAATGCCATATAAATATGAATTTTCTGATGTACGTTTTCCACAATCTAATCCTAATAGTGGTTATGATGTTGAAGAAGAAAACCCTAACATAAATGAAACAGGACGAGCAAAATTTACAGGCGGTTTAAGAATAAAAACCAATATTCCTATTATTTCTAAAAGTAGTTTTGTCTGGCAGTCAGGTATAAATTATATGGAAACAAGTTATGATATTTCAGAAAGTCTTAATTCGCCAACAAACCCTGTAATTTTACCAGATGGCACACAAGCCCGTACTTTAGGACGTATTTTAAACGAAGATGGCTTAAAGAATTTGAATTGGACTAACACATTCTTCTTTCCATTGAATGAAACTAATTTTCTCGTTTTTCAAGGTCAGATGGATTTAAGCGGCAACTACGATTTTGAAAACTTACAATCCTTAAGCACCATACGTTATAGTTTAGCTGCCGTTTATGGAAAACGTGTTAACGATTATTATCGTTGGGGTATTGGTGTAGCACGAACTTATCGTGTAGGAAACCTTAATTATGTACCGGTAATTATGTACGACTGGACTTCAGAAAATCGTAAATGGGGAACAGAAATTCTTTTCCCTGCGCGTGCTTATGTTCGCTATAACTTCAACCCTAATACAATTTTATTAACAGGTTTTGATTTAGAAGGTCAAAGCTACCGGATCGATGACTATTCTGTTGATGGAAATTCATATGAAATTAGACGCGGAGAGGTAAGACCTAAAATTGAATTACAAACCAAAATATCTGGTTTTATTTGGGCAAGTATACAAGCAGGCTATCGCTGGGATTGGTCTTACGATGCTGACCAACTTGATGGTAATGGTGACTTTTTTAGAGGTTTTTTTGGTGATCAACAGTTCGGAATGGTAAATAGCTTAGATAATCCCTTATTTTTTAATGTGAGCTTAAATTTTGTAAGTCCGTAATCATTTTAAAATTTAATAAAATATAATTTCTTACGTTAGATTTAGTTTTACTTGCTTTATTATTCAAGTTAAATACTATTTTTAATGCATCTTTAAATCAAAAATTAAATCTATGGACTTTTTAACAATTTTCATTATTGTACTTCTAGCCTTACTCTTATTGGTTAGTATTTTTACAGTAAAACAACAAACTGCTGCTATTGTAGAACGTTTTGGGCGCTTTAATAGCGTAAGAAACTCAGGTTTACAAATTAAAATTCCTGTTATTGATCGAATTGCTGGCCGAATTAACCTAAAAATTCAACAACTAGATGTCATTGTAGAAACTAAAACTAAAGATGATGTTTTTGTTCACTTAAAAGTATCTGTTCAATATCAAGTGATGCGTGCTAATGTTTACGATGCATTTTATAAACTTGAAAGTCCAGCTGCCCAAATAACATCTTATGTGTTTGATGTTGTTCGTGCCGAAGTTCCTAAAATGAAACTTGATAATGTTTTTGAGCGCAAAGATGATGTTGCTAACGCAGTTAAAGCAGAACTCAACGACGCCATGCTTGATTACGGTTACGATATTATTAAAACTTTAGTTACTGATATTGACCCTGATGAAAAAGTAAAAGAATCAATGAACCGTATTAATGCTTCTGAAAGGGAAAAGGTTGCAGCAGAATACGAAGCCGAAGCAGAGCGTATTAAAATTGTGGCTAAAGCACGTGCTGAGGCCGAAAGTAAGCGTCTACAAGGACAAGGTATTGCCGATCAACGAAGAGAAATTGCGCGAGGTTTAGAAGAAAGTGTAGATGTTTTAAATAATGTAGGCATCAACTCTCAAGAAGCTTCAGCATTAATTGTGGTTACTCAACATTACGATACACTTCAATCTATAGGCGAGAAAAATAATTCTAATTTAATTTTAATGCCAAATTCACCTGAAGCTGGTAGTGATATGCTTAATCAGATGATAACTTCTTTTAGAGCTTCTAGCCAAATTGGTGAGGAAATGAAACGTTATAATAAAGAACAGTTAAGCGAAGATAATTCTAACAATGATGAATAACTATAACTTAATCTTCTTTAGCAAATTTATGCCTATTTTCTTTAGAATATACTTTTGACCTAATTGACTAATTAATTCAGACATTAAATTACTGAAACTAAGGCTATCTTTGATAAATGTAATATCAATTTTAGCCTTTTGTTTATAAATATCAGCTTCTAAACGTTTGATGCGCAAATCTTTATCAAGTTCTTTAAAGGAATTATAAGTCTTCATAATTTATTCATTAGATGTTAAATCTTCTGCTTTAGCTTCAGAATCATTAATAACCTGGCTTAAAAAAGTGAGAACTTTACGTTCAATAAAAGGTTTGGCAAAAGCTAAACTTAAAAAGAAAAGTATAACATAAAAGCCACCCATTATTAAAAAACCATAAGCAACTTTACCTAAACTCTCTCCTATTAAAAATGATAAACCAATCGAAATAAATAAGAAGAGTAAAAGCCCTATACCACCTATGAGTAACAAATTTAAGGAAGCTACAAGGCTTTTACTTAGCTTTTTAAATGCGTCTAACTTGTAATACGCAATTAAGCTTTTAAGGTAATTTTGAGAATCTTCAGACAGATGCTCGACATGATCTTTAACTGCTTTCATTCTACTTATTTAGTAGCTGATTTCAACTCTTTTTGAAGCTTTTCATTTTTCTTTTTCAATTCATCCAACTCAGCCTGAAGTTTACTTAACATGTCATCAGCTTTTTGATTGGTAGAATTGAAGGTATGCTCTAAGCGCTTTTCAATATCATTTTTAGTTCTATTTGTAAAGTCGGCTAATTGATGAGAAATATCGTCATATTGACTTGAAAGACTATCTTTTAAGTCATTGGCGCCATCTTTTAAATCTTTGCGTGTTTCTTTTCCACTTTTCGGAGCATAAAGTAAACCTAATCCGGCACCAATAGTTGCTCCTGTTAATAATGCGATAATTGTATTTCCTGTGTTATTTGACATAATTTTGTATTTATTAAGGTTTACTCAAATATACCAAAAAGTCTTTTTTATCCTGTTAATATGGGGTTAAGACTTGTTTAAGAGTCTCACAAATCAAATTATTTTATCCTTCAGCAATAATGTTTATTAATTTAATATCCTGTTAAACCCAATCTTTCGGTTTGCTTAAAACCTCTAATAATTTTGCTTCTTCAGAGTGAGGTTCTGGTCTGTGGTTGTATTGCCATTGCACATGAGGTGGTAAACTCATTAAAATACTTTCTATACGGCCATTGGTTTTTAGTCCGAATAAAGTGCCTTTATCGTGAACTAAATTAAACTCAACATATCGCCCACGTCTTATTTCTTGCCATTCACGCTGCTTTGCATTGTAAGATATATCTTTTCGCTTATTAACAATCGGAATGTAAGCTTCAGTGAATGAATCTCCAACTTCAGTTACAAAGTTGAACCAATCTTTCATATCATGGGTTTCGTTTTTCTTTAAATAGTCAAAAAATAATCCGCCTATGCCTCTTGCTTCGTTTCGGTGACTATTCCAGAAATAATCATCACAGCGTTTTTTATATTGTTTATAGAAATTTTGGTCGTGATGATCGCAAGCTGCTTTACAAACTTTATGAAAATGTTGGGCATCTTCTTCAAATAAATAGTATGGTGTTAAATCTTGTCCACCACCAAACCATTGGTCAATAATTTCACCTGCCGAATTATACATTTCAAAATACCGCCAATTAGCATGTACAGTTGGTACCATAGGATTTTTAGGGTGAATAACAAGACTAAGTCCACAAGCAAAAAAATCACAATCTTTAACCCCAAAATACTTTTGCATAGAACTTGGTAAAGCACCATAAACGGCTGAAATGTTTACGCCACCTTTTTCAAAAACTGCTCCGTTTTCAATAACTCGTGTTCTGCCTCCACCACCTTCAGAACGTTCCCAAAGATCTTCTTTAAATTTTGCTTTGCCATCTACTTGCTCTAGAGCATTTGTGATATGGTCTTGTAACTTTTGGATATAGGCATAAAATTCATCTTTCATTGTTAAGTAGTTTTAACGGGTAAAATATGTTCTGTAATAGTTGCCTCAACTTGATCAATTAAAGTATCATAATTATCAAATTCAGCCAGGTCTAAAGTCTGGTGAACTTTAAATTTTAAGTTCAGGCCTACATTCATCGGGAACATGCCAAATTTTTGTAATTTCCATGAGTTATTTATACTCACAGAAACAATTTTAGCAGTAGGGCAATGTTCAAATAAAGTTTTTAGCCCATTTCTTGAAAAGGCTTTTGGCTTACCAGTTCTAGAGCGTGTTCCTTCAGGAAAAATAACGGCAGAACGATTAAATTGATTTAGATATTGACCAAATTTTGAAATTGCATTAAGCGCTTGATTTCTATCGTTTCGATCAATTAAAACTGAACCGCCATGTTTCAAATTATACGAAATACCTGGAATTCCTTTACCTAATTCTTTTTTTGAAATAAATTTAGGATGAAGCTGCCGAAGATGCCAAATTAAAGGTGGAATATCGAACATACTTTGATGATTAGCAATTATAATATGTGGCTGATTTCGTTTAAAGTTGAAGTTATTTTCAAAACTTACCCAATTACCAAGTAAATTGAGACATCTTAGTAGAAAGAAATTAAAGATATCAACACTTTTTTTGTGGGCTTGGTAACCGAAACCTTTAAAGCAAATTACTTGTACTACATGAAAAATAACTAAGCATAAGCCAAATGCTAAATAAAATGGAACCGATAAGATGCTAGCAATAACTTTTCGCATTGTGTAAAAAATACAAAAGCCGTTATTTTAACGGCTTTAGGTTAATTAAAAAACTTGTAATAAATTAACAATGCTCATCATAAGCACTTTTTAAGTTATCGGCTATCATTTCTGCAGGTCTGCCCTCGATATGATGACGCTCTAACATATGTACTAATTCACCATCTTTAAATAAAGCCATCGAAGGTGAACTTGGTGGAAACGGTACCATTTGAGCACGTGCTTCATCAGTTGCTTCTTTGTCAACACCTGCAAATACGGTTACCAAATGATCTGGTTTTTTTGAGTGACCTAAAGACTGCTTTGCGCCTGGACGGGCATTTGCTGCAGCACAACCACATACTGAATTAACAACAACTAATGTAGTTCCTGATTTTGCTAAAGCATTAGAGACATCAGATTTACTTTTTAATTCTTCAAAACCGATGCTAGTTAGCTCTTCCTGCATTGGCTTTACGAGTTCTTGTGGATACATATCTAGTAATTTTAAAGACTTAATATTAGGTTACAAATATAGAATTTTTCAAATTGGTCAACATGAGCATTAACTTAAATTAAAGGTTGTAAAATTTCTTTATAATGGTGTTATGGTTTTACATAAACTTTTCCGCCTTTCATCACGAAATTAACCTGTTCTAACAAAGAAATATTTTTTAGTGGATTTCCTGGAACAGCAATTATGTCTGCTTGTTTGCCTTCATTTAAGGAACCAAATTCATTATATACCTTTAGTAGTTTGGCAGCTATAATTGTAGCTGATTGTATAGCTTCTATAGCTGGCATTCCGGCTTCAACCATATAACCAAATTCTTTAGCATTATCGCCATGTTTAAAAACTCCAGCATCAGTTCCAAAGGCAATATTAACGCCATTTTTATAGGCTTTAGCAAAGGTGCCTTGAATTTGAGGTCCAACGGCTTTGGCCTTTGGTACAACGACTTCTGGGTAGTAATTTGGGATTTCAGCTAACTTAGCGACGCTTTTTCCGGCCGTTATAGTTGGGACAAGGTAAGCATCATGTTTTTTCATAAGTTGCATTGTTTCTTCACTCATGTAGGTACCATGTTCAATAGTTTTGATTCCTGCTTTAATCGCACGTTGCATACCATCATCACCATGAGCATGTGCAGCTGTTAAAAAACCGTAATCATTTGCTGTTTGAACTATGGCTTGAAGTTCATCATCAAAAAATTGTGGGTTTTGCCCGTTCTTAGCTAAGCTTAATACACCACCAGTAGCTGTGATTTTTATAACATCTACACCATTCTTATAACGCTGCCTTACAGCTTTTCTAGCATCTTCTGGGCTATTAATAACGCCTTGTTTTGGTCCTGGATTTCCCATAAGTTCTTTTCGATATCCATTTGTGGGATCGGCATGACCACCAGTTGTGGCAATTGATTTTCCGGCTGAATAGACGTGAGGACCAATTACGTAACCTTTGTTAATAGCATCTCTTAAGCTTGTATTAACGCCACTACCACCTAAGTCTCTTACTGATGTAAATCCGGCTTCTAAGGTAATTTTAGCATGTTTAACAGCCTTAAAAGCCACATCGGCATCATTTTCGGTAAAGCGTTTTATGTAGCCGTTTTTTGAAGTTTCGGTTTCTAAATGCACGTGCATATCAAACAAACCTGGCATTACAGTAGATGATTTTAAGTCGATGTAATTAGCCTTAGAAGGAATTTTAGTGTAGCCTTTTTTTATACTTTTTATTGTGGTTCCTTCAACTATTATGGTATGTTTTTTAAGTAATTTGCCTTTTTCAACATCAATAAAATGGCCTGCGTGAATATAGGTGGTTTGAGCGACTGTTGTCATACTTAATAGTAGAAAAATACAACATACTTTTAATAAAGATTTCATAGGTTTTCAATTTTCAATCTAATCAAATATAATGAAATATAGCTTTTAGAGATTGAAAATGCTATGTAACTAATTTTAAACTTAATCTTCACCAACTCGAATGTAGACGAGTTCAATTTTTTTAGAAGAAGCTTCTAATATTTTAATATGAAAATTATCAATGGTAATTTCACTCCCAATATCGGGAATTTCTTCAGCGTGATTAACGATTAAACCGCCTAGTGTTTCATAATTATCGCTTTCTGGTAGGTTGAGTTTGTAGCTTTCATTAAGATAGTCTACTTCGTGACGGGCAGAAAATTTGAAGTGGTGTTCTGATAGTTGCTCTTCTGTTAATTCGGCTGAGTCATGCTCATCTTCAATTTCTCCAAATAGCTCTTCTACAATATCTTCTGTGGTCATTATACCACTTGTACCGCCATATTCATCGACAACTACCGAAATGCTGGTACGCTTTTTAATCATTAAGTTTAAAACATCTTTTACAAGCATGGTTTCTGGCACAAAAACGACTTTACGCACTATTTCTCTTAAATGTTTTGGTTTTTTAAAGAGTTCAAATGAATGGATGTAGCCTAAGATGTCGTCATTATTAGCTTGGTAAACTAAAATTTTCGAAAGTCCAGTTTCTGTAAATTTTTGGCTTAATTCACCTTGTTGGACGTCAATATCTACAGAAACAATTTCATTTCTAGGAATCATGACTTCGCGAGCTTTTACATCTGAAAATTCAAGCGCGTTTTGAAAGAGTTGTATTTCAGAGTCAACTTCTTCTTGCTCGTCAATAGCTTCCATTTGTTCGTTAATGTAATTACCTAATTCTACTTTACTAAAGTTTAGTTGAACTTGATCTCCTTCAACTTTAAAAAATACTCTTAAAACTGAGTCTGATATCCAAATAATGAATATAGAAATAATATAAAAGATGCTGTAAAAAATAAATGCTGGTATGGCAAATATCTTTAACATGGTATTGGCGTAAACTTGAAAAAATACTTTGGGTAAAAATTCTGCTGTAAGTAAAATTACTAATGTTGAAATTAAAGTTTGTGAAAACAAACTTGCTTCGGTTAACAGGTATTCTAAAATTATATTATTGTAAGGCGCTAAACTTTGAAACCAATTGATTATTAAATCGCCCATAAAAATACCGTAAACAACTAGTGCGATATTGTTGCCGATAAGCATTGCAGCAATAAACTTTGAAGGTTTATCGGTAAGTATCTTTAAAACTTTGCTGGTTAAATTTTGTTGGTTTTTCTCGAGTTCTATATGAACTTTATTTGAGGATACAAAGGCTATTTCCATGCCTGAAAAAAAGGCTGAAAGCAATAGCGAAACTAAAATAACCAGAATGGTGACACTCATTTATTTGATTTATCTTCGTATTTTTTTCTGAATTTACGTTTGAAGAAATACATAAATACAGCTACTGCAGATAAAAATAGATATAAATAACTTTGTTGTTGGTTTTCAGACCAAGATTTTATGGCTTCATAAATAAAAAAAGCTGCAAAGGCAATGTAGGCGTATTCAAAATACTTAAAAAATTTCATAGTGTTTTTTATAATTCGTTTTCTTGGTCTATAATCTGTTTTCCTCTATTTGATCTTGAAATGAAAATAGTAAATTTTTGATTAGCATCAAAACCTTGTCCGTTATTTGTGGTGCCATTTGGCATGGTAATCGTGTAATTTTGATCTGTAAAAATCCAGCCTTTATTTTGGTCCCAATATAACTGTTTAGCTTGCAAAATTAAACCATCTGCTGTTGTTATTGAAACGCTATCTTGCATATCAACTAAACCTGTTTGCTCATAAATAATGGCATATTTGGCAAAAATGCTTGATTTGGAAGAATCGGCATCAAAAAAATCGACATCTACTGTATTGGGAAATTCGCGATAAGGAAATTCAAAATGGGTATAATCTAAAACTAAAGGGCTTCTTAAATTGACTTTTACTTTGCCGCTATCAGTATAAAATAGGTTAATGTCGTAAGCTTTTGCTTGTGGATCGTTAGAAATTTGATTGCGTTTATTGACCTCATCTAAGTTGCCTTTACAAGAAAAAAGTATTGTTGCCCATAGTAAAGCAACAATACTTTTTTTAATAATTATGAGGTTTCGAAACATGTTTAGTAACTCGGTACTTTAACAGATTCGCCTACCCAACAAGAAAACGTTACTGTTTTACCACTCATACCTTCTTGAAAAATATCAGTTTTTTGTGGCGCGCGTGCTCTGTAGCTTTCTGCGGCTGCTGCAGCATTAGATTTCAATGCAGGGTCTACACGTCCAGCACGGTTTGCATAATCAGCAGCTAACCAATAGATAGCTCTTTTCTCGAAACTTGTTTCACCACAATTGTTAGCACTTTTAGCATACATTTCGGCTATTTTTAAATAAGCAGCTCCAAGCGAAGGCTTCAGATCAAGCGCTTTTCTGAAGTAATTTCTTGCTGAAGAGTAACTTCCCATGTTTTTGTAAGTTTCTGCAATGCTGTAAAAAACACGTGCTTTATTAGATTTAGAATCTTCTAAATTTGCAGATTGTTTGTAGTAATCAAGTGCTTTGTTCATTTCACCATTTTCTTGCGCTAAACGGCCTAAATATAAAGCAGTTTTAGCTGAAGGTTCAAGTTGATTTTGAGCTTCTACTACTTTAAAGAAAATTGGGTCTGAAGTACATTCTTTAGCATAAAGACGACTTGCTGCATTTTTTAACCATTCGATATCGGCTTTTTTAGCCTCAAAATCTTTTTGGTACATAGGAATCAAGTTATCACAATCGGCTTTGCTTCCTAATAAGCCATTAACACTACCTTTAATTTTACTGTAATTTCTTAAATAAATTTCAGAATTTTTCAATATACGCTTTTCACGTTTTGTTAATTCTTCATTATTCTGTTCTTTAGTTATTAAAGGTTTTGCTTGAGTTGCTTTTTTGTTTTCTTGAGTTTCAAGTAGCCCAATAACTTCATCGTACTTATCAAATAAAAACTGGATGTCACGCTTGCCTTCATCATTAAGCGTGTTGGCTATTCTAAAGTAAGCATAAAGTGCTACAGGAGAATCAAAATTATCGGCGTCTTCCTTAACGATAGCTTCAAAAGCTTCTAATCTTTCCTCTAAAGTTCCGATTTTATTTTTATACTTAATAAGTGCTATGCTTTCGAGTACATCAGCATTATTAGTCTTTTCAGGAAAGTATTTTAAACGTAAGTTTTGGTTTTTGATATACTTTTCAACTAAGCTTAGTTTTTCTTCTTCGGTTTCTGCAGTTTCAATTAAATCCTCAAGCATTTTTTCGCCTCTTTGGTAAAGAAGAAGATTCGAGTCTGCACATTCAGCTATAAGTTGTTCATATTTAGGAAACGCGTCTTCATAATTTTTAACCTTAGCACTTTCATTAAATAGGCTAAGTGTAACCATGCAATCTTGAGCCATTGCAGCTACAGTAAAAAACACGCTTAATAATGTAAATAATAACTTGTTACGTTTCATAATAGCAATTTTAATTAAATTTTGATTTAATAAACCATTTGTCGTTAAAAGAGAAGCTTAAGAAAACACTTAAATAATTCTCTTGTATTAAATTATTGTTTTTTGTTCCGCGGGTAAAGTATTCAACACCAATATTTGCATTGGTAAAAACACGACCAGCAGGTATACCTATACCAAAAGTTATACCAAACTCATTAATATCTTCACCACGATAGTTTAAACCTGTTTCTTCAAACCGAATTCCAGCGCGATAAGTTAACCGGTTATAAAAACGAACAGGATCGTTATAACGCGGCGTAAAATAGCCACCTAATTTAAAAGTTTGTGATGAGTTGTAGGATACATCACTGTCGAAATTGAAGTCTAAGTTATTAAAGTTAGATGCTTCTTTTGCAACATAATCGGCACCAATGTACCATTTACGTGTTTCTCCTAAACCTAAGCCAAGCGATGTTTTTGAGGGAATGGTTAATGTTGAGGTTCTTTCAGGGAGGTTATTTTCATCAATAACCACCACGTTATTATCTGTAAATAATTGTACTGAAGCCAAACGCCTATTGATGGTGGCATCAAGTTCTGCTTCGGGTTGATAGCTTGCAGAAGCTCTTAAATAGGTGTTCTTAGAAATATTAAAATCTTTCATCACCCCTAAATCAAAGGTAAAGCCGCGTATTTCGTTTTTAATAATTTCACGTGTAGCGTATTGTACCTGTGATTGAGAGACGATGTTTTGATAATCTAAAGTTCCAAAATTATAATTAACCGAACCACCTATTTTAAAATTGTTAAATAGCTCAGTTCCAACACTAAAATATACTGAATTTAGACCTCCTTTACCTTCAAATTGGTTTGAGAATTCATTTTCAATAGTTTCAATGTTGTAACCTACAGAAGTCACAGGCTTTATACCTGCACCAACACCAAATCGATTAAAAGGAATACCAATAGCTAAATAATCGAAGGTTGTGTAAGTTTGACTTTCGCTCAGTGTGTTTGTTTCAGTTTTTAAACTATTTACAGTCATGCTAGCTGCTAAAGCTGTATAGCTTAAATCACCATATGCAGCTGGGTTTTGAAGATTAAGGTGAATGCTGTCTGCTGCAGAAGATAAGCCTCCCATTGCTCTATTTTCAGCAGTTCCCTTAAACGAATCATTACCAATTCCTAAAAAAGAATATGGCGAAAATGTGCCTTCTTGTGCGTAGATGCTGAAGCTAACAAGCAACAAAATAGCTGTGCTGAAGTATTTTATCATGTATTTTTATTGTATTCTAAAATGAAATTCAAACCTTTAACTAAAAAATTTGAAGTCGCAAATATGCTATTTTTTAAACGAGTTGACAAGATTTGATGGTCACCACCTGTTAAAATAACTGTTAAATCTTCATAATCAGATAGATAATCATTAATAAAGCCGTCAATCTCATTAACCAAACCAATTAAAGCACCAACTTGCATTGATGTTTCGGTTGTATTGCCAATCAAATTTTTATTTAATTCTTTTATAGTTAATAACGGTAATTTATCGGTAAACGTATGCATTGCTTTAAACCGCATGTGTAAACCTGGTGATATGGCGCCGCCGTGATAAACTTTTGTTCTATCTATAAAATCGTAGGTTACACAAGTTCCGGCATCAATTATTAAACTGTTTTTTTGAGGAAATTCATTTACAGCAGCAGTTACCAGAGCTAATCGGTCAAGGCCTAAAGTTGAGGGTGTTTTGTAGTTGTTTTTAAATGGGAATTGACTTTTATGTGATAACACATGTAGTTTTGATTTTTTTTCTAATAGTTGTAGTAATTGTGGCTGTTCCTGTTTAGTTGAAGCGATAATGCTATACTCAATAGGATAATCTTGCAATGTTTCTTTTATTTGATTTATTGCAATTTTGTAGTTTAAAGTTTGGCTTTTTATTATTTCGTTTTTATTAAAAACAGCGAGTTTAATAAAACTATTACCCGCATCGACGATTAGATTCATTATTATAATAGTTATGATACAATAATACGATTTAAAAAATTTAAAGCTTTTATTTTGGTAAAATGATAAATGCATTTATATTTGCAACCGCAAAACTACCGGTGCCTTAGCTCAGTTGGTAGAGCAAAGGACTGAAAATCCTTGTGTCCCTGGTTCGATTCCTGGAGGCACCACAGTTTTAAGAAGCCCCAATTTTGTTGGGGCTTTTGTTTTTTAATTATCGATGCACTTTCTATATATTATATATTCAAAATTTTTCAGTTAGATTTTATAGAATAAACACTTTAATCAAGTATGAGGTTCAACCTTATTTAATTGTATGAGCTTAAAAGAATTTATCAAAATTAGGTGTATCGGTTTAACCGAACTAAATATCAAATCACTCTAAAAAGATAACTTCATCGAATAAATCAAGCCTTTTTGCTTTAAAAAGTACGGATTTTGCTTACTTTTTTTACGGATTTTGCCTACCAGATTTAATTTTTAGCAATGTATTTTTAGCCTAAAATTTATTGTTATGTTTAAGGTCTTACTTATTTCTCCCCGATTAAAACCAATAAAGACTCATCTTAACCAATTAAAAATTTCAAACCAGTTTCAGTTCATGTATGCTTCAACTGTAAATGAAGGCATAGATTTAGCTATTGATTTCAATTTAAACTTAATTGCCTTTGATATTGATTATTTTAAAGATCAGCTTAGTCAAATTGTACTAGATTTTAATCAATCTTTAATAATTCCACCTAAATTTATTGCTCTTTCATCAACAGAGCATTTGGCATTTAAAGCATTTCAACTAGGGTTTTACGCTTATTTTCTTCAGCCTTTTAATGCGCTTGATTTTAAAAAATTAGCTTTAAGGCTAAAACACGATTCTCCAGATTTAATTGCCGAAACAAAATTATGCTTACAGTCTCATAAAGATTTTCAATATATTAATACCAATGAAATTTTATTTTTAAAAGCCGATAGCAATACGACAGATATCTATCTTAAAAATGATAAAATAGTAACAGCTTATAAAACACTAAAGGTATTCGAAGAGAATTTACCTAAAAATTTTACGCGAATACATCGTAGCTACATTATTAACAAAAATCACATATCTCGAATTAATTTTGGTAAACAGCGTTGTACTTTATTAGGTACAGTTATTAAAATACCTTTTTCTAAAAGTTTTAAGCCAGCTATACACCACATAAATCAGCAACTTTCGGGTTTTGCCTTAAGTGCTTTAAACTAGGCACTTACTCGTATTTTATACCAGTTGACTACTAAACGTGGTATGTTCACGTGATTTTGTTTTTAAGGCCTTTATCTTCATTAATTTGACTTTAATTTTACACTTGTTAACAACACAAAAACAAATTTTAACTTAAAAACAAGATTATGAAAACGATTAAAAACTTTGCATTATTAGGATTGTTTGTAATAGGATTAACCGCTTGCACTGAAAACAGTTTTAGCGATACACAGGAACTTAATGATTTGAGTTCAGAACAAAATGATGGCTTTACAGGAGATGAAACTGAAATTCCTGATGGCAGTAAAGGGTCTCATGATTAAATGATGAACAATTAAATTATAATATTATATTTTTACAAAGTCAGTTGAAGTGAACCAACTGACTTTTGTGTTTTATATGAATCGAGTATTGAAATTTATAAGTTTATTAATATTATCCAGTTTATTATGGGCTTGCAATAGGCAAGAACCTGAAAAAGTTGTACCTGAAAACTTAGCAGAGGCAATTCAGCAATACCAATCGACTCATGATAAAACTCAACAACTTCAGTTATTAAATAAGGCCAAACAACTTATCATTCGTCAACCAGACTCTATTCAAAACCTTTATTTATCGCAATTTGCATACGATTATTTAAAATTGGGCGATACTTTAGAATTTAAGCAGCTTAACCAATTAGCGTTTAAAAAAGCGAAAGCAGAAAATAATTGGTTTAAATTAGGTGATGTTGAGTGGAATTATGCCAGCTATTATAATAAACTACAACTTTACGATTCTGCATTCTATCATTTTAAAGAAGCTAAAGTCTATTTTACCAGAGCCGACAATCATTATCATGTGGCCCAAATGCTTTACGGCATGGCGTTTATTAAAAGCCGTTTTCGTGATTATAGCGGAACTGAAAATTTAATCTTTGAAGCTTTAAACTTATTAAACAATCAAAAAGAGTATCAATCTTTTTATTACAGTTGTTACTCTTTATTATCGGTCTTATCTAAAGACAAAGGAGATTATCGCCAAGCTTTAGACTATCAAGAACAAGCCTTAGATTTCTTAGATGATTCGTCGGCTTCAAAAAATAAACAAATTGCAAGTTTAAATAATATAGGGATTATCTACCACGAAACAGGTCAATATCAAGAAGCGATTAACCGCTACAAAGAAGCCTTAGCGCATGAAGCCTTACAGCTAAACACAAACTTGCATGCTAAATTATTAGATAATTTAGCTTACAGTCAATTAAAACTGGGCGATACCTCTAATGTTCTTAAAAGTTTTAATCAAGCTTTAGAGATAAGAGATCGTTTAAAAAATGCATCAGGAATTGTAATTAACACCATTCATTTAGCGCAGTATTATGAAACGATTAATCAGCCCCAAAAAGCGATTTTGCTAGCTGAAAAAGCTAAAAACTTAGCAAAAGACATTGAAAACCCGAGAGATTACCTAGGCGCGTTAAAGTTATTAGCAAGTTTAGATGAAAAACATGCCGAGACTTACCTTAACCAATATATTACCTACAATGACAGCATTAACTCAGTTGAGCGTGATAATCAAAACAAGTTTATGCGTATTGCTTACGAAACCGACCAATACAAAGCAAAAACCAAACAACTATCACAGCAAAATTTACAGCTTATTATTATTGCGTTAAGCTTTATTGTTGTGATTACTTTAGTCTATTTTATTAGGAACCAGTTTATTTTAAAAGAAAAATTAGCTCTTGAAAATGATATACAAAATGCCAATCAAGAGGTGTACTCGCTTACTATAAAGCGACAATTAGAGTTAGAAAAAGAACGTTTGCTTGAGCGTAACCGCATAGCCGAAGATTTGCATGATGGTGTTTTAAGTAAGTTATTTGCCACGCGATTAAACTTAAGCTACTTACCTGTAAGCCCAAAAGATAACAATTTAGACTTACACGAAAGTTACCTAAACGAGTTACAACAAATTGAACAAGAAATTAGAGATGTTTCGCATACTTTAAGTTATCATTTTAGTGACTCTGATTTGGGTTTCAGTAAAGCATTAGAACTTCTTATAAAAGATAAAGCTAAAATCGCACAACTAAAAACACAAATTAAAATTGAAGGTCAAGAGCATATTAATCAACTCTCACAAGAACAAAAGGTTAATATTTATCGCATTTTACAAGAAGCGCTTCAAAATATTATTAAACATGCCAAGGCTTCATTAATCTGTATTGAAATTAACTGCAATCGATCTCACTTAGATTTACAGATAAAAGATGATGGAAAAGGAATTGAAGTAAATCTAAAAAATGGTATTGGTTTAAAAAATATGCGCTCTAGAGCCAAAAAAATAAATGGGCAGTTGCATATTGAAAACTGTCGACCAAAAGGAACACAAATTAGCATTCACGTAAGACTTTAATTATGCTTAAACCCTACACGATTTTAATTATAGACGACCATCCATTAATCGTTGAAGCCTACAAAACAGCGATTAAACAAGCCGAAACTCAACAAAACCAGTTTCAATTTAAAGTAACTTCAGCTGAAGACGCCGACCAAGCTTTAGCCATCATTAACCAGTTTAAACAGCAAAATTCTTCACCTGATTTAGTTATTTTAGATATTAAAATTCCGCCTTCTAGCGACGGTAAAATATTGTCTGGTGAAGATTTGGCTCCAGTTTTAAAGGCTACTTTCAACAATTTAAAACTGATTGTTTCAACCACATTTAACAATAATTATCGGCTTAATAGCATTTTAAAGCAAATCAATCCAGATGGCCTACTGGTTAAAAATGACATCACATCTAAAACGCTTGAAGAAGCGATGATTACCGTTATTAATCAGCCACCTTTTTATAGTAAAACCGTTTTACAGCTTTTAAGGAAAACAGCATCTAATAATTATTTAATTGATGAGATTGACCGCCGTTTATTGTATGAAATTTCTATCGGGACACGCATGAATGAGTTACCAGATGTAATAAACCTCTCTAAAGCAGCACTTGAAAAACGCAAACGTAATTTAAAAGAAGTGTTTAAAGTTCAAAATAACGATGACCGTTCACTCATTATCCAAGCTAAAAAAGAAGGTTACGTGTAATTGAATTAAATAATTCTGTAAAAACCGCAAATTTTTAGCGCTTCCAAATCTTAAAAAAGTCTTAACAAACCCCCCAAAAACATAACCTTATCGTGTAAATCAGATGTTTTTGCCCTAAAAAGTACGGATTATGCTTACTTTTTTTACGGATTATGCCTACCGCAAGTTAATTAATAGCTTGTAAGTTTATCGTGTTAATTTAAGTTGTGTCATATTAAAACTAACATAGGGGTTAAAAACGGATTGACCATCCCAAGTCGAAAACTAACGACATAAAAATAATGTAAGAGGAGTATGTGAAAGTTGAAAAGCCTCTTAAGGACATTTTGAGTTACCAAAGTAGCTTAACTTGTTCAAAAAATAGAGTAAACCGAGTTACGAAAATCGAAAGAGTAGAAAAAATTTACTAACTTGGAAAAGTCTATTAAAAATGAAAATGATTTTTCCTTTAAAAATTATAATAATGAAAAATTTATCAAAATTTATTTTAAGTTTAATTGCCATTTTTATTTTCTCTTCTTGTAGCGAAGATAGTGATTCAGTAGTTGAAGATATAACTCTTAAAAATCAAAAAGTAGATTATGGAGAAATGCATAATACTGGATTAAATGCTTACTATAAGCAGAAAGCTGATAAAATTAATTCTAACTTAAATGAATTTTCTCACGAACTAGTAAATATAAACAATTCTTTGTATCCAAAGTATTTTAATAATGTTTCGGATATTAAAATATCCAAATTGTCTCTAAAGTTGTATGGAACAAACGATAAAACCAAGTTTAATTATAGAGAAAGAAGCATATACTTGATTGATGAGTTAGTTGCAGAAAAACAAATCTCAAGAGAATTAGGTAATTTGATAGAGAGTTTTGTTATTTCTAACCCTAATAAAAATCAAATCCTTAATAGTATTTCGCGTTTTAAAAAGAAAGGTGTAATGAAATATAATGACGAAAAGGGACTAGAAATATTTACATCAGTATATTTGGCATCAGATCAATTTTGGACAGAAAGAGAAAATAATTCTTTTGTTTTTAAAAGTGATTGTGATCCTAAAAATCAAGTAAGAATTGCAGACGCAGCTGGTGGCATTTTTGGAGGCTTACTTGGAACAGCTATAGGTGGTTTTGGCGGAATAGTTGGAGCATCAGTTGGAAGTCAAGGATATTCTGCCCTTGTAGAAGAGTTACAAGAAAATAGTGATGGATCAAGAAGTTGTATATAAACTCAATATAAATGAAAAATATTCATAAAATATTAAATTTTTTAAATAAATACAACTACAATTTTGAATATTATGAAAATCGAAGATTAATTGTAGTTAATTTAGGATTTAATTTATTTTCACATATACAAATTTCAGATAATCAAGAAATAATAAAAATAAGTGATAAATTAGAAGGTTTTAATGGTATTTCAGGGTTTATTCAAACCTCAATTAAAAAATCTATGATATATCAGACAATTATGTTGCTTATAGCCTTTATTATATTAGAATTAACTAAATTTTCTAAATATGATTATGATTATACGTATCTTTTAGTAATATTTATTACAATTAGTTTACTTTGGTTTATTTTTTATTTAGTTAAAAGTGAAATTTTTAAGATGAAAATTGAAAATCTGGTTTAGTAATAAAAAACCTGGTAATAACATAATATAAATTCAATGCCTTCAAAAGGTTTAAATGAGTAGCCATTGTTATAGCTAGTTTAATGCGCCACTAAACCTATACTTACAATAACAAAACAATAAACTCAACTTAAATCAATTAAAAGCAGTCTAGATTAAATTCTAGGCTGCTTTTTTAATTTCCTTTTGTTTTACAAAGCTTCTTAAAAAAGTCTTAACAAAACACCAAAAACACAACTTTATCGCGTAAATCAGGTGTTTTTGCCCTAAAAAGTACGGATTATGCTTACTTTTTTTACGGTAAATGACAACCGCAAGTTAATTAATAGCTCGTAAGTTTATCATGTTATTAAAACAAATTGTTATGAACAGTTCATGCACTGCTATTTCCCCAAATGCTTCAACAATGAAAACTGTAACTTACGAAATTTGCGACCCTAGTTTGTTCAATCAAGCAGCCTCAAGTATAAATCCTATAAATACTAAACATCAGCTTCATTTTTCGGCAGCTCTTATTAAAAGTGATCAGTCAGACTATTTCACACAACATCAAACACAGCCTCGTATGGGTAGTTTCGTAAGTCTAATCTATCATAATAACCATATAAAAGTTGTAAATGAAACCAATACATGTTTGGGTTATTTACCTGAAAAATTTCTATACCTAAAAGATTATTTAAAGCTTAAAATAGAATTTGTTGGCATGATTACTTACCAAAATAATAACGACCTTATGGTAGATATTATGCCATTATAAAATAAGCATCGCCCATAGCGGGAACGCCTGTTAAAACAAGATATAAAAGAGGGTACAACAGTCGTCATGACTAAATCTTTGTTCTAACAGGCAATGATGCTTCTTTAAGATGTAAGCTTACACTAAATCTATCTATTTCCGAAGTTGAAATAACTTTTAAACTTCAAATAAAATCTCAAATTTATTCAAAACCTGAGCATAGCATGCAACTTTTAGTTATGTTAATACACGACCAGTTGAAGGCTCTATTAAAATACATAAGTTGAAGTTAGTTAGCTTCAATCAACTTTTATGGCCTGTAACCTGTCGCTTAACTATTTTAATTGTAAATTTAAAACTCAATTGCATTAAATGTAGACTTGCGTATGACTCCAAAAAACCTAAAAATAATAGGCATTATCATCATCGTATTCGGTTTTTTGGCCTATGTAACTAGCCATTGGTTCGGAAGTACAGCTTGGACATTCATGGGTGGCGCTGGCGGATTTGTGTTGGTTTACATCTTACAAAATAACAAGAAGACTTAAATAAGCTTTAATTTGTATTATGTTTCAAGCCAAGCGCTTAATTTTGTAACTTCAACTTTTGCCATAAGCTCAAATAAAATGACCTATAATTACATTAAAGCCCTACACCTCATTTTTGTCATCACTTGGTTTGCGGGCTTATTTTATATCCCGCGATTATTTATTTATCAAATTGAAGCCAGTTTAAAACCGAAACCAGAATCTAAAATTTTAAGTGAACAATTGAAGCTCATGACTAAACGCTTATGGAATATTATCACTTGGCCTTCAGCTATTCTGGCAACACTTTTTGCTGTTTGGTTATTAATTATTAATCCATATTGGCTTCAACAAGGCTGGATGCATGTAAAACTTGCTTTTGTTATTTTATTGTTTGCTTATCATCTCAAAAATCATTTTATCTACAAACAATTTCAACAAGACGATATTCGTTGGACCTCCAACCAAATGCGTTTATGGAATGAAGGCGCCACGATTATTTTATTTGCCGTTGTATTTTTAGTAATATTAAAAAGCGCTATTAATTGGATTTACGGGCTTGTTGGTTTAGTTGGTTTAGCCGTATTACTCATGTTAGGCATTAGAGCTTACAAAAATTTTAGAAAAGCTAAAGGTGAAGATGTTTAAACGCTCTTTAAGTACACGCATATTTTTATCGATGATTGCTTTGGTCATCGGTGCATCAGTACTTATTGCAATTGTTACAGTTTACCAGTACAAGCAGGAAGCAGAAGATTTGCACCGCGAAAAGCTAAACCGAAAAGAAAATGCCATTCGCGCTAACATCAACTACATTTTAAGAACCACTTATTACACGGTAAATACAGAAAACTTACCACTTATTTTTAAAGAAAAAATTTATGAAATACAAGATATTCACGACACTGAAATTAATATTTACGATACCCAAGGTCATTTATTAAAGTCGTCAATGACCAAGTTTTACCTTGATAGTTTATCAACTCAAATGCCCGAAAAAGCATTAATCGCTTTACAAAATTCTTCTAACAAAAAATACGTAAATAGCTTTGTAGAAGACAACCAAAAATACCAATCTTCTTACACTTACATTCTCGATAAATATTTTAAACCTATTGGCATTTTAAATTTACCTTATATAGAAGACGATGGTTTTTTAGAACGCGAGTTAAACGACTTTTTAATCTTATTAGCACAAGTTTATGCCATAATGCTAATAGCCGCTATGGTTTTGGCGTACTTTCAATCTAATTACATCACACGTTCGCTTAAAGCAATTAGTCAAACTTTAAACCAAACCCGCTTAGACCAAAAAAACCCAAAAATTAAAGCCGATAGACTCAGCTCAGAAATCAAGCCGCTCATTCATTCTTACAACGCCATGGTCGATCAGCTTGAAGAAAGCGCAGCAAAACTCGCTAAATCTGAACGTGATGAAGCTTGGCGACAAATGGCCAAACAAGTTGCACACGAAATTAAAAATCCGTTGACGCCTATGCGCTTAAACATTCAAAATTTTGAGCGTCGTTTTAAAGCAGATGATCCAGATATTAAAACCAAACTTAAAGATTTTTCTAGCTCATTAATTCAACAAATTGATACCTTAAGCACCATAGCTTCAGCGTTTTCAGACTTTGCGAAAATGCCAGCCCAAAAGACAGAAACCATCAACCTTGTCGAAACCACTAAACTCGCTATCGATATTTTTAATGCTAATTATATTCAGCTAACCACAAATCAGTCTGAAATTGATTTGAAATTTGATAAAACTCAGTGGATCCGGATAATAACAAACCTTTTAAAAAATGCTATTCAAGCAACGAGCGACTTGACTGACCCAAAGATTCTAGTTGAAGTTACCGAACTCGAAAAAACAGTCAAAATTTCAGTTCAAGACAATGGTTGTGGCATTTCTGAAGACCATCAACAACATATTTTTGAACCAAAGTTTACAACCAAATCAAGTGGAATGGGATTAGGACTTGGTATGGTCAAAAATTTAGTCGAAAATTATAAAGGCAGTATAAAATTAAACTCTAAACTTAATCAAGGTAGTACCTTTGTTATTTCAATACCAAAAAATTAAAAACTATGAATTTTCAAAACCTAGAACTCAATATTAAAGATGCCATAGCCACATTAGCTATTGCACGTCCAAAAAAGCTAAATGCATTAAATCGTGAAACCATTCAGGAGATTCACACGGCATTTAAACATTTAAAAGACCAAGCTAACGTACGTGTTGTTATTTTAACCGGAAGTGGCGAAAAAGCTTTTGTTGCTGGTGCCGATATTTCAGAGTTTGCAGATTATAATGTTGCAGAAGGCACCGATTTAGCGGCAAAAGGCCAAGAAATTGTATTTGACTATATCGCGAATTTTCCTAAACCTGTGATTGCAGCCATTAACGGATTTGCATTAGGCGGCGGATTAGAATTAGCGATGGCTGCACATTTTAGAGTTGCCAGCGAAAATGCTAAAATGGGTTTACCTGAAACTTCTTTAGGAGTTATTCCTGGTTATGGTGGCACGCAACGTTTACCTCAATTAGTAGGTAAAGGTCGTGCGATGGAAATGATTATGACCGCAGGCATGATTGATGCTAAAACTGCTAAAGACTATGGCTTAGTTAATCACGTTACCACACCAACTGAGTTGCTTGATCTTGCCGAAAAATTAGCGCATAAAATTATGAATAATTCTAGTCAAGCAATTGCCGCAGCAATTAAAGCGGTTAATGCGAATTATGAAGATGGTACCAATGGTTTTGAAACTGAAATCAAAGCTTTTGGAGAAGCCTTTGGCACAGACGATTTTGCTGAAGGAACACAAGCTTTCCTCAATAAACGCAAGCCTGATTTTAATTAAAAAGAAGCTTTTAAAAATGACAATTTTCGTTACAGGTATTGGCACTGATGTTGGCAAAACGGTAGCGGCAGCTATCATTACTGAAGCTCTAAAAGCCGACTATTGGAAACCTATTCAAGCAGGTGATTTAAACAATTCAGACACACATAAAGTAAAGCGCTTGGTAAGCAACGCTCAATCTCAGTTTTTTGATAATGCACACGCTTTACAAACGCCAATGAGTCCGCATGCCGCAGCTGAAATTGATCAAGTTCAAATTCAATTGAATCAAATTAATCGCCCAAACACCACTAATCATTTAGTTATTGAAGGTGCTGGTGGTATTTTAGTGCCGGTGAATAACACCGAAAATGTAATAGACCTAGCAAAAGAGAAAGACCATATTGTTGTTGTTTCTCGGCATTATTTAGGTAGTATTAACCATACATTATTAACTTTAGAGTATTTGAAGTTTAAAGGATTTAAACATATACATTTGCTATTTAATGGTGACGAAAACCCTTCAACCGAGTCGATTATTTTAGAGCGATTTCCATTAAATGTTATTGGTAGAATTAATAATGAAGCCGAAATTACACCTGAAGTCATTCAATCCTACGCTAGAACCTTCAGCAAAAACTTGCAACAACTGAACTCAACTTCATGAATTCGACGCTAGAGCATATCTCAAAATTATTTCAGCCAAACCCATCAATTTCCGCACGTGATGCAAAGCATATTTGGCATCCTTTAACGCAACATAAAACTAGCGGTAAGATGTTAGCGATAAAAAAGGCCAAAGGCGTTTGGTTAACCGATGAATCCGGTAAATCTTACATCGACGGGATTGCCTCTTGGTACACAAGTATGTTTGGGCATTGCCATCCCGAAATTATTGAGGCGGTTCATCATCAAATGCAAACGCTTGATCAAATTGTTTTTAGTGGTTTTACACATGAGCCAGCTGTAAATCTGGCTGAAGCGCTTTTAGATATTTTACCATCTAATCAGCAAAAATTATTTTTTAATGATAATGGTTCAACTGCTACCGAAATTGGTATTAAAATGGCCTTGCAATATCACCACAATCAAGGCCAAAAGCGCCAGGTTATGCTGGCTTTAGAAGAAGGTTTTCATGGTGATACCTTTGGGGCGATGTCAGTTTCTGGCTTATCAGTTTATAATGGCGCATTTGAAGATCATTTTATAAAAGTGGTTCGTATACCGCGTCCTGAAGGTCACAATAACGCAGCTGTATTAGCTCAACTAGACCAGCTTATTGCAAAAGAAGATATTGCTGGTTTTATTTATGAACCTATAGTTCAAGGTGCGGCAGCTATGAAAATCTACGATGTCAAAGCTTTAGATGAAATTTTAAAGCGTTGTAAAAAAGCAAATATTATTTGCATTGCAGATGAAGTTATGACGGGTTTTGGTAAAACAGGAACTTTTTTTGCATCAGATCAAGTAAAAACCAAGCCTGATATTATGTGTTTTAGTAAGGCCTTAAGCGCCGGAATGGTGCCAATGGGTTTAACCTCTTGTACCAAGAAAATTTATAAGGCTTTTTATGATAATGATATCGCTAAGGGCTTATTTCATGGCCATACCTATACCGGAAATCCTTTAGCTTGTGCTGCAGCTACTGCAAGTATAAAATTGCTCAAAAGTGATGCTATTCAAAAACAAATTGTTGAAATAGCTGAACAGCACAAAGCTTTTGCTTGTCAAATTGAGCAACATCCTTTGGTAAAGTCTGTAAGACATTTAGGCGTTATTTTCGCTTTAGATCTTAATATAGAAATGTCACGCTATGGAAAAGAACGCAATTGGCTATTTCAATTTTTCATGGAACAAGGCGTTTTTTTAAGACCATTAGGCCAAACCATTTACTGTTTGCCGCCTTTTGTCATTAATAACAATGAGTTAGCAAAAATTTATGCTAGTATTAGTAAAGCTTTAAAACTTCTACAAGAAAAACGTAACTAAGGTTACATTCAATACTTAATTGGATTACTTTATTTGCAAAAAACCTATAACTATGAATTGGATTTATGAACCTTGGCCTTGGTATATTTCTGGGCCTTTAATTGCCTTGACCATGTTTATTTTATTGTTTTTAGGCAAGAATTTCGGAATGTCATCAAACCTGAGAACTGCTTGTACAATTGGAGGCGCAGGAAAAGTAGCAGATTTTTTTAAGTTTGATTGGAAAACACAACGTTGGAATTTAATAGTTGTGGTTGGTGCTATAATTGGTGGATTTTTAGCTAATAATTACTTGTCAAACAATTCTGTTAACATTAATGATGATGTTGCCCAAACACTTCAAACCTATGGTATTGAAAGTGCTGATGACGCCTATTTGCCTGAAGAACTTTTTTCAGCAGAAGCCCTAAGCGATCCTAAAGTCTTAGCTATTTTAATTATAGGTGGCTTTTTGGTAGGGTTTGGCGCAAGATATGCTGGTGGCTGTACTTCTGGTCATGCTATTTCAGGTCTTAGTAACCTTCAATTACCATCTCTTATTTCGATGATAGGGTTTTTTATTGGTGGTTTGGTAATGATTCATTTAATTTTTCCTTTAATATTTTAAAGCTATGAAATCAATAATATATTTAATCGTTGGTGTCTTTTTTGGAATTGTAATGTATAAATCAGAAGCTGCTTCGTGGTTTAGAATTTACGAAATGTTCGAATTTGGCTCTTTCCATATGTATGGCATTATCGGCTCGGCTTTAGCTATTGGTGTTGTAGGTGTTCAACTCATAAAGCGTAATAAAATTAAAGCCTTAAACGGAGCTGACATGCATTTACAGCCAAAAGCAAAATCTTTTTGGAGATATATTTTAGGCGGAATTTTATTTGGTTTAGGTTGGGCGTTGGCTGGTGCTTGTCCAGGACCTATGTATGTATTAATTGGTGCCGGATACTTGCCTATTTTAGTGGTTGTTGGAAGTGCTATTTTAGGAACATTTGTTTACGGTGTACTTAAAAGTAAATTACCGCATTAAACCATAGATAGCCTTATTTTTATATATTTTTAAAAGAACTTTGTAGCAGGAGCTAGTTAACTTTTATGAGGCAATTCAATTTAAAATTGTAACTTAGGGCAAAACCTAAGAACATGAAAAACTGTATTGCCTTAGTCTGTTTTTTTTACACCGTTTTTTCTTTTTCTCAACAGATACCGATTAAAGATCCCTTTGCTCATACTTTTTCTATTATAGCACGTGATGCTGAAACTGGAGAAATGGCTGTTGGTGTACAAAGCCATTGGTTTTCTGTTGGCTCAGTCGTACCTTGGGGAAAATCGGGCGTTGGTGTTGTGGCGACTCAATCTTTTGTGAGTGAACGCTATGGTTATGAAGGTTTACAACTTCTTGAACAAAACTACTCACCAAAAAAAGCCCTTGAAAAACTTAAGCAAAAAGATCAAGCTCAGGCTTTTAGACAAGTTGCTATTTTAAACGTTAAGGGTGAAATTGCCGTTCATACGGGGCAAAAATGTATCGCTCATGCACAGCATAAAATTGGAGATAACTTTTCAGTACAAGCTAATATGATGCTTAATGAAACCGTTGTTGAAAAAATGTATGAGGCTTTTAAAAATCATAAAAACTTAGCTTTAGCTGAGCGTGTTGTTAAAGCTATGAAAGCAGCGCAAGCCGCTGGCGGCGATATTCGTGGAAAGCAATCGGCTGCTTTGATTGTTGTTGGTTCAACTAAAACAAAGCAACCTTGGGACGACAAACGTATTGATTTAAGAGTAGATGACCATAAAACACCTATCGCAGAACTTGAACGTTTACTTAAAGTTCACCGCGCCTATGATTATATGAATCAAGGCGATGTTGCGATGGAAAACAATGATATTAAAGCAGCTTTAGAGGCTTACTCAAAAGCTGAAGCTCTTGAGCCAACAAATCTTGAAATGAAATTCTGGAAAGCTGTAGCACTAGCCAATTCGGGAGATGTTAAAACATCAGTCCCAATATTTGAACGCATTTTTGAGATTGATAAAAACTGGCAAACTTTGTTAAAACGCTTACCAGACGCCGAACTTCTTCAAATCGACGAACAAGCATTAAGCTATTTATTAAACCTATAATTTTAACTGAAATGAAAATAATGAAGACTTTACAACTTAACTTCAACCCTAAGCTTTTAAGCTTAATAGTAGGTCTATTTTTAGTCGGTTGTCAAAATTCAGAACCAACCGAAGCTAAATCGTTAAATTCAAATTCCATAGAAAAAGAAAATGCTTCACAAACATTCGGAATTGTTATTCATGGTGGTGCAGGTACAATTACACGCGAAAATATGACCGATTCTTTACAAAAAGTCTATGAAGCAAAATTAACTGAAGCGGTTGTGGCTGGACATGAAATTTTAAAGAATGGTGGTAGTGCTATCGATGCTGTGCAGGCAAGTATTGTGATTATGGAAGACTCATCATTATTTAATTCTGCTAAAGGTGCTGTTTTTACAAATGATGAGAAAAATTCGCTAGATGCTTCGATTATGGAAGGCCAAACACGAAATGCTGGTGCGGTTGCTGGTGTAGAAACGGTTAAAAACCCGATTAAACTTGCTTTTGAGGTGATGAAAAATTCTCCACATGTTCTACTTTCAGGAAAAGGTGCTGAGCAGTTTGCCGCAGACCAAGGCATAGAAATTGTTGATCCGAGCTATTTTTTTACTCAAGACCGTTTTGATGTTTTGCAACGGGTAAAAAACAAAGAAAAAACAGCTTATACCGATAGTTTTATAGATGATACGAAATTTGGAACAG
This sequence comes from Psychroflexus sp. ALD_RP9, assembly GCF_017311165.1. Lineage (GTDB taxonomy): Bacteria > Bacteroidota > Bacteroidia > Flavobacteriales > Flavobacteriaceae > Psychroflexus. The sequence continues at coordinate 1,081,871 of NZ_CP062973.1, read as the reverse complement.
TCGGTTGTGTGGCTTTAGATCAAAATGGAAATTTAGCTGCAGGAACTTCAACTGGAGGTATGACTAATAAAAAATGGGGTCGAATTGGTGATTCGCCTATTATCGGTGCAGGAACCTACGCTAATAATAACACTTGTGCCATTTCAGCTACGGGTTGGGGCGAATTTTTTATACGTGGTGCTGTGGCTTATGATATTTCTGCACGAATGGAGTATTTAGGTGAGTCTTTAAACCAAGCGAGCCAAAAAGTTATTCAAGAAAAGCTACCAAACTTAGGTGGTAATGGCGGGATTATAGGGATTGATAAATCAGGACAAATGAGTATGGAATTTAATACGCCAGGGATGTATCGCGCTTCAATGAATGCGAAAGGTGAAATAGTAGTAAAAATGTATAAAGACTAGGTCACTTCTTTTACATATTCTAATATGTCGCCAGGTTGGCACTCTAAAACTTGACATATGTTTTCAAGTGTTGTAAACCGTACAGCTTTAGCTTTGCCTGTTTTTAAAATTGATAAGTTAGCTTTAGTAATGCCAATGGCATTAGCTAAATCTACCGATTGCATGTTACGCTCTTTAAGTAATTGGTCTAAATTAATTTTTATGGGCATAGCTTAAATCGTTAAATCTTGTGCTTGTTTGGCTTCAATAGATAATTTAAGCATTTTACTAAGGCGAATAAAGCTTAAACCAATTACAATAATTAATAAGTTAAGAACAGAATTAGATGCATCAACTTTTTCTGAAGCAATTTCAATAATATTTGGTGAAGTAAGATATTTAGCCATTAAACTTAAACCTAGAACCACTAAACATTGCCCACAGCGTTTAAGATGCTTAACTAAACTTAAAGATTTAAACTCACCATTAACAATAAAAAGCTGCGCAACTTTTCTTAAATGAAAAGCAACAAACACAAAGACCACTGAAAATACAAGATTACTTGTAAAAAATATAGGATAATCTACAAAAGGTTCAGTAACATTATTGGTCGAAAACAAACTAATTAAACTTATGATTAAAGTTGAAGCTGTATCTAGAATTACCATGTAAAATAAAATATCAAAAATGAGTTTAAAGCTTGCTTTTTTAAACATAATATTAAAATTAAATGGTAAATTTTTGGTCGATTTCTAGCGTTCTACCACGGTTTATGATTTGAGCTAATATCAATAAAATGAGCCCTAATGCAAAATGACTTACAAAGGCATGTTCTATATCAAGGGCTAAGCTTAGCTCAAATTTACCAAGTTCAATTACTTTAAAGACAAAATTTAAAATAGGTGAACCAATCGCATAAATGATTAAAATATAGGCTAAAAAGCGAATTGAGCTGGCATTTTCTGGAGCAAAAAAATCTTGATTAAGACAGCGTTTTATAACTGGTACAATATTATTTAAAGCGCTAAATGCAAATACCCAAAATATAAAAACAGGTAAGCTAATTAAGGCAAAGCGTAAATTTGATGTTAACATGTCATCAATATCATTAAAAAATAAATAGGTATAAACCACTATACAAGCACTTAAAATCAGGCGTAAAAACTGAACTCCAGCATAAAGTAAATTTAAACTTGTTTTCATGAATGATAATTATTGTTTTTCAATAACAAATATATTAATCGTTATTGAAAAACAATAACAAATAAATAAAAATTAAAAGAAAGCTCTTAACTGAATATTCCCAGTATGAATTGTTGCATTTTGAGGTGTTTTTCTGCCTAGATAGTTAATATTAACATCTAAAAAATTACTAAGCCTTTTTTGTAAAAATAACGACCATGTAAAATTATCATCAGGCTGCAAACCTTCTAATAACTGAAAGGCAACAGGAGAATTGGCATTTCCTTCAAAAGCATTTTTTATGTATTTCAACTCACCACGTAGACTGTATTTTTGTTGGTTATTGACATTAAAACTTAAACCCAACTCATGCTGCTCTAAAAGCGCAAATTCTCCTAAACTAGTTTCAGCATTCTTAAAACTATAAAACACATCAAATTGTTTGTTTCCTGCAGGTAAATATGAAAACTTAGGCGAAATTTGTAAACCATTTATTTTAAAATTTCGATTATCAAAATTAGCTGAAGCTTGCTCACTTTGAGTAAGTTTTTGATTAAGAGTAAATAACCACAACTCTTTAATTTCATGTTGAAATTGAAGCTCGTGCAAACGGTTTAATTGACTTTGTAAACCGACAATTAATAAATTTTTACTTTCGCTGAGGTTGAAGTTATAAGTGGTGCTAAACCTGCGTAATCCTCTATTAAAAAATAAGCTATTTCTAAAAACATTATTTTGACCAATTAATTGCTCTCCCGATGAAGTAAACGGATTTAATTTAATTCCTGAACCATCGCGTTCTAATTGCTGATCAATAATTAAGCTAGTTTGATTATAAAAATGACTTAAAAACTTTAAGGGATGTTCTGAGTTAGCAAAGCGCTTAAAATCGACTTGCACCTGTTGGCTAAAACGGTTTCGGTTAGTACGCACAAAATTTTGATTAGGAAGTAAAACTCTAATATAACGTGCTTGGTCCTGAAATTGAGCAACTTCAAACTCGTTCAATTCTTGAATTTCATTAGCATTATAATCAATCCACGTATATTGTCCTTGACCTGGTTCAACTTCAACGTATGTAAAGGCTTGTCGGGCAATGTTTCCACTATTAGTTTCATAAGCTGTGGTTAAATTTAATGCCGAGTTAAACAGACTTTGTGTATAGCGTAAACGACCATTGACAGAAGTTTCGTCAGGAATATTTTGCTGGTTAAATTGTAGTTTTCTCCAGCGTCCAAATAGACTTAAATTGGTGTTTTTTTGTTTGATAAGTGTACTTTCAAGACTTAAATTATGAGACGAATTAACACGTTGTAAATTATTTTGTCGTAAACTGTCATTTTCTCGAAACGTATAAGATAACTTGCTGTAAACTTTAGTACTGTCGCCAACACCAACATAAGCCGAATAAGCTGCAAAACGTTGACTTAAATTAGAGTATTCTTGTGTTTCAACATCAAGTAATTCATTACGTTCAGTATCAAAGCTTGTACCTAACCAAGTTTTATTTAAGCTATACTCAGCTGAAGAAAACAAACGAAAGAATTCAGTTTCAAGGGATTGGCCTTCAGTTTCTAAATAACTACCGCGCGCATTAAACTGAAGTTTTTTAAATTGTGACTGAGTTGAAAAGATATGCTTTTGACCATCATAAAATTCACCAAATTGAAGCTTCTCAAAGGCATACTTAGCTTTTAACTGAGCGTTAAAATTGTAAGCACCACCGATTTTATAATAATTTTGTTTCGCATTTAAGGGCGTATCAATATTCCAATCTCGATTAAACTCAACATTGTACAAGCGTTCAATACTTTGGTAATTTTGATCAATAAAGTCAATTTCTCCCGTTAATTTCAAGTCATGTGGATTTAAAGAATCAGCCGTTAAAAGGCTTTGATTAAGTTCTACATGAGCTGCAATACCTTCATTATTTTCATCATCTAAAGTTGAAAATAAATTTTCATCATTTCGGCTAGCTGAAAGTTCAAATTTAATATCTTGATGTTCAAAGGTTTGGTAACTTCCGCTTATATTTCCAATTTGAAGCCGTGTAGGTGCAATTAAACGTATAATTGGCTCATAACTACCTTGCGGTATACCATTAATAGGAGCTACATATTCAAAAATTGTGGAGATAGCTTCTTGATCGCTAACGACATAATTACCTTGGTTTTCGCCAACATTCGTAAAGCGAACATTAAAAAGCTCGTCTTCGGGATTGTTTGAAAATACGTAAATAACTTCGCCATTTAAATTTTCTTGTTTGTACAAAATACGGTTTTCATTGTATTCTGCTGGTGTGGCACTTGGCGCAAACATCAGGCTTTGGTCGTCACCAGCCATCTGTAAAAAATTCACTTGCGTTTCGGTGAGCGACTGCTGTAAAGGTTGATTTTTTAGATCACTTTCATGATAAACTGATGCTGCTAAACGAAGTTGTTTAGTCTCTAATTGACCGCCAGTTGTAGCTATAACACGTGAAAAATTTTGTTCGGCAACTTGATACTCAACTATAATTCTCATGCGTGAGTCTATAGGATAATTAGCGTTAAAAATTACTTCACCAGCATTATAATCTATGATATAGTCGGCATTTTCACCTCGCTTAAGTTTAGTGCCATTAACAAAAACCGACTCACTTCCTGAAACAATTAAAATAAATTGTTCACCATTATTACCAACAAGTTTATATGGGCCTTGATTACCTTCTTGAGCCTGAATTTCGCTACGTTTAAACACACCGCGAACCAGAGCTGCCGCCGCAAATGCAGCATTAGAACCTTCATCATCAAAATTGGCTTTTAACCTTAAACCTTGTACACGTTTGGTGTAGGCGGCAAAGCGTGACTCAGAGTACAAATCAATATCACCAGCACGAATTGCCCAATTTTTAGCTTCAACTTCGATAAAAATTTGATCAAACTCATTTAAATTCTGAGTATATCCACCAGCTTGAGAAGGTAAATTGGCATCTCTAATAGAAGCATTTATTCGTAAATTATTTGCTAATTCACCCGAAATTTGAAGGTCTAATTCAGATTGTACTACAGCATTTTGATTATTACCAACAACTAAAGAGCGTGAAAGGTTACCTGATGTTTGTAAGCCTGAAAATGGATTTTTAAGTTTTGCTTTTGGTGTTTGTAGTTGAAGGTCAACAAGTTTTGTTTCTGTATTAGCCGAATTAGGTATGATATAACTTGAATCTACAGCGGTGGTATTTAAATAAAGTAATTTTGGGTATCGTGCATAATAAATATATAATTTTGAAGCTTTTTGAACCAAGCTTGGCTTTAACCGAAGTTCAGCTTGAGAAAAATTAACTTGATATAATTCATTTGAAACTGTTTTACCATCTAAGTATTTCAGTTGAAATTGATAAGAAGAAATGCTAACACTATCTATTTTAATGCGTTCTGCGGTGGTAATTTCCTTAGAAAAAAAGCGGTATGAAGTTTTGTCTTGCGCATAAGTGTTGCACATGATAAAACTTAAAAGTAAGCCTAAAAATAACCGCATTTTAGTTAGCATCGCTTTATAGTACCAAATATTCCATAAAATAAGACAAATAAACAGTTTTTAATTGCTTTTCTCTTCGTTAAAAAAATGAAACCTAGCTTAGGCTATGCTTAATTTTTTTGCCTCGATTAAGACAATTATAATTCAATTTCTTTTTATCTCATTTCATAGAATACTTGGTATAAGAACGAAAATACGGTTTATCAAGTATTGACCTTACAAAAAATCGATTTGAAAATTTAAACGCCTTTGTAAACTTTAGTTTTTTGCTTTTTAAGTTGTAGCTATCATAAAGTTAGTTACAACTTTTTCAGATAATTGTTATTGACCAATTGTTGTTTCAAAAAGTTTTAAAATGCGCTTATACTCATCTGTCCAACTAGTTGGTTGAGTAAAACCGTGACCTTCAATTGGAAAAACAGCCATTTCCCAATTTTCTTTTTTTAATTCAATTAAGCGTTGTGCTAGCCTCACCACATCTTGAAAATGCACGTTTGTATCTACCATACCGTGAGCGATTAATAATGGGTCTTCTAAACCTTCAGCAAAGTAAATAGGTGATGAACGCCTGTAGGCTATTGGGTCTAGATGAGGCTCATTTAATATATTTTTGGTGTAGGTATGATTGTAATGCGCCCAATCGGTTACAGAACGTAAAGCTGCTCCTGCAGCAAAACTTTCAGCTTCGTTAAATAATGCCATTAAAGTGATAAAGCCACCATAGCTTCCGCCGTAAATGCCAATTTTATCAGGGTTAATATTGTAATTTTCAACTAAATATTTAGCACCATCAACATGGTCATCCAGATCTTTTCCGCCCATGTGACGGTAAATTCCTGTTCGCCAATCACGCCCATAGCCAGCGCTTCCTCGATAATCTATATCTAATACGGTGTAACCTAAATCAGCTAAAAGGTTATGAAACATATATTCTCTAAAATAGCTAGACCACCAATGGTGGGCATTTTGTAAGTAGCCAGCACCATGCACAAAAATAACAGCAGCATTGTTAGCTTGCTCAGTTTTTGGTTGGTATAATCTTGCGTATGGTTTTTGACCATCTTGCGCTGTGAATTGAATTAATTTTGGTGTTCGCCAATTATAAGCTTTAAACGCGTCAGACTGCCCATCAGTAAGCTTTTTTGCTTTAGCATTCGAGCGATTGCGTTTTAAATACAACTCCCAAGGCGTATTTGAATTAGAATATCTAATGGCTAAGTATTTTTCGTCTGGAGATAAGCTCACTTCGTTGCGACCTTTCATTTGGGTAAGTTGTTTTTGTTCTCCACCAAAAACTGGCATTTGGTAATAGTGGCGTTCGCCAGGATGTATTTTTGATGAAGTGAAGTACCAATGTTTACCGTTCTTAGAGAGTTTCGGATTAAACACTTCATATTCACCTTTGGTTAAAGCAGTTTGCTGTTTGTTGTAGGTATTATGAAGGTATAAGTGTGAAAACCCACTTGCTTCAGATTGGTAATAAATGTGTTGGTGGTCTGGCAACCAACCTAAAATACCGCCATTGTAATAAGCATTTATTCCTGGGCCACCAATCCAAGCTTCGTCATGTTGATGGTCTAATACTTCTAATTGTCCAGTTTTTAAATTAATTAAACTGATGTAGCGATCTTTGTTATCTTGTGTTCTAATATCTACCACAGCTTGTTTTGAGTTACCTGAAAAATAAACTTCAGAATAGGTAACAGGTCTTGGGTCTTCTTTCCATTCGCGATTAGGGTAATCTTTTGTGTATTTAGGTAATTGCGAAATTTCAGGTAAGTTGGTTGGGTCTATTTTTGTAACTTTATGTGTTTTGGTATGATAAAGATACAAGGCTGTTTTACGATCTTGATCGCCAACTTTAGATCGGGCTGGCAAGTTTTTAGTATAACCTGAGGCATCAATAAAATCAGGAACTGAAGTCATTTTACTAGAACTTGGCACATAAGTTTGAAAGCTAATGTAATGTCCATCTTTACTGATATTAAAATTGTAAGCACGTTCATTGCCTAAATAAAAGGGTTTTACAGAAGTATTGTTTTGTTCACGATAAGTTTTACGAGATTCTTTAGCTTTTACTTGTTGTTGAACTTCAGCGAGTAACTTTAAATTCTCTGACCTTAACCAGGCTTCTTTTTCGCTAGACTGCGCTTGATCTTGAGGTGCTTTTCCTTCAGTTAAAAAACTTAATTGTTTTACTTGAAAATTTTCTAGTTCTAGTTTAAATACATTTCCATCTATTACAAAACCGATAGCATTGTTAGTTAAAAATTGAGGCGAAGAAATGCGTTGAGGTAAGTCTAACAATAATTTTTGTTGATTTTTTTTAATCACATAATGAAATAAATTGCCATTACGTGTAAATACTTTTTCAGTATGGTTAGCGTTTGTAGTAGCGTTTTGTGGTATAAGTTGAGATGCATCTGCTGGATTGACTTCAGTGATGATTTCTTGCTTTAAACTGAACGAATACAAAGAATCGGTTTCATTTTGTTCTGGATTATAATTAAAGTAAATCTTTTCAGATTGTTGACCCCAATTTATGTCACTCGGGAAATAGCCCATCCAATTAGGGTTTTGCATAATTTTTTCTACGCTTAAAGGTGTTTGCGCTTGGGTTAAACAAACGGCCAAAAATAGAATGTACCAGAACTGCTTCATGAGATTTTATTTAAAAATGAAGGCTTAAAAATACGCAAAGCGATTATATTTAAGCAAAATTTAAATTATGACATCAAAAACAGCTTTTCGTTTAATTATAATGATTGTGTTTTGTGCCAATCAGTTAAGTTTTAGTCAGCATAAACAAGCTTATCAGCTCTATAATTCAAATGGCGAAAAATTTGACTACAAAAAAATGATTGATAGTTTAGCTGCTGCTGATGTTGTCCTCTTCGGAGAGTTTCATAATAGTGCTGTAGCGCATTGGCTACAAATTGAAGTAACTAAAGATTTACACCAAAATAACTTAAATATGGTGTTAGGTGCAGAAATGTTTGAAGCCGACCAACAACCTGCCGTTAATGCTTATTTAAGCAAGGAACTAAATGAGAAACAACTTAGAGATAGCATTAAATTATGGCCAAATTTTAAAACTGATTACAAACCCTTATTAGATTTTGCTCAGCAAAATAAACTTGACTTTATTGCGACTAATATTCCGCGAAGATTTGCCAACGATGTTTATAAAAAAGGAGGCTTTTCAAGTCTTGATCGTTTAACCCCAAAGCAGCTAAAATGGGTTGCGCCACGTCCAATTAAATTTGATCCAGAATTACCTGGCTATAAAGCTATGCTTGAAATGATGGGTGATCATGCAAGTATAGATATGGTAAAAGCCCAAGCGATTAAAGACGCTACGATGGCGCATTTTATTTTAGAAAACACACAAATCAATCAAATTTTCCTACATTTTAATGGAAGTTATCATTCTAATAATTTTGATGGAATTTATTGGTACCTCAAACAACATCAACCTGAAATGAACATTCTTACTATTACAACTGTTGAGCAAGCTAATATTAACCAGCTTGATGCTGAAAACAAACAACTGGCTAATTTTATTATTTGTGTAGATGAAGATGTCACGAAAACTTATTAAAAGTATTGTTTGATATATCATTTCTAGCGTAATTTTGCGCGCCATCTTTTTAATTGATGGTGTAATATAAATGACAAAGCCTTTACTTTCTGAGTTAGTTTCAGCTGAAACCAATTCAACTTACGAAGCCATTATTAATGATTTACAATTGAAGCACTTCAGTTGTGTAGACCATTTTTTTAAACCAGAGTTGATATATCAACTTCGGCAACAATTACTTGACAAATATCAACAAGACGATTTAAAAAAAGCAGCAATTGGTAATCGCACAAACGAAACGATTATTAACTCTATACGTGGCGATTATATTCAATGGATTAATCACCAATCTAAAAACACCATTGAAGCGGCTTTTTTTAATAAAATTAATCACTTTATAGAATACCTCAACCGTACTTGTTTTATGGGGATATTACATCGTGAATTTCACTATGCCGTATATCCTGAAGGCACATTTTATAAACGGCATTTAGACAGCTTTCAAAGTGATCAACGCCGAAAATTATCGATGGTTTTGTATTTAAATGATCATCACTGGAGCATTAAAAATGGCGGTGAATTAGTTATTTATACCCACCAAAACACTACTGAAACAATTATTCCAAAACCAGGAAGACTAGTCGTTTTTGAAAGCCAGTTGCTCGAACATGAAGTTAAAACAGTTAATAGCGGAAAGCGACTTAGTATTACAGGTTGGCTAAAAACACGTTAAGCATCAAATTGAATTGAGCTTAATTTTTTATACAACCCATTTTCTTGTTGAAGCAAATCTTCATGTGTACCTTTTTCTATAATTTGCCCATTTTCGAGGACCAAAATTTGATCAGCATTTTTTATGGTTGAAAGGCGATGCGCAATAACAATCGAGGTTCGGTTTTTCATTAATTGGTCTAAGGCTTCTTGAACCAATTTTTCAGATTCAGAATCGAGAGAGCTTGTGGCTTCATCTAAAATTAAAAGTTTAGGGTTTTTAAGTACAGCCCTAGCAATTGCTACGCGTTGTCGTTGGCCACCAGATAATTGTACGCCGCGTTCACCAACTAAAGTGTTGTATTGGTCAGGAAAACCCATAATAAATTCATGTGCGTTGGCACTTTTAGCAGCGTCAATTACTTCATTTTTGCTTGCATTTGGTTTCCCATAAGCAATATTTTCAAAGATGCTGCCGCCAAATAACAACACATCTTGAGGAACTATAGCCATTTGTGAACGTAATTCATGTAAACCATAGCTTGAAGCTGGTTTGCCATCAAATAAAATTTCACCTTTTTGAGGCTCATAAAATCGTAAAACAAGCGATGCTAAAGTTGACTTCCCTGAGCCACTCGGGCCAGCAATAGCAATTGTTTCTCCAGAATTGGCTTTAAAACTAACGGAAGATAACACAGGAAATTGAGCTCTTGACGGATAAGCAAAATTAACCTGATTGAATTCAATTTTACCAGTGATGCCTTTTTCAGATTCTGTTGAAGTTTCTATAGATTCAGGAGTCTCATCAATTAAATCAAATACGCGTTCAGTAGCACCAATTGCTTTTTGTATTTGTGCGTATTGAATGGGCAAACCACCAATTGAAGCACCTACAAAAATGGTATATAAAATAAAAGTGACTAAATCTGCCTGACTTAAATCGCCAGTATTTTGCAATTTAACAGCCTGCCAAACCAGAAGTACAATGGCACCAAAAATGCAAAAAATGATAAAAGATGAAAATGCACCACGAGCCAAACCACCTTTAATGGCTATTGATTTAATCTCATTAACTGATATTTTATAGCGTTTAATTTCGAACCATTCGTTTGTAAAACTTTTAACGTTACTGATACCTTGTAAACTTTCACCTACAATAGTGTTAGATTCAGCGACTTTATCTTGTGCTGCTTTTGATAATTTTTTAATGAATTTTCCAAAAAAAACAGCGATAATAGCAAAAACAGGAATGGTTGCTAACATTAATAAGGATAATTCTACAGAGGTAAAAAACAGTGCTACAATTCCACCAACGACAATAATACTTTGGCGTAAAAACTCAGCTAAACCTGTGGTAAATGTATCTTGAATTTGTGAAATATCGGCGGCAACACGAGAGTTTAACTCGTTAACTTGTCGGCTTGAAAAAAACTGCATAGGCATTTTAATCAAGTTATTGTAGGTGTCTTGCCTGATTGCTGAAAGCATGTTTTCGGTAACATTCACAAACAAAACGACTCTAAAAAAAGAAAACACAGCTTGAGCTGTAAATAGGCCTAAGAGAATTAATCCCATTCGGTTGATATCCTCTACAGAAAAATCGGCAGTTTGAATTAAGTCTCCCATTAATTTTGGAAACAATAAGGCTGTAACACCAGTTAGTCCAAGAAAAATCATTCCTATGATTAATTTCCACTTATGCGGGCCGATATACCTAAATAGTCGTAATGAGCGTTTTAGGTTGCTAGCACTAAGTTTAACTTTTGGAAGATCGTTTTGAGGTTTTCTTTTCGCCATAAATAAAGCTACATTAAAAGTGCAAATTTAAATTTTCAATTCAACTATTAAGATAAAGTACACTTAAAACTTCATTAATCTGCTTTTAATGCTTGCTGTGTTATTGTAGTTAAGTAAACTAGGTTTGTTAACTAATTAAGATGTTAAAACATAAGAATTGTTATTTTTTTGTTTTTATTTTAATTATTTTGAGATAAATTAACTTAAAATTAAATATTATGGCAATTAAAAATTTTCAAGCACAACACATCGGCGAAGTTAATGCTAAGGCTGAGAAAATTAGTGTTGCTGATTGTATGACTAAAGCTGTAGTTATTGTAGAAGAAGGTCAATCGATTATCGAAGTGGTAGAACAGCTTACAAAACATCGTATATCTGGTGCACCAGTTGTAAATCAAGATAGACGTTTAACAGGTGTAATTTCTGAAGGTGACTGTATTAAGCAAATCTCAGATAGTCGGTATTACAATATGCCAATGGAACAAACTAAGGTTGAAAATTACATGACTAAAAACCCTGAAACTATAACACCTGATGTTAATTTATTCGATGCTGCTCAGAAATTTATAAACACTAAGTTTAGGCGCTTTCCTGTAGTCGATAATGGAGAAATAGTAGGCGTTCTAAGTCAAAAAGATGTATTGAGAACAGCCTTACTCCTTAAAGGCTATAATTGGAAATCTTAATTTAAAACCGGTAACCCAATAAAAGTCCACCTCTAAAAAAGCTGTCTGGTGTTTTTTTTGTGTTAAATGTAAATAATCCGCCACCAATATTTATTTGAATGAGAATATTATATTGTGTTAACCATTTATAGCCTGTCATTAATCCAAGGCCAAAGTTAGACCAGTTTCCTATTTTTTCACTTTCAGTTAAATTAATAAACCTAAATCGCTCACCTAGGCTAAATTGACTGAAGGCTTCTATGAAAATGCCAGTGTGAGACATTGTAGGCTGATGAGAGTACAAATAGTTGCGATAAAATAAACCTAAAGAAAATTCTTCTTGGTAATTATTGTTAATTTCGTTATTTAAATTTTTATACATATAGGTACCAATACTTTGCTCTTTGTCTAGTAAATACTCATAATTAAACTCAATTGAAGGTGTAACAAGTGCTTCAAAACCATCAAAACTAAGTTCATGAAACCTAGTGCTATTAACTTCAACCGAAGTAGAATCTTGCGCACGTATGCTTATACTCAGTAATAAGCTGCAAAGTCCTAGAATTAATTTAAAATTTAGATACCTCAAATTTTCACATCATTAAAATTGCCTGACATTATAACTTAAAAGTTGATGTATTATTTTAATAAAACAGATTTTGTGCCACTCGATAGGTATTGGCGTGTGCTTCAATAATATGTTTAATATCTTTAGAATAGCCGCCGCCCATGCTAATTTCAACAGGGATGTTGTGGGTTTTACACAAGTTTAAAACGTATTCGTCGCGTTTTTTGCAGCCTTGAATACTACAACCGAGTTTTCCTAACTTGTCTGTTGCTAAAATATCGACGCCCGATAGATAGAAGATAAAATCTGGTTGAAGTTTATTAATGAGTTGAGGTAAATGCGCTTCTAAAGTAGATAAAAATTGATCGTCATTAGTGTCGTTTTTTAAAGCAATATCAAGATTTGAAGTTTCTTTCTTAAAAGGGTAATTGCTTTTGCCATGCATTGAAAATGTGTAAACACGATTATCGTTTTCAAAAATTTGGGCAGTACCGTTGCCTTGATGCACATCTAAGTCAATAATTAAAATTTGTTTAGCTAAGTTGTTGTTTAACAGGTAATAAGCAGCAACCGCTTGATCGTTAATCATGCAAAAAGCCTCACCATGATCTCGATAAGCGTGGTGAGTACCGCCTGCAATATTCATAGCAATGCCATTTTTTAATGCAAAGTTGCAGGCTTGAATGGTGCCGTTAGTAATTAGGCGTTCCCGCTCAACAAGTTCTGCGGATAACGGAAAACCAATTTTACGGGCTTTTCTTGGCTCTATATCTAGATTGTATAGGTTTGTAATATAGGCTTCATCGTGCGCCTGTTTGATATATATTTCGTGTTCTGGCAATATTTGAGGCTCAAAAAAATGATCCTTTTCGCAAGTTCCTTCGTGTAATAATTGCTTAGGAAGCAAATCATATTTTTCCATTGGGAAACGATGTCCTTCTGGTAAAGGATGCTTATAAATTGGATGGAATGCTATTTTAAGCATATTGATTTTTGTGCTCAAATTTCATAAAAAAGCGAACTTTAGACTTTTAATTCTTGATAATTTTATGGTAAAATTTGTGAAGACATATTAGTAAGGCTTTAGAAACTCAATCTTTAATTTTAGAAATGCTTTCCCATATTTTAGAAAGTTTTACAAAATAGATATTAAATGTAAAACGATATTTACACACCTAACTAAAACAACTAACCAATCTTTATGATAAATGCCGACGCTTTATTGGTCGGCATTTTATTGATTCTATTTTATATAATTACCTCATCAGCAGCACCTAAAAGTTCAAAGTCGATGTTACGTTTAATTAAATCGGCTTTTTTTACGCGAACGTAGACTTCATCACCTAGTTGGTACATAGTTTTTGTGCGTCGGCCAATTACAGCATAATGCTCTTGGTTAAAGTCGTAATGATCTCCTTTAATATCCCGTAAACGTACCATTCCTTCGCATTTGTTTTCGATAATCTCAACAAAAATTCCAAAGTCAGTTACACCAGAAATCACACCTAAAAACTCAGTTTCTTCATGGTTTTGAATAAACTTGACTTGCATGTATTTAATAGAATCGCGTTCGGCATTTGTAGCCAATTTTTCCATTTCGCTAGCATGTTTACACTTATCTTCGTATTCGGTTTCACTTACTGATTTTCCTTGATCAAGATAATGTTGTAATAAACGGTGAGCCATGACATCTGGATATCGCCTTATCGGAGATGTAAAATGCGAGTAGTAATCGAAAGCTAAGCCGTAATGCCCAATATTTTGGGTTGAATAATAGGCTTTACTCATGGTACGAATGGTTAAAGTATCAACTAGGTTTTGTTCTTTTTTACCTTGTACATCGTTTAATAATGTATTTAATGTATGGGCAATATTTTTACTGTTTTTAAAATTTAAGTTATAACCAAATTTAGAAACGACAGTATTTAAGGTCTCTAATTTTTCATCATCTGGTTCGTCGTGGCAGCGGTAAACAAAGGTTTTTTTAGTTTTTTGTTTACCAATAAATTCAGACACCTTTCTGTTGGCTAAGAGCATAAATTCTTCAATAAGCTTATTGGCATCTTTAGAAGTTTTAAAATGAACACCTAAAGGCGAGTTATCTTCACTTAAATTAAATTTTACTTCAACTTTATCAAATGATATGGCGCCATTATTCATACGTTTTAAACGCATTTTTTTAGCGAGTTGATCAAGTTGTAAAACGGCTTGAACAATTTCTTTTTTAACTGTATAAGCTTTTTTAGTAAGGCTTATTTGCGGTGGTATTTGGCCCGATGTTGTTTCAATGATATGTTGGGCTTCTTCATAAGCAAAGCGTGCATCAGAATAGGTTACTGTTCTGCCAAACCATTCATTAACAATTTTTGTGTCTGGTGTAATTTCAAAAACAGCCGAAAAGGTATATTTTTCTTCATTTGGTCGAAGCGAACATGCGCCATTAGATAAAACTTCAGGTAACATTGGCACAACTCTGTCGACTAGATAGATAGAGGTTGCTCTTTTAAAAGCTTCTTCGTCTAAAATTGTATCAGGTTGCACATAATGGGCAACATCGGCAATATGAATACCTATCTCGAAATTACCGTTTTCAAGTGGTTTAAAGCTTAGTGCATCATCAAAGTCTTTGGCGTCAGTAGGATCTATTGTAAAGGTAAGTGTGTCGCGCATATCACGGCGCTTTTTAATTTCTTCAGGGCTAATTTTAGTATCAATTTGGTCTGCAAAAGCTTCAACCTCTGGTGGGAATTTTTCTGGTAAGCCATAATCGGCTAAAATGGCGTGCATTTCGGTATTATGCTCGCCAGGTTTTCCTAAAACTTCTGTAATTTCTCCTGTTGGAGAATCGCTATCTTCTTTCCATTCAAGTAAGCTAACTTTAACCAATAAACCATCATCTGCGCCGTTAAAATGATCTTTAGAAACGAAAATATCGGTGTACATTTTTGGGTTTTGCACAATAACAAACCCGAAATGGTTTTGCTTTTGGAGTACACCAACAAAGTCTGTTTTATGGCGATTAAGTATGCCTATAATCTCACCTTCAGACTTAGATTGTTCTCTTTTTTTAAATACAAAAACTTCAACTTCGTCTCCATCTAAGGCACGGTTAAGGTTTTTTTGTTCAATATGGATGTCATGTTCTAGTTCATCTACAATAACGTAGGCATTTCCACGAGTTGTCATGTCTACTTTACCGGTATATAAATGGTCTTTAATATTTAAGCTAAAACGGTGTTTATCATCCTGCTGCAGTTGGCCTTTAGCCGTTAATTGCCCTAAAAGTCTAATTAATCGGTTTCGGGTTTTGGTATCTTTAATATTTAATAAATCGGCAATTTGGTTAAAGCTGTAAGATTTGTCGCGATGTTGGCGAAAAAAACTTAATACTTTTTGACTAAATTTAGGAGAGTTGTGGGTTGATTTTGTTTTTGATTGTCGTCGTTTTTTCTTACTCATAGTTTAATTTAAACGCTGCTAAGTTAGTATTTAATATTTTGATGCTAAATGTGCTGCAATAAATCTTTGTTAAGTTAAAATGAACACTTGATGATTTAATAACAATAAACCCCTAAAAAGTGTTAAAAATTTTGTAAATTTGGTTAAAATTATTGTATGTTAAAAGCTAAAAAAATCTTACTACTGCTGATCATCATTGCGCTGGTTGGTTTTGTAGCGGTTTTTGTTTATCTCAAATTAATCCTCAATCATAGTATCAATTAGCTTAGTTAGCGGTTTTTACTTCATTTTTCCCTCTTTTTAACTAAATTTAAATCTTGTGTTTAATTAAAACAACGATATTTAAATCATGATTAATTATGTAAAAATCGCAACTTTTACCTATGCTTACGAGTATAGTGTAATTCAGCATTTGCTCGAGCAAGAAAACATTAGATATGTATTTCAAAATGAGACAGCTTTAGGTGTAATGCCGTTTTATGCCAATGCACTAGGCGGAATTTTTTTGAAAGTTCATCCTGATGACGTTCTTGAAGCCAAAGAAATTTTAGAACGGTTTAAGTCGATGTCTAATTTAGATATTGTTGATTAATATGAAAGATTTATCAATAGCATACGTGCAAACTGAATTATATTGGGAGCAAGCTGAGCAAAATCGAAATCATTTTGAAGAACTGATAGCAAAACATTCTGCTAAGACTGATATTATTATCTTACCTGAAATGTTTACAACTGGTTTTTCGATGCAAGCTGAAGTCAACGCAGAAGATTTTGAAACACATTTGCGTTGGTTTAACAAAATCACATCAACTTACGAGGTTGCTGTTACAGGTAGTGTGATGTGTAAAGTTGGGCATCAATTTTACAATCGACTTATTTTTATGAAACCGAACGGAGATTATTCAACTTACGATAAGCATCATTTATTTAGTCTTGCTAATGAGCAGAATGTTTATTCAGCTGGACATTCAATTTGTACAGTTAATTATAAAGGCTGGAAAATTTGTCCCTTAATTTGTTATGATTTACGCTTTCCTGTTTGGTCTAGAAACACACAAGCTTATGATGTTTTAATCTATGTTGCCAACTGGCCTGAAAGGCGAATTTTAGCTTGGGATACTTTACTAAAAGCACGTGCTATAGAAAATATGAGTTATTGTATAGGTGTTAATCGCATTGGTAAAGATGGCAATGGTGTTAATTATGTTGGGCATTCGGCTGTCTACGATTTTTTAGGGCAAGTATTAAGCAAACACCATCCAGAGATTGAAACCGTTACACATTTAAAACTGAATTATGAAAGCCAGCAAAAAGCACGTCGAAAGTTTGGTTTTTTAAACGACCGCGATCATTTTACTTTAAATTAATGCGCTGGACGTAATCAAAAAACGCACGAATCTCAAAAGGCTTAGGTTCATAAAGTACAACTTCAGGTTGTTTAGATTCTAAGTAATTTCCAGAATCCCAAACTCCATTTTTATTGCTATCATAAATGAGTCTAAAATAATAAGTTCCAGGACTTATGTATCTAAAATTAAAAGTATTGCTGTTTGTTTTGTATAGAGACTTAATTAGTTTACCATCTTTATCAACCAGTTCACCAATGACAGGAAACTTTGTAATCCCATCAACACTTAACTCTAGATTTCCAAAATCAGCATAAGCACTTGTGCTAACACGGTAGCTAATGCTATCGTTGGTTGCATTATAAAAATCGGTAATTGCTCCAGGAAGCAAGTTAATGTTGTAACTCGTTTTTTCAACTTTTTCAAAATTAAGTTCTAAAGTGTTTTCGTTAGCTTTTAATTGACTTGAAAAATTAACTTTAGTAGAGTCTTGCGATAAAATGCTAATTTTTGAAGTATCAATTGCTGAAATAGGCGTATTGGCTCTTAGCTTTAAAGCTTCAAAAAAACCAATTGTACTAGTGGGCGATTGACTTAAACGCAGAGAATCAAGCTCAATTTTTTTAGGGTTAACTTCTAGGGTATCTATTAATTGCCCTGCATTACTGAATGTGAATAATAAACTATCTTTATTGATATAGGGTTTATACCAATATTGTAAAGTGTCTTTTTCGGGATGTTTTAAAATGCGTGATTGAAAATTTATGCTATCGTCAAGTTTAGAAATTAATTTAATTTCAGGTGATTCGGGTTGACCTTTGTATCCAAACTCTAATTGTAAGCGAGAAACTTGTTTTGGTCTGTTAACTTCAACCGGAGTAAAGTCTTTAAAAACAATTAAATCGTAAGTTTTTTGGGTCGGAATTCGAATTGTATCAGTTAAAAATCCAATCTTATCTGTATCAGATTCAAAAGTATAATTAGCGTTTTTATCTTTAATCGCGAAGAGTTTATAGCTTCCTGCTTTAATGTTTTCTATTGTAAAGGCTGAAGTTGAATCGGTATAAGCGATATAAGTTGGTGGTGATTGAAACACTGTTGAGTCTGAGTAAGTGCTGTCTAGTTTGTATAATACAACTGAAATATTTTCGTCTGGTAGACGCTGTTTGGCGTCAAATACGCGACCTTTAAGTTTTAATGAGTCTAAAATTGGGCCAGTTGAAAATACATACTTAAAATAAGGAAAAACATTGGCTTCATTATAGTCTTGAATGCTTGTGCCAAAATTGATGGTGTAAGTTGTATTGTCAAGTAAGGAATCTCTAGGCATTTCAATTTTAAATTCTTTACTTGGTGAGCTTGAAGGTGTAATTACAGGCTTGTCTGCCAAAGGTGGAGAAATAATAATTTGCTGTCTTGGGTTATTTAACTTAACAAACTCATCAAATTTAATAATAATGTTCTCATCTTTATAATTTACGCTGTAGTTGTTAGGCTTAGAGCTTACAAATTGAGGTGGTTCTTCGTCTTTCGGTCCGCCGTCAGGTCTTCCACGTTGGGCGCATGACCAAAGGGAAAGAAATATCAAAAAGCTAAAAATGGTGGTGATAATCGGTTTCACAACGTAAATTTTTACAAAGAAACAATAATTATTTAAGACTTATCTATTCAATGCAATGGTAGCAAGGCTTAATTTGAAATTAGATATTGGCTTTAGAGCTAAGTAGCAGGACTCTATAGTAGAGCCAGTCGTCACTAAATCATCAACTAACAAGATATGTTTATCTTTTAAAGCCGTTGTCGAGCTGATATAAAAACTGTTTTCAATCATTTCAGTTCTTGCTAAGCGATTTTTAAAAACTTGTGTTTTACTGTTAGAACGTCTCAACAATACGTCATCGATATAATCTGCGTTAAGATGCTTTGCAATAGTTTGTCCAAAACCTTCAACTTGATTGTAACCTCTTTTTCGAAGTCTTTTGGGATGAAGCGGAACTGGAATTACAGCATCAACCGATTGAAAATGCTTGCTGTCTTTTAGTAATTCGCCCATCCAATTTCCAAAAAATTCACTTAACTGCGACTGATTTCGATATTTTAAATTGTGAATGGCTTCCTGTGAAGCACCATGTTTTTGGAAATAAAACAAACATCGGGCTTGCTCAAAGTTAACACGTCCATAAAGTAAACTTTCAAAGGCAGGTTGTTGTAGTTCAACAGGATATTGTGCAATGTTATGAAGGCAATGTGTACACAAAAAAGATTCTCGTGGGTGCAAAATGTGTGTGCATGCCCCACAGATTGTGGGGAACAAAAAGTTAACTAAACTATTTAGCACGTAATAAAATTAATTAAAAAACTAATGTAATGCAAACTATTTTTTATCTTTTAATTACATGCTTTAGGTTTTTGTTTTAAGACTGAATCGATAATTAAAATGGTCTTTTTTAATTAATAATTAAGGCGGTATGCCGCTATTTTATATTTTTGTGGCATGGCAAAAGAACAAGATAAATTCAAACAAGTTATTTCGCATGCAAAAGAATATGGTTACATATTTTCTTCAAGCGAAATTTACGATGGCCTTAGTGCAGTTTACGATTATGGCCAAAATGGTGTTGAGCTTAAAAACAACATCAAAAATTATTGGTGGAAAAGCATGGTGCAAATGCACGAAGAAATTGTAGGTTTAGATGCTGCCATTTTAATGCATCCTAAAACTTGGACAGCTTCTGGTCATGTTAATGCTTTTAATGATCCGTTAATTGATAATAAAGATTCTAAAAAGCGCTACAGGGCTGATGTTTTAGTTGAAGACTATGTTGAAAAATTAGAACAAAAAGCACAAAAAGAAATCACTAAAGCTAAAAAGCGTTTTGGTGATAAATTTGATGAAGCAGAGTTTGTAAGTACGCATCCTCGTGTAGTTAAATACCGCCAGCAGTCACAAGAAATACTTCAGCGTTTAGGGAAATCACTTAACGAAGAGAACTTAGCTGATGTAAAAGCTTTAATTGAAGAACTCGAGATTGCCTGCCCAATGAGTGGCTCTAGAAACTGGACCGATGTAAAGCAGTTTAATTTAATGTTTGGAACTAAATTAGGTGCTTCAGCAGAATCGGCTTCAGATTTGTATTTACGGCCAGAAACAGCGCAAGGTATTTTTGTGAATTTTGCCAATGTTCAAAAAACCGGCCGAATGAAAATTCCGTTCGGAATAGCCCAAATTGGTAAAGCGTTTAGAAACGAAATTGTGGCACGTCAATTTATTTTCCGTCAACGTGAATTTGAGCAAATGGAAATGCAATACTTTGTTAAGCCTGGCGATGAACTTAAATGGTTTGAGCATTGGAAAGAGATCAGAACCAAATGGCACAATTCATTAGGCTTAGGAGATGATAACTACCGTTTTCATGATCACGAAAAATTAGCCCATTACGCAAATGCTGCTACTGATATCGAATTTAAATTTCCATTTGGTTTTAAAGAACTAGAAGGAATTCACTCAAGAACCGATTTCGATTTAAAAGCTCATGAAAACTTATCAGGAAAAAAACTTCAATTTTATGATCCTGAAATGAAAGAAAGCTATGTGCCTTATGTTATTGAAACCTCTATTGGCCTTGATAGAATGTTCTTAGCAGTTTTTTCAAGTGCGCTTCAAGATGAAGATTTAGGAGATGGTAATTCTAGAACTGTATTGAAGTTGCCAGCTATACTAGCACCCGTTAAAGCAGCAGTTTTGCCATTGTTAAAACGAGATGGCTTACCAGAAATTGCACGTAAAATTGTAGATGAGCTAAAATGGGACTTTAATATCGATTATGATGAGAAAGATGCCGTTGGCCGTCGTTATCGTCGACAAGATGCAGCTGGAACTCCGTTTTGTATCACAGTTGACCACGACACCAAAGAAGATGGTTCTGTAACAATACGGCATCGCGATAGTATGAAACAAGAACGTGTAAAAATTGAAGATTTAAGCTCAATTATTGCAAAATCAGTCGATTTTAAAACTTGGCTAGGTCAGTCATAATTTAAAAGCAATTGAATAGCTGAAGCTATAAAGGCATTTTCATATTAAACTGAAAATTTGAACCTTTAAAATCTTTAATTTACAGTAAATAGTTAATGGTTAACTTTAATCATCAACTTCAGCACATATATGTTTTATTGTTAAATGAATATTTTTCAAATTGCTTTTTTTCAATAGCATTTGTATGTAAAAGGTACTACTGTGAGTACATTTATTTTTTTTAACATCATAATAACATATCAAATGTAACAATTGTAACTTTTATCAGTCTTACTATTGCAAGCTAAAATTAAACCTATGATTGAAATTAAAGATTTACACAAGTCATATAAAGTTGGTAAAAACGCATTACATGTTTTAAAAGGGATTAATTTTAGCGTTAAAGAAGGCGAGTTGGTCTCAATTATGGGATCTTCAGGCTCAGGAAAATCAACTTTACTGAATATTTTAGGCATACTTGACGAAGCCGATGAAGGTACTTACCATCTAGATGGTGTACCGATTAAAAATTTAAATGAACGTATTGCTGCCAATTACCGTAATAAATTTTTAGGTTTTATATTTCAATCGTTTAACTTGATCAATTATAAATCAGCTTTAGATAATGTAGCATTGCCACTATATTATCAAGGTATTTCTCGTGGTGAACGTAATGATCGCGCAATGAGTTATCTTGAAAAAGTTGGTCTTGCTGAATGGGCAACACATAAACCTAATGAACTTTCTGGTGGTCAAAAACAACGTGTGGCTATTGCTCGCGCTTTAGCAAGTCACCCAAAAGTATTATTGGCAGATGAATTAACAGGTGCACTTGACACTAAAACTTCTTATGAAATAATGGATTTAGTCCAGAAAATTAATGATGAAGGTAAAACTATTTTAGTGGTCACACACGAAGAAGATATTGCCCAAATGACTAAACGCATAGTTCATTTAAAAGATGGAGTAATTATTAATGACGAAAAAGTTGAACAAGTAAGAGCAATCGAAAATGTTTAGTTTAGAACGTTGGCAAGAGGTTTTTGAAACCATCAGTAAAAATAAACTCCGTACTTTTTTAACCGGTGTATCAGTTGCTTCAGGAATTTTTATTTTAATTATTTTACTTGGCGTAAGCGTTGGAATGCAAAACGGAATCGAAGAACAATTTGAACGTGATGCTTCTAATATCATCAACATTTATCCTGGTGAAACCTCATTAGAGTATAAAGGTTTAAATCCCGGTCGAAGAATTCAGTTTACCAATGAAGATTACGAACTTGCTTTAAGTAACAAAGAAGAAGTTGAACGTAAATCTTCGCTTTACCGAATATGGAATGGTTTAGTCTCGTATAAAAAAGAATTTGGTAGTTATCGTGTTGAAGGTGTATTACCAGACTATCAATTTCTAGAAAATGCATCAATAATTGAAGGAAGATTTATTAACCAATCTGATTTAGAAAATTACGAAAAACATATTGTTATAGGAAATCGCGTTAAAAAGGACTTATTTAAAGACGCATCACCCATAGGCGAATACATATCACTTTCAGGTTTAAACTTTAAAGTAGTTGGCGTATTTACAGATCCTGGTGGCGATCGTGAAGAAGCACGTGTTTATATTCCTTTGCGAACTGCACAAGTGGTTTACGGTGCAGGAAACAATATCCGTTCAATGGGTTTTACTTTACCTAAAGTTGATGATTATGAGCAAGCTCTAGCTGAATCAAAAGAGTTTACAGCTAAAATTGAACGCCAATTAAAAGCAAAATTGTTAGTAAACCCACTTGATACGAGTGGTATATTTATTAGCAACAATATTGAAAACACAAAAGAGATATACCAGCTTATTTCGGCCATGCAAATCTTTTTTTGGTTTGTTGGCATCGCTACATTATTAGCAGGAATTATAGGTGTAAGTAATATCATGCTAATTATAGTTAAAGAACGAACTAAAGAAATCGGAATTAGGAAAGCGCTTGGCGCAAAGCCAATGTCTATCGTAGGTATGGTTCTTCATGAATCTGTTTTTGTAACAGCTTTTTCAGGAATTGTAGGCTTAATTTTAGCTTTAGCCTTGCTTGAGTTTATTGGCCCTATGGTCGATTTAGATTTTATGGTTAATCCATCAGTTAATTTCAATATTGCCTTAACAACCGTTGTAATATTGATTGTTGCTGGTGCTATAGCTGGATTTTTTCCAGCTTGGCGAGGAGCTAGAATTAAACCAATTGAGGCATTAAGAGACGAATAATATGTTTAATAGAGATAAATGGAATGAAGTAATTGAGTCACTGTCATCTAACTTATTTAGAACAGTGCTTACCGCTTTTGGAGTATTTTGGGGAATTTTTATACTCGTTATATTATTAGCGGCTGGTAATGGTCTTGAGAATGGCGTTAAAAATATTTTCTCAGGTATATCCTCAAACTCGATGTTTATGTGGTCACAAACAGCTTCTAAGCCCTATAAAGGTTTACCTAAAGGAAGACGCTATAATTTTGACCTGGATGATGTAACGTCAATCAAACAAAAAGTTAATGGCTTAAAATACGTATCACCAAGAAACCAACTAGGTGGTTTTGGAGGTGATAATAATGTTGTTCGTGGTTTAAAAAATGGAGCATTTAATGTTTATGGCGATTATCCAGACATTCAAAATCAAGAGCCTATGAAAATACTTCAAGGCCGTTTCATTAACCAGAATGATATTGAAAATAAACGAAAGGTTGCAGTTATAGGCGAAGGTGTTTTAAGTGAACTTTATGAAATCGACGAAAACCCTTTAGGGACCTATGTTAAAATTCAAGGCGTTAATTTTATGGTCATAGGTGTCTACAAAAAGCGAGGATTTGGTGGTGGAAATGCCGAGGAAGACCAAAAACAAATTTACACACCATTTACAGCTTTTTCTCAAGCCTTCAATTATGGTGAAAGAGTTGGCTGGATGGCTATTACAGCAAAAGACAGCTATTCGGTTACCAATCTTAAAGAACAAATTTTCGATGTTATTAAAACCAATCATAAAATTCATCCTGAAGACGACCGCGCCATAGGGAATTTCGATTTATATGAACAATTTTCTAAAATTCAAGGCTTATTTATAGCTCTTAATGCGGTTGCCTATTTTGTGGGAATTTTAATATTACTTTCAGGTGTTATAGGTATAAGCAATATTATGCTAATTGTAGTAAAAGAACGTACTAATGAAATTGGCGTTCGCCGAGCACTTGGGGCAACTCCTTGGAATATTAGAGGCCAAGTCCTTTTTGAGTCTGTATTCTTAACTCTCATTGCTGGAATGGCTGGTATTGCCTTTGCAACAGGAATTTTAGTTATCATAAATTTTGTACTACCTGAAGGTGGCGATATACCATTTGCAAACCCAAGTGTTAACTTACCAACCGTAATTATTGCTTTGGTAATACTAATTATTGCAGGATTACTAGCAGGATTTATTCCAGCACAAAATGCCATTAAAATAAAACCTGTTGACGCTTTACGAACTGAATAAAAACCAAAAGACCTAATAATAAATAAAATGAAAAAAGTAGTTACCATTATTGTTCTAATAATCATTGTTGCGCTTTTTGGCGGATCATTGTATTATTTATATCAAAAAAATCAAGAGAGCCCAGAAGTTTTTAAAACAGAACAACCAACTAATGAAACCATTATTAGGAAAACCGTTGCTACTGGAACTTTAACGCCTCGTGAAGAAGTAGATGTAAAACCAAACATATCAGGAATTGTAGATCAATTAATGGTTAAGCCTGGTGATACTGTAAAAGTTGGCGATTTAATTGCGCAGCTTAAAGTTGTTCCTAGTATTAATAACTTAAATTCAGCTAAAAATCAATTACGTCAAGCTCAAATAAATTTAGAAAATCAGGAAAAAATTTATAAGCGCCAAAAAGAATTGTTTGATAAAAGCGTTATTTCTGCCAACGATTATGACCTAGCTAAAAATAGTTATGACAACGCTAAGCTTGAGGTAACTTTTGCTCAGGAAAACTTAGAAATTATTAAAACTGGTACTAGTAAGGATGCCGGAAATGCTGCAACCACAGAGATTAAAGCACGTATTACAGGTATGATACTTGATGTTCCTGTTGAAGTTGGAGACCAAGTTATTGAAGCTAATAACTTTAATGAAGGTACTACTATTGCGACTATCGCTAAAGTAGACGATATGATTTTTGAAGGGAAAGTAGACGAATCTGAGGTTGGAAAAATTGAAGAAGACCTTCCGTTAGAAATAAAAGTTGGTGCTATCGAAAACACTACATTTGATGCTGTTTTAGACTATATCGCACCACAAGGTGTCGAAGAAAATGGTGCCGTTCAATTTGAAATTGAAGGAAGCTTAAAAGATACTCAAGGCATTTTTATACGTGCTGGCTTAAGTGCTAATGCATCAATAATTCTTGAAAAAGCAGAAAACGTACTTGCTATAAAAGAAGCATTAGTACAATTCGACAAGGAAACTAAAGCACCTTTTGTTGAGGTTGAAGTTGGAGATCAAAAATTCGAACGTCGTGACATTGAACTAGGATTAAGTGACGGTATTAATGTTCAAGTATTATCTGGTATTGATAAAGATGACAACATAAAAGTCTGGAACAAGGTTCAAGAACCAATGGCCCAAAACCCTAGAAGAAGATAAAAAATTTGAAACTTAAGTTTATGAAACTAATATATAGTCTTGCTTTTGTGTTAGGCTCTAGCTTATTAAGTACACAAGCATTTGCCCAAGAACAACCTGAAGAGTGGACGCTAGAAGCCTGTATTGCCTACGCTATAGAAAATAATATTTCAGTAAAGCAATCTGAACTTGACCTTGAAAATGCTGATATCAGTAAACGTGAAGCCATTGGTAATTATCTACCTTCATTAAACGGAAATATCAACAATTCATGGAATTCAGGATTAACCCAAAATGTTACAACAGGTGTTTTAGAAAATCAAGTCACACGAAACTTTTCTTTAAGTACCACAGCAGGAATTACAATTTTTGATGGTCTGCGTAACTTAAAGCAATTACAGCGCGCAAAACTTGAACGCCTTTCTGCTCAGTATGCCTTAAACCAAATGAAAGACAACATTTCACTTAATGTGGCCAATGCTTATCTTCAAATATTAGTCAGTAAACAACAATTAGAAGTTTTATTAGAGCAAAATCTTGTAACGCAACTTCAAATTGATCAAATTAAAAAACAAGTTGAAGCAGGAACTTTACCAGAAGGCGATCTGTATGAAATTGAAGCCACTAATGCAAATGAACAACAACAAATTCAAATCGCTAAGAATGATGTTAGAATTTCAAAAATAAATTTAGCTCAACTTTTATTACTTGAAAATTATCAAAACTTCAATATTGCAGATAATGATTATGAAATACCAGTGACTGATATTCTTTCTAAAACTCCTGAAACAATTATTGCTGAAGCTGAAAAAGAACGTTACGAGGTTAAATTAGCTGAACAAAATTTAGCACTCGCCGATAAAGATGTTGAAATTGCAAAAACTCAACTTTACCCAACATTATCAGGTTTTTTAAACTATAACACAAGAGAGTCAGATCGTCGTAGAACTGTTTCTGCGGGTATAGACCCTAATAATCCTACCCAACAAATCGGTGTTGTAGAAGGTACCAATCAAGCTGTTGTAGCACCAAACTTTGCTGTAGAAAGTATTGGGCCTCGTGACTTTATTGATCAACTTTGGAGAAATGATGGGTTGTCATATGGTCTTCAACTAAGTATTCCTATTTTTAATGGCCTTCAAACTAGAAATACTATTGAGCGTCGAAAAGTTAATGCAAAACGTGCTGAATTTCAGTTAGAACAAGCTAAATTAGACCTAGAGTCTAATGTATATCAAGCTTATGTTGATGCTCAAGGTGCTGCAAAAACTTATGAGGCTGCTCAAAAAGCTGTCGATGCGCAACGCATTGCTTATAATTATGCTAAAGAACGCTATGATGTTGGTGTATCTAACGCTTTTGATTTAAGTCAATCTAAGTTTAGACTCACTAATGCAGAAAATAACCTAATTAACGCTAAATACGATTTTATTTTTAGATTAAAAGTATTAGAGTTATACTTCGGTATTAGAGTAGTTGATTATAATTAAGCAATTTTGAGTTATATACTTTGCATAGAAACGGCAACCACTAATTGTTCGGTAAGCCTAGGCTTTCAAGACAAGTTATTAGAGGTAAAGGAGTTGAATAGCAAAAGCTATTCTCACGCAGAACAATTACACCCATTTATACATAGCTTGATTGCCAAACATAATATTACAATCTCAAATTTGTCTGCAGTTGCTGTAAGTGAAGGTCCTGGCTCTTACACAGGTTTACGCATTGGTGTTTCAGCTGCAAAAGGAATAGCTTACGCTGCTGAAATTCCATTAATTGCCACTTCAACTTTGCAAAGTTTAGCTTTGCAAGTTAAGCCAAGCTCTGATTCAGACTTGATTATACCAATGCTAGATGCACGCCGAATGGAAGTTTATACACAAAGCTTTACATCTACTTATAAGGCAATTACTTCAGTAGAAGCAAAAATTCTTGACCCTAGTTCATTTTTAAATGAAGCTAATAAGCATCATATTCATTTTATAGGTGATGGTGTAGAAAAATTTATTAAAATGTCTGCTCTAGATAATAAGGTAACTTTTTTAACGCAAAAACTTCCGTCGGCAAGAGAACAATTTCTACTAGCAAGACAGAAGTTTTTAGCAAAAAAATTTGAAGATACGGCTTACTTTGAGCCTTATTATCTAAAAGATTTCATTCCCGGATAAATTAAATTGAATTGTAATAAGCAATCACTCGTCTTAATTGATTTTCAACTTCCTTATCTGATCCTCTAAATTTAAAATTATTTTCTTTAATGTAATCCTTAACCATATCTTGTTTCTCACCAAAGAAAGAGTCAAGGATTCGGCGTTTGTGAGCTTCTATTTTAATAAAGCTTCGGCCACCATCTTTACTAATATAATAATCAAATTTTGTTTCAAGTTTTGCTGGCTCGTCAGTATCGTATGTACTAGTTGCATTTTTTGGCGGCGTGTATAGTTGGTGATAATTTTTTAGTAATAATGCTTCTTGGCCTTCTTCACTTAAAATAGCCATATAACCGTTATCTGAACCGCCTTTAAATATAGTACTGCTGTTAAATAATTGAAATACTTCACCGTCAATAACATACTTGTATTGGTTAAACCTATCAAGAGATTTTACATCTTCACTTGAAATATTTTCTTTAATTTCAATTTGACCTTTATAAATATTATATCTTAAAAAGGCATCAAAGCTCTGGTTTTTCTCAGTGTCTATAACTTTTCCTTTAACAAATTCATCTTTTAAGTAAGGTGAACCATCTACATTGTCTAAGTTAATGCTACCATATCTTGTATTGATATTATTGTAAACATTAATATCTTGTAATCTTTGTGGATCAAAGTTACTTGTAATTTGCGATTGAGCATTAAGTACCATAGACATAGTTATAACTACAGTAATAATGTTAATTTTTAAATTCATTTTCATAGCTTATTCATTTTTGTTCATATTATATAAATGCACATCACGTTGAGGGAACGGAAATGATATGCCTGCGTCTTCTAATTCAACCTTTAACTTTTCTATAAAATCAAAGTGTAGCCCCCAGAAATCTTCATTTTTAGCCCAATAACGTACTGATAAATCAACAGAATTATCGCCAAGTCCACCAACAAAAACAACAGGTGCAGGATCTTTTAAAGTTCTATCGTCATTATTGAGGATATTAAGTAAAACTTCTCTAGCTTTTTTAATATCACTATCATACGAAATACCTACTGTTACAACATCTCTTCTTGATGATTCATGGCTGTAATTAGTCACCTTGTTATTAGATAATTGTCCATTAGGAATCACAATACGTTGATTATTTACAGTTGTTAAGTATGTATAGAATATAGATATATCAGAAACTGTGCCAGATTCTCCTTGTGCATCTATAAAATCACCTACTTTAAAGGGTTTGAGTATAATGATTAAAACACCGCCAGCAAAATTAGATAGTGAACCTTGTAATGCTAAGCCTATCGCTAAACCGGCTGCTGCTAAAATAGCAGCAAATGAAGTAGTCTCTACGCCGAGTTTAGAGATAACAAAAATAAAGAGTAATATTTTTAAAACAACACCTAAAATGCTTAATGCAAAACCTCTAACGCCTGGATCTACCTCACGTTTTTCCATTATTTTCTTTATTCTTCCCATGACTAGCTTTATAAGCCACAAGCCAAGAATTAAAATAACTAATGCACCAATAATGCTTGGTAAATAACCAATTAAAGTGTCTAAGCCATGCTTAGCTAAACTTGTTAAATTTTCAACTGAATTGTTCATAAGTGTTGGTTGTTAATATTATTTTTAATAATTAGTTTAATAAATAAAATTATGAAATAATCATTCCATTGCCAAAATTATTTTCGATGTTCACAAAACTGAGGTCACCTTTAGTGTCTGTAGCCATTAAAATCATGCCTTCACTTAATGTTCCGCGAAGTTTAATAGGTTTTAAGTTTACTATAACTGAAACTTTTTTGCCTACGATATCTTCAGGTTTAAAGTGTTCGGCTATACCGGAAACGATAGTTCGTTGGTCTAATCCTGTGTCTACTTTTAGCTTAAGTAGCTTTTTAGCTTTTGGCATTTTTTCAGCAGCTAAGATAGTAGCTGTTCTAATGTCTAATTTAGAAAAATCGTCAAAACTAACTTCTTCTTTTTGTGGCTCAACTACTGAGTTATCATGTAGATTGTCTTGTTTAGTTTGTTTTAATTTATCTAGTTGGCGTTGGATGGTATCGTCTTCAATTTTTGTAAATAATAATTCAGCTGAATTGATTTGATGTTTAGGCGGAATTAATTCATCTAAGTTTGAAATAAGACTCCAACTTAGTTCATTTTCAAGTGTATTTAGACTCAACATACTTTTTAACTTCTTTGAAGTAAATGGTAAAAACGGTTCAGAAATAATACTTAAACCAGCAGCTATTTGAATTGCCACATACATAATGCTTCGTGTTCGCTCAGGATTGGTTTTCTGAAGTTTCCAAGGTTCTTCATCAGCCAGATATTTATTGCCAAGTCGGGCAATGTTCATCATTTTGGCTTGTGCTTCTCTAAATCGATAAAGCTCTATTGACTGAGAAATATCTTCAGTTGATTCTTTCAGTGTCTTTAATGTATCTAAATCTACTTTTGTTAATTCTTCTTTTTCAGGAATTAAGCCTTGATAATATTTATTGGTTAAAACAACAACACGATTAATAAAATTCCCAAAAATTCCGACTAATTCACTGTTATTACGCGTTTGAAAGTCTTTCCATGTAAAGTCATTATCTTTTGTTTCGGGTGCATTTGCTGTTAAAGTATATCGCAATACGTCTTGCTGGTTAGGAAAATCATCAAGGTATTCATGAAGCCAAACTGCCCAGTTTTTTGAGGTTGATAGCTTTTGGCCTTCTAGATTTAAAAATTCGTTAGATGGTACATTATCAGGCAAAATGTAGTCGCCATGAGCTTTTAGCATTACAGGAAATATAATACAGTGAAATACAATATTATCTTTACCTATAAAATGAACAAGTTTAGTATCTTGATCTTTCCAATAAGGTTCCCATTCTTTTTGCTCACGTTTTGCCCATTCTTTTGTAGATGAAATATAACCTATCGGTGCATCAAACCAAACGTAAAGCACTTTGCCTTCAGCATTTTTAACAGGAACAGGAATACCCCAATCTAAATCTCGGGTAACGGCTCTAGGTCTTAAACCATCTTCAATCCAGGATTTACATTGACCATATACATTAGGTTTCCAGTCGTTTTTATGCTCATTTAAAATCCACTGCTTTAACCAATTGCTATATTGATCTAATGGTAAAAACCAGTGTTTGGTTTCTTTTAAACTTGGTGTATTACCAGTGATAGCTGATTTAGGTTGAATTAAGTCAGTGGCGTTTAAGGAGCTTCCGCATTTTTCACATTGATCACCATAAGCTTCTTCATTTCCGCATTTTGGACAAGTACCAGTAACAAATCGATCGGCTAAAAATTGTTTAGCTTCAGCATCATAGAGTTGTTCCGTTGTTTCTTCAATAAACTTATCGTTTTCATAAAGTGTTTTAAAAAACTCTGAGGCTGTTTCATGATGAACTTCAGCTGAGGTTCTCGAATAGTTGTCAAATTGAATTCCGAAGTCCTCAAATGATTGTTTGATGATTGCATTGTAACGATCTACCACTTGCTGCGGTGTAATACCTTCTTTTTTAGCTTTTATTGTAATAGGAACGCCATGCTCATCGCTACCGCAAACAAAGACCACATCTTTTTGGTTTAATTTAAGGTAACGTGTGTAAATATCGGCAGGAATATAAACACCAGCTAAATGGCCAATATGTATTGGGCCATTGGTATAAGGTAAAGCTGCTGTAATGGTATAACGTTTTGGGTTCTTCATGATTATTTATCCGTTTACTAATAGCGCAAAGGTAATTAAACATGATTACATAAAATATAAGGAATAATGTATAAATTCACATAGATTAAATCATTAGTTTTGTGAGGTTAAGTATTAAAATATGAAATCCTTTTTAAAGACACTTATTTTAATTTTTATCCTAATGATTAATTTAAAAGTTTCTTCTCAAACTAATCATAAGGATCAGCAAATTAGTCTTGTTAGTCTTGAAAAATCTATTAACGGATTTCAAACAGGTTTTTTAGGGGTTTGGTTTTATAACGAAAGCCGATTATCAACGGTATTTGCTTTACGAACTCAGTTGGGATTCGATTTTAGGTTTGAAGGAGTTGGTCAGTTTGAATCAGCTGGACCTAACGACGATTTTTACGGGATTTTACATTTAAGCTTATCTCCAAGATGGTACTATAATTTAAATAATCGATTTAACAAAGCGAAAAGCGTTAAACGAAACAGTGGAAACTTTATAGAATTGTTTGTGGTTAGTAATTTTGAAAACTTATCATTTACTGATAATGAAAGAATTAGCAGTTTAGACCAAATTAAATTTATACCAAAATGGGGTATAAGACGTACAATTGGTAAACATTTTGTCTATGAAGCCGGAATAGGCTTTGGTTATGAGTACTATCTTAATGAAACTTCAAGATCTGTTGGTATTTTTGGCTCAGGTTCAAAAGGGAATTTTTCAGCTGACATTCATTTAAGAATAGGTTTAGATTTGTAAGATTTCTCTATTTTAGTAAATCAAATTAAACCATGTTAAAACCACCACAACTACATAAAGGCGATAAAGTGGCTATTATAGCTACTGCCCGAAAAGTAACCTTAGCAGATTTACAGCCGGCAATACAGTTGCTAGAATCTTGGGGATTTCAACCGGTAATAGGCACAAGTATCGGTTTAAAGCAAAACCAGTTTGCTGGAAGTGATCAAGCACGTGCAGCCGATTTACAAGCACAAATCAATAATCCCGAAATAAAAGCAATTTGGTGCGCTAAAGGTGGTTATGGTAGTGTTCGTATTTTAGATTTAGTCGATTTTTCTTCACTGTTAACTCAGCCTAAATGGCTTATTGGTTATAGTGATGTCACTGCTTTACACGCGCATTTAAATCGATTGGGCGTCATGAGTGTGCATGGCCAAATGGCTGTTGGTGTAGATCAAAAATCAGCCGAAAGTATACTAAGCTTAGAACAACTTTTAAAAGGCAAAGAGCTAACCTATACATTTAAACCGAGTCACTTCAACCGAAAAGGTCAAGCAACCGGGAAACTGATCGGTGGTAATTTATCAGTTATTTATTCTTTATGTGGCAGTAATTCTGCGCTAATTTCAGAAAATTCCATTTTGTTTTTAGAAGATTTAGATGAATATCTATACCACATAGACCGAATGATGCAAAACTTAAAACGCAATGGCTACTTGAACCAACTAAGCGCTTTAATAATTGGTGGAATGACTGAAATGAATGATAACGAAATACCATTTGGTCAAACTGCTGAAGAAATTATTTCTGAAGCGGTAGCTGAATTTAATTTTCCGGTGTGTTTTAATTTTCCTTCTGGTCATATCATAAATAATCAGGCCTTTATTCATGGCCATCAAGTTTCGGTTGAAGTGACCGATCAAGTAAGTAAAATTAGTTATCTATAATGGCAGCACATAATGATTTAGGTAAAGAAGGCGAAAAAGAAGCTGTAGAATTATTACTTAACAAAGGCTATGATATTTTAGAAACGAATTATACTTTTCAAAAAGCCGAAATAGATATTATTGCCAAAACCACTTCAGAATTGGTAGTTGTAGAAGTAAAAACCCGAAGCACTCCAGATTTTGGTGACCCTCAAGATTTTGTAAAACCTGCACAAATCAAAAGACTCGTTAATGCAATAGACCATTACATTCAACAAAACGATATTGACTTAGAAGTGCGATTTGATATTATTGCCATTATTAAAAATAGATCAGGTAAACGCATTGAGCATCTAGAAGATGCGTTTTACTTTTTTTAGCATAACTTAAACACTTGTACTGCCTTGCATTTCATAACTTTAAACAAAAAATGAAATCTAAAGGTATTTTTTTATTAGCTCTTTCAACTTTAATTTTAATTACAGTTACCATCTTTGCAAGTATGAATTTGGCGTTTTCATGGGTGTTTTATTTAACCTTAATCGGTCAGGTAGTGTTAATATTTGCTGTTTATCATGTATTGACTGATAATTATACCACCGAAAAAGTGTTTAGTGATTGGTACGAAGACAGGCCAGATTTGTCTAAATAAAAAAGCTGTCTAAATCTAGACAGCTTTTGTGGAGAATATCGGAGTCGAACCGATGACCTCTACGCTGCCAGCGTAGCGCTCTAGCCAGCTGAGCTAATCCCCCAAATTAATTAATGACAAATATAAGTTTATTGATTAAAAGTTAGGATTAATTTTAATAAAAAATTGATAGCTTTAAATTCAGCTATACTAATTACTTTAATCATTTTCATACTTTAAAATTTTTGGGCCAAGCTCAATAACCTAATATTAAGATTTAAATGCTAAATTTTAGCTTAATCTCAAATAAAGCTACCATTTAAAATGTGAGAATTTTTCATTTTATTTACTTTTACGTTCAAATTCAATTAAATGGAAGATTTTTGGTTATACTTTAAGTTAGGCTTTAATCATGTTTTAGATGTTACAGCCTATGATCACGTTTTGTTTATTGCTGTTTTAGTAGCAGCCTATTCCTTAAAACAATGGAAACGGATCATTGCCCTAGTTAGCTTATTTACCGTTGGTCACTGTTTGTCTTTAGCCTTAGCTGCTTTTGATATTTTAGATTTTGATAAAGCAATAATTGAATTCCTAATTCCTTTGAGTATTGTATTTACGGCAATCTTTAATTTATTTACAGCAGGCAAAGATGCTGGTAGTACAAAATCAGCCGTTTTATATATCGTCACCTTGTTTTTTGGTCTCGTACATGGCTTTGGGTTTTCAACCTATTTTAATATGTTATCTGAAGGTGCGTCTGATATAGCTTTAATGCTTCTTGAGTTTGCCTTGGGTATAGAAGCGTCTCAGCTAGTTGTAGTGCTAGTTATTTTAATATTATCTGCTATTTTTCAAACACTTTTGCGCTTTTCAAAACGCGATTGGGTGTTAATCATATCATCGATTGTATTAGGACTTAGTCTACCTTTACTATTCGAAAATTGGATTTTTTAATTGATTTTTTATGACCGATGCCAAACAGCATAAATTCGATAAAGCTTATTTAAGAATAGCTCGCGAATGGGGTAAGTTATCGCATTGTGAAAGGAAAAAAGTGGGTGCAATTATCGTGAAAGAGCGCATGATTATTTCAGACGGTTATAATGGTACACCTACTGGTTTTGAAAATTACTGCGAAGATGATGAAGGTTACACCAAATGGTATGTTTTACATGCTGAAGCTAATGCCATATTAAAAGTAGCAGGATCAACACAATCTTGTCGAGGTGCCACCCTTTACATTACCTTATCCCCATGCAAAGAATGCAGTAAATTAATTCATCAAGCTGGTATTACTCGTGTAGTCTATCAAAATGCTTATAAAGATAACGCAGGTCTTAATTTTTTAAAAAAAGCAGGCGTAGATATTAAACATGTCGCTAATTTAGAAGAATCGATATAAAAGCATATAATTAATGAATAATTCAACTAAAATTTACTTACCTATAATTGTGGCATTAGCTGTTGTAAGTGGTATGTATCTTGGTCAATGGTTGAATTACCCAGAAAAAGCTGCATCTACTTCGGCTAATCAGAAGTTTTCACGTTTTATTAATTATATTGATCAATCTTATGTTGATGAGGTAAACACAGACAGCCTTGTAGAAGTTAGTCTTCAATCAATTTTAAAACAATTAGATCCGCACTCAACTTATATTTCAAGCCTAAATTACGATCAAGTTCAAGCTGAAATGCGAGGTGATTTTGTAGGTATTGGTATTAGTTTTTTTACCGTAAACGATACAATTGCGGTTATCAATACCATTCCTAATGGGCCAAGCGATCTAGCCGGCATTTTGCCAGGAGACAGAATTATTTCAGCTAATAATAAAAACTTAATTACCACGACAACAGATTCTATCTTTAGTATTTTAAAAGGTAAACCTAATACACCGGTTAAATTAAAAGTAAAAAGAGCCAATCAAAAACGTTTGTTAGATTTTAGTTTGCTGAGAAAACGTGTACCTCTAAAAAGCGTTGATGCGGGCTTTATGCTTAACGACAGTTTAGGCTACATTAAACTTAATCGCTTTTCAGAAACAACTTATAGTGAATTTAAAGCTAAACTCAATCAGCTTCAGCCCAAAAACCCTAAAGGAATTATTATAGACTTACGTAATAATGGCGGCGGTTATATGAAAGAAGCAACCGATATTTTAGATGAATTTCTTAGTGATGAAACTTTGATGGTATTTACAAAAAATAAAGAGGGTCAGGTTAACAAACGTTATGCAACCTCTTATGGCGAATTTGAAGATACAGATGTTTATGTGCTAATTAATGAAAAAACAGCTTCTGCTAGTGAAGTAATTGCTGGAGCAATTCAAGACAACGATCGCGGTTTAATCATTGGTCGTCGATCTTTTGGTAAAGGTTTGGTGCAACGCGAGATGAAGCTTGGTGATGGTAGCGCCGTAAGATTAACTGTAGCACGTTATTATACGCCAACTGGTCGTTCAATACAAAGACCTTATGACGCGGGCACAGAAGATTATTATGACGATTACCAAAATCGCTATGTCAATGGTGAAATGAAGTTTAAAGATAGCATTAGTGTTAATAAAAAACTTCAATATAAAACCCCAAAAGGTAAAATTGTTTATGGTGGCGGAGGAATTATCCCTGACGTTTTTGTGCCAATAAAAGACACTCAAATTGAAAAAGACATCAAATTTATGTTTGAAGGTGGTGTTATGTCTCGTTTTATGTTTAATCAGTTAGACCAACATCGTGACTATTATAATGCCTTATCAGAAAGCGAGTTTTTGTCAAGTGATTTAATTACCTATAAAATGATTGAAGACTTCGAAAATTATTTAGGCGACTTTAGTATGAGTTATGATTTTGATAGCAGCATAAACAAACTAAAAATCTACCTCAAAGCAAGCATGGCCCAGCAATTATTCGATGATAATTTAGCGAACCAAATAATTGTTCATCACGATTTAATGATAAAAAGACTCCTGCAATTAAAGTCTAATTAGAGCCTTCTTCGTATTTCTCTTTTAAACTCTGCGACAGACGTAAAATTATCAACAAAATAATAGCGGCTAAAGCTATAAACGAGGCAATTACAGAGTCAAAGCTATGACCTGTTAAAGGTGATGCGTAATCTATAATAACTAAGTTATAGATTAAAAAGCCTAAAGCGAAAACCAATAAAAAACGAATAAAAAACTTCATAAATATTAAAATAAATCTTGAATATTTGCAGCAAATAATTTAACCGCAATAGCTAACAAAATTACACCAAATATTTTACGAATTACGCTAATTCCTTGTTGACCTAGTAATTTTTCAATTTTTTTAGATGATTTTAAGACGATATAAACAATAATCACGTTTAAAATAATAGCAACAATAATGTTTGGCGTTGCAAATTCAGATTTTAAAGACAAAATTGAAGTCATTGTACCAGCACCTGCCACTAAAGGAAATGCTAATGGCACAATGGCAGCTGTCTCAGGTGCATCATCTTTATAAAGTTGCACACCTAAAATCATTTCAATTGCCAAAAAGAATATAATAAACGCACCTGCAACCGCAAAAGAGTTAACATCGATGCCGATTAAGCTCAAAATAGTTTCACCGATAAATAAAAATAAAACCATGAGTATAGCAGCAACAACAGAGGCTTTTTCGCTCTGAATATGCCCTACTTTTTTACGTAAATCAACAATAATAGGAATACTTCCAATAATATCGATAACAGCAAATAAAATCATTCCTGCCGTGAAAATTTCTTTAAAATCAAATACTTCTAACATTCCAAAAATTTTTGCAAAAGTAATTCGACAAATTTGAATTAGCATCAACTTAAACGCCCTTTTTCTTTTAATAAATGGTTAAATTTGTGGCATGATTCAAATTGGAAAAACACTTATTTCAGAAGCTATTATCGATACAGAGTTTACCTGCAACTTATCAGCTTGTAAAGGTGAATGTTGTGTGGCTGGTGATGCTGGCGCTCCTTTAGAAGAAAAAGAACTTGAAATTTTAGAGGACATTTATCCAAAAGTAAAACCTTACCTGCGTGAAGAAGGAATTGCCTCTATCGAAGCCCAAGGTAAGTATGTAATGTCAGACTTCGACGAACCTGAAACACCATTAGTTAATGGTGCTGAATGTGCTTATGTAACCTTCTCAAAAGATGGTATGGCTTTATGCGGTATAGAAAAAGCTTACCGTGATGGTAAAATAGACTTTAAAAAACCAGTATCTTGTGAGCTCTATCCTATAAGAGTTCAAAAATTATCTGAACTTGAAGCCGTTAATTATGATAAGTGGTCAATTTGTGATGCAGCTTGTAGTTTAGGCCAAGAATTAGAAGTTCCTGTTTATAAATTTACCAAAAATGCACTAATCAGAAAATTTGGCCAAGACTGGTATGAAGCCCTAGAAAAAGTTGTCACTAAGCTCGAAAATGAATAGCTGTTATTTTAATCTATTTGTCTACTTTTTAAGCTTAAATACT
This sequence comes from Psychroflexus sp. ALD_RP9, assembly GCF_017311165.1. Classification (GTDB taxonomy): domain Bacteria; phylum Bacteroidota; class Bacteroidia; order Flavobacteriales; family Flavobacteriaceae; genus Psychroflexus. The sequence goes on along the minus strand of NZ_CP062973.1, from coordinate 1,043,367 downwards.
TCAACAAATATTAAATTTTTAACCTGACAATTTCAAATAGCTTGAATACACTAAGCTTTTCAGATTGTTAATAACTTTGTTGATAACCTCTGCTCAAATCATAGCAAAAAAGCAAACTTATTTTTGATATTTGTTAGCACACTTTTTCAAAAAAACAAACATCAAAATCACTTAGTTATGGCGCAGATTGAACCTATTTTAGAAGAGAATGAAAACAGATTTGTACTATTTCCTATTAAACATCATGATATTTGGGAATGGTATAAAAAATGTGAAGCAAGCTTTTGGACAGCTGAAGAAATAGATCTCCACCAAGATATTAGCGATTGGAAAAATAAATTAAACAAAGACGAGCAATACTTTATCAAACACATCTTAGCCTTCTTTGCTGCTTCAGATGGTATTGTTAATGAAAATCTTGCCGAAAATTTTGTTAATGAAGTTCAATATACAGAAGCTAAATTTTTCTACGGCTTTCAAATTATGATGGAAAATATCCATTCTGAAACTTACTCCTTGTTAATTGATACTTATGTAGATGATGATGCCGAAAAAGATCAATTATTTAAAGCAATTGAAAATTTCCCAGCCATAAAGAAAAAAGCAGATTGGGCTTTAAAATGGATTGAATCAGACTCGTTTGCCGAGCGTTTAATTGCTTTTGCCGCAGTTGAAGGTATTTTCTTTTCAGGGGCATTTTGTTCTATATTCTGGCTTAAAAAACGTGGCTTAATGCCAGGACTTACTTTTTCTAACGAATTAATTTCGCGTGATGAAGGTGTACATTGTGATTTTGCTGTGCATTTACATAACCACCATTTAGTTAATCAGGTGCCAAAAGAACGGATTAGAGAAATTATTGTAGACGCACTTAATATTGAACGCGAGTTTATAACGGAGTCTCTACCGGTTAGCCTTATTGGCATGAATGCTAATTTAATGACACAATACCTAGAGTTTGTTACAGACCGCCTTTTAGTAGAACTTGGTTGTGAAAAAGAATACGGAACTTCAAACCCGTTTGACTTTATGGACATGATTTCACTTCAAGGTAAAACCAACTTTTTTGAAAAACGTGTTGGCGAATATCAAAAAGCCGGTGTAATGTCTAAAAACAAAGAAGAAGATAATAAAATTAGCTTTGATGCTGATTTCTAAACATAGAGTTGAATCATTTTAACTCAATAAAAACACAAAACGCATGTATGTAATTAAAAGAAACGGACAAAAAGAACCGGTAATGTTCGATAAAATTACCGCAAGAATTAGAAAATTATGCTACGGCCTTAATCCTTTAGTTGAACCAACTAAAGTTGCTATGCGTGTTATTGAAGGTTTGTACGATGGCGTAACCACAAGCGAACTCGATAATTTAGCAGCTGAGGTTGCTGCAACTATGACAGTCTCACACCCAGATTATGCGCATCTTGCAGCTAGAATTTCTGTATCTAACCTTCATAAAAATACCAAGAAGACCTTCAGTGAGGTCATGACAGATTTATACGAATATGTTAACCCACGTACAGGAAAAAAAGCACCATTATTAGCCGATGACGTTTTTGAAATTATTCAAGCGAATAAAGATTTTTTCGACTCTAGAATTATTTATAGCCGTGATTTTAATTACGATTACTTCGGATTTAAAACACTTGAACGCTCTTATTTATTGAAGCTAGACGGTAAAATAGCAGAGCGTCCACAACATATGTTAATGCGTGTGTCTATAGGTATTCATAAAGAAGACTTAGAGGCAGCGGTTGAAACTTATGAGTTGATGTCTAAAAAGTACTTTACGCATGCAACACCAACCTTATTTAATTCAGGAACCCCAAAACCACAAATGTCATCTTGCTTCTTATTAACCACTAAAGAAGATAGCATAGACGGTATTTATGATACCTTAAAACAAACTGCTAAAATTTCACAATCTGCTGGAGGTATTGGTTTGTCTATACATAATATACGTGCAACAGGCTCTTACATTGCAGGAACCAACGGAACTTCTAATGGAATTGTACCAATGTTACGCGTTTTTAACGACACAGCGCGCTACGTAGACCAAGGTGGTGGTAAACGTAAAGGATCATTTGCGATCTATTTAGAGCCTTGGCACGCCGATATTTTTAGCTTTTTAGATTTGAAAAAAAATCACGGTGCCGAAGAAATGAGAGCTCGTGATTTGTTTTATGCTATGTGGATTCCTGACTTATTCATGAAGCGTGTTGAAGAAAATGGCGAATGGACGCTCATGTGCCCGAATGAATGCCCTAACTTATTTAACATGCACAGCGAAGAGTTTGAAGAAACTTATTTAAAGTATGAAGCCGAAGGTCGAGGCAGACGTACTATAAGAGCTCGTGAACTTTGGGAAAAAATACTAGAATCTCAAATAGAAACAGGAACACCTTACATGCTTTATAAGGATGCAGCCAATCGTAAGTCTAATCAAAAAAACCTTGGTACAATCCGTTCATCAAACTTGTGTACCGAAATTTTAGAATATACGAGTCCCGATGAAGTTGCTGTGTGTAATTTGGCATCTATCGCACTACCAATGTTTGTGAAAAATGGCGAATTTGACCATAATGAATTGTACAAAATCACCAAACGCGTGATTAAAAACTTGAATAAAGTCATTGATCGTAATTATTACCCTGTAAAAGAAGCTGAAAACTCTAATATGCGGCACAGACCTGTTGGTTTAGGTGTGCAAGGTTTAGCCGATGCATTTATTCAATTAAGATTACCATTTACTTCAGACGAAGCGAAACAACTCAATCAAGAAATCTTTGAGACGCTATATTTCGGTGCGGTTGAAGCTTCTATGGAGCTAGCCAAAGAAGAAGGTCCATATTCAACTTACGAAGGTTCACCTATAAGCAAAGGTGAATTTCAATACAACCTTTGGGGCTTAAAAGATGCTGACTTAAGCGGTCGTTGGGATTGGGCAAAACTCAGAGAAAAAGTTCAAGAAAATGGGGTACGTAATTCTTTATTACTAGCACCAATGCCTACAGCATCGACTTCTCAAATTTTAGGAAATAATGAAGCTTTTGAACCTTATACCTCAAATATTTATACCAGACGTGTGCTTTCAGGTGAGTTTATTGTGGTCAACAAGCACCTTTTAAAAGATTTAGTGGCAAGAGATTTATGGAATGATGATGTGAAAGATGCCATTATGCGTGCCAATGGTTCAGTTCAAGGAATAGACATTATTCCAGACGATATTAAAGAACTCTATAAAACCGTTTGGGAACTATCTATGAAAGATATTATAGACATGTCGCGCCAACGCGGTTACTTTATAGACCAGTCGCAATCGCTTAACTTATTTATGGAAGGTGCCACGATGGCCAAATTAACCTCAATGCATTTTTACGCCTGGAAAAGTGGCCTAAAAACAGGCATGTACTACCTCAGAACCAAATCGGCGGTAGATGCTATTAAATTTACACTTAAAAACGATAAGAAAAAGGATGACCGGCCAAGTGAAGCGGCAGCAAAAGCGGCACAAAAGTTTGCAGCCCAAAAGCAAGAAACTAAGCTCGCAACAGATGATACCTCTTTATCTCCAGATGAACTTAAAGCTTTAATTCAGCAATCAAAAGAGTCTGAAGGAGACGATTGTTTAATGTGCGGTTCATAATGTAAGCATAAAATCAATTTTAAATAAAAAGCTCGCTAATTGGCGGGCTTTTTTGTTTTAAGATAAAACCTAATGTACACTATTAATATTTATAAATATGAGATACCTAATTTCTTAAAAAAGTCTTAACAAAACACCAAAAACATAACCTTATCGAGTAAATCAGGTGTTTTTAACCTAAAAAGTACGGATTATGCTTACTTTTTTTACGGATTTTGCCTACCGCAAGTTAAAAACAAGTCTCTATTTTAGCTTCATATTAATTTTAAAACCAATTTTTATGAAACAAATTCATGCGAAAATCTTAGCAGGATTAGCACTTGTATTAGCAGTTACAAGTTGCCAAGATTATGAAGACCCACCACACCTTCATAATGAACAACACCTAGGAGAAAATCCTAATGTTATTTCAGGAGAGGAGTTCTCCCAAAAAACTCAAATTACGAAACCTATAGAATTTTTTAATTCTAGTTTTGCAAGAGCAAAATCATTAAACGATTCCTTAACACTTTCATTTAATGATTTCAATTTAACCGATGAAACTATCTATTACTATTCTAATAATTTCGGTATAGAGACTTATACGTTTTATCTGGAGCCTTTATTTCAGCCTCAACCAAACGTGATTTATAATCTAGTGCTAAAAAAAGATCTAAATAATCAATGGAATTCTAAAATCTTTGAACTTACTAAATCTACTGATTCTGAGGCCCAAAAAAGTTATAGTGACATTAACCAAGTCTTGTCTTCAGACGGTCTAGCTTATGGTATTGCTAAAGGCTGGCAAGGTGAGTGGCAAGAACAAACAGAAGAGCACTGTACAAATACTGGCAAGTGTGCAAGTGGTAAATGTGATCGCTGCAGTTTATGTATTACAACACGCTTTACTTATGTGATGGTATATGTAGAAGACGAAAACATAGATGCTGGTGACTCTAGCTCAGGCGGTGGCGGCCGTAATGGTGGTGGTAATAGCTCAGGCAACTCAGACGACAGCTTTGCTGCCAACCCTGGCACAATTAATGCAGATGGTGATAACGATGATGTCATCATTCAAGAACCTAATACAGAGTGCAACAAAATAAAAGGCTTTGCTGAAGCGGCTCTAAACCAAGACTACATGACACAATTAAGAACCTTATCTAATGAGGATACCCTTAACCTTGATAAAGAAAAAGCCATAAGCATGTTTGAAGGCTCTAACGATATTCTGGAACAAGAAGGCACCGAAGGTAACCCGTATGTGCCCATCTTCGATAATCCTCCTAACAATTATGTTGTTTTATCTCATACGCATCCCAATATAGGTGATGGCACACTTTCTGTGTTCTCGCCAGATGATTTATTAGCCATAGCTACAATTGCATACAACAATAAGTTATCAGATAATTTTGTGGCCTTTTTACCAACTCAAAAAGGAACTTTTTACGCCCTTACAGTAAATAATCCTCAAAAATTAATTGACTTCTTTTTCTCGACTATAGTAGGAGATTATACAAACTTGTCCGATCCAATAGGTCAAAAAGAACAGTATTTTGCGTCGAAAGATAATTTTAAAAAAATTTATAGTAAATATTTTAAACCTGAGAACCCCAACCGCAGAATAAGTGAAACTGATGGAGATAACGAAACTGTTTTAAAAGAGTTTCTTAAATTTATGGATGAGGCAGACCTTGGGGTCACCTTATTTGATGCTGAACCCACAGACGGGCATCCCAATCCTTTTGAAACTTTTAAAAAACTGAGTTTAAAAAACGGTTCTCCGTTAAGACAAGATTGTAATTAATTAAAACCCAAACACCATGAACACACGATTAATACTCCCAATAATATTACTGCTTTTAGGTTTAAGTACTAGCATAAAAGCACAAACCACTAACATTGGCTTTAACCGCTTTATAGGCACTTGGGAACACCAATTTAGCAATAGCAACCAAATTTTTAGAGTCATTATATTCCAGAAAGGCGATAATTTGGCGGGGCATTGCCGTATGCTTGAAGTGAATGCAGCAGGCGAAGAAACCTATGTCTATCGCACAGACTACTTATTACCACACTTTGATGGCGAAAGAAATACATATTGTTTATTTGGAGGTATTAAAGACCCTATGGGTATGTATGCATCTATTGATGACAATACCATCAATTACGAACTGGGCTTGTATGACCGTAAACTAAAACGCGGTAGCTTAAGCATCGATCTATTACCACGGGAATGTGCCACTTGCCCACAACAAGCCACGTGGTTGGTTGAAGAGCGCACGCTCAAAGGTCTTCGAATTATAGGAAAAGAAGAGCCGGAGCATTTTAATATCCCAACAAACTTAATCCTGACTAAGGTCGAGTAACCAAAGTTTGGTTAACTAACTAAAATAGATGGCTCTAGCAAGATATAAGCTAGAGCCTTATTTTAAAAACAATATTGTAAACAAAGTAGTATTAAATTTAATTTTTTAAATACAGTCAAGTAAAAAGCTAACTAACCAAGCCCAAACAATCTTTAATGTGATGAAGTATATTTTAAACCCATTTGTAAAAATTGTAGATATAACAGGCCAAGTTTCTGAAAAAGAATTTTGGATATATCAAGCCTTTTTTATTTTTTTTGTTGGTCCACTGATTGGATTTCTAAGAGGTCTTGATTCAATTAATGATACTAATGCAATGATCATCAGGCTTGTATTTTTGTTACCATCTATCACTTTAGGAATGCGTAGGTTAAACGAAACCAAATTTAATAAGTGGTTATTTTTAATTCCTTTTGTAAATTTAATTTTAGCTTCTTTCCCCGCTGAAAAATAATTAATTAACCCTAACATCAACCGCGCTAATTGAGATTAGCGCGGTTATTATTTAGAGCCAAGCTTCACACCAAAAGTCTTTTAAATCTTAAAAAAAGTCTTAACAAAACACCAAAAATATAACCTTATCGAGTAAATCAGCTGTTTTTACCCTAAAAAGTACGGATTATGCTTACTTTTTTTACGGATTTTGCCTACCGCAAGTTAAAAACAAGTCTCTATTTTAGCTTCATATTAATTTTAAAACCAATTTTATGAATTTAACATGCAACAAACGGTCGCAACTGATTAATCTAATCATGTGTACATTCCTCATTGCCTTATTAGGTTGTGAGCAAAACGAGATGTCTTTAACTGAGCACAAACCAAACATAACTTCTCAATATTTTAGTTTAGATCAATTACCGCAAAAAGCTAAAGTCAAACCTTTAATATCTAAAGTCTCTCGAACACTTTCAACTCATTTTCAAAAGAAAAGCAATAATGTAGATAGTGTTTTTGTTAATACAGAAGATGTGTTGTATGTAGCACATGCTAACACTCACACAATTACCTTAAAAATTTCTCATCCACAGGCAGATTATCCGCTTGAAAATATGGTTTTGCATTACAATGTTGGCACACAAACTTACGATGAGTATCTTATTCAATATGATATTAGCCTTGAACAACTAGAGCAAATAGAAAATGGTATAGATTTTGAATTACAAGACGAAAGTCAAATGATAGTAAGACAGTTAGAAAACGGAACACTAAATGATATGATGGCTAAATTATGTCGAAATAATTGTACAACAATTGATGTAATGTGTGAAAGTGGTGCACATGCTCCTGGTCAAAGCTGTACATTAGATGACGAAGATCAACCTTATACCTATCAAAGTTGTTCATTAATTTGTACATCACCCAACATAAATACAATAGACGCTGGTGATTCTAGCTCAGGCGGCGGGAATATGGTGACCAATCCTAATGTATCAACACCAAACACGCCACAAATAAGAACTATTTTTCAATTAACTACACAATATTTAAGTGCAGTTCATAGTTGGTGGTGGGCTAGTCAAGCAACGCCATCCCAAAAAAGCGCTATTGAAACTTTTCTTAATAACTCACAAGATTCCCAAGGCTTTTACAGCCAAGAAGCTTTAGCTTTTGTAAAAGAAGCTATTCAAATACTTTTGAATAATCCCGATGCTGAGGATGATTATGATTTAACTAATTATCCTGGAATTGATGAAGGCCTGCCATTTGGATGGTGGAATAATGAAAGTTTTATCGAAAATAATTTCACTTTTAATTTAGACGATGAAGGTTTTGGTGATTTAACAGAACAAGAAGAATTATTAATAAAACTATTTCCTTTGCATGCTTTAATAATAAAAGCGAATGTAGATGACGCACATACAGAAACCGAAAATAGATATGGAAATAGTGCAAGAAATGATAAATCCGATGCTTTTAGGCATGCTTTTTTTAATGCAATGAATTCAAACGATGCTGGTGATACAATTGCAAGATTATTTTCAACAGCCCACGAGAGTGAAGTTCCAGCGCATCTAATTTTAGAAGTTCAGATGGATTTGCATAACAATGATATTGGGCATTTAATTGGTGATAATGCGAGTTTTTTTGCTTCAGACCAAGATCTTTCCGATTCAGTTTATACAGAATTACTAAATGGTAACCTTAGATATTTATCACCATTAGGTCCGGTTATTCCACCAAACTTCGGAATAAATCCTTCTACTCAATTAACTCCTACAAATCAATAAAATGAAACCTAATTTAATGTTTTTGATTGTGCTATGTTTTTTATCCTGTACAAGTGACAAACAAACTAAAATTTCAATAAATAATTCTACTAATTCAATTATCGATAGCCTAAAAATAACCTATGGTACTGAAAAAGAAAGCAAAACCTATAGAACGACTCATATTGATTCGAAAGAAAAACGTCATCTAATATTAGATATGAACCTAAAAGGTGTTGATGGCACTTATTTTTTAGAAATTTTTCAAGGTGGAAATAAATTAGAAAAGGGTTTTGGGTACTATTCTAATGCTGTATTCAAAAATTACAATTTTAACTTAAAAATTGAAAAAGATACTTTATTAATAACTAAAAATGAAATGAATTAATTTCGGTCTTATTCAAGCTAAGCTAATGCTTTTGCTTTTTTACTTGGTGCAAGGATTATGCATGAATATGTACATTTTTTGGATAACCTAGATGGGATTGATTATCCTGGTGAAGAAGGTACAATATTTGAAATTAATACATATGGTCAAGATTTAAATGCAGGTTCAGCTCAATGGTTAATCTTAAATAAATATTACTAGACATGAAATCAATCTTATCTTTATTTTTAATAGCAAACCTTGTACTTCAAAATAATAACAAAGAAGAATTGATTTCAAAAATTCTTAACCATAAAGAAGTTTTACATTATGTGGATGATCCAGTAGTTTTTAAAAATAACTTTAGTGAAAACTTTAAAGATCTACCCTTAACATCTGATAAAGAATATACGGGTGTTTTAGTAATCAAAACTTTAAAGAAAATAAAATCTAAAAAAGAATTTTTCAAAGTTGGCATTTTTATCCCTTTTGAAAATGTTTACATTGAGTTTGAAGGTTTAAGAAATTTTGATGGATGTTGGGATATCAAAAAACTAAATTCTGTTGAATATTAACCAATCTTTACACCAATATATTTTTACGACGACTAACAATTGCCTAAACTAGCTAATATGAAAAACTATATAGCCCTTATTATAATTATATTCTTTGTGAAATGTGCTTTTTCGCAATCTATTTCAAAAAGCCTTTTTTTAGTGGTTGATAGGCAAACAGATACGATAATTCAACATAATGAAAATTCCAATGTTAAAATCAAATATTACCATGTTAACAAGAGTAAGAATTGGAATTTGGGTTTGAGACATATAAATTCTCCCAATAATTTTCAAAATAACTTCAGATATCTATTACCAAAAGAAATGGTATCAGAACTAGAAAGAAAAGGAAATCTTGAAGATATTAAGCCTTTTATGATTAAACTCAACAACTATAATAACAAGGAAGTATCACAATTTTTTAGCAAACATTATTCTTATTATTATGAGTATTTGCAAAAGGGCAGAAAAAAGACCTACAAGCGTTACAATATTTTTATCATTTTTAAATCTGACTTAGAGAAAACTTTTGTGCCCTGTTATGAAATGACTTTACTAAAAAGTAGAATCACAGAGATTTAATTGTTGTTTGGTTTATTGCGTTATGAATTTACAGGTATATGTCTTCGTACGATCTTGACTCAATGAAAAATAGTGGTATTCCCTAGGAAGACATTTCATAGACATTAATTCTTTTAAAACCCTGAAACAACCACCTTCACCAACAACACAATTTAGTTTTCAATTAGAGCAGGAATTTCACAAAAAGGATTTTTAAAATGTTTGAGCCCAATCACGCCACAATACCGTATTTTTGAATCAAATTATTTTCCGCATGGCAAACTGGGAACAACTTTTATCACTCAAGCGTTTTGGCGACAAGCATAAACGCATCCGTAAAGAACAAGACGATACACGCTTAGGCTTCGAAGTCGACTACGACCGTATTGTGTTTTCATCAGCTTTCAGAAGCTTACAAGATAAAACCCAAGTGATTCCGCTATCCGAAACCGATTTTGTACATACCCGATTAACACACAGCCTAGAAGTCTCCGTCGTTGGGCGCTCTTTAGGCCGAAATGTGGGCAAGGCCATCTTAAAAAAATACCCTTATTTAGCAGCCACACACGGCTTTCATTTTAACGATTTTGGTGCCATTGTTGCCGCGGCAGCCATTGCTCATGACATTGGCAATCCACCTTTTGGGCATTCTGGTGAAAATGCTATGAGCGATTACTTTAAAACTGGCCCAGGCCAACGCTTTCAATCTCAAATCTCAAAACTTGCGTATCAAGACCTCACCCATTTTGAAGGCAATGCCAACGGCTTCAAATTACTCACCGAAACACGCGATGGCTCTGTAGGCGGTTTACGCTTGTCTTATGCAACCTTAGCTAGTTTTACGAAATACCCTAAGGCATCTTTACCTCACAAACCGACCAATCAAATCGCCCATAAAAAATACGGTTACTTTTCCCAGCAAGCTGAATTTTTTGATGAGGTAGCTAGAGACGTCGGATTACCAATCTCAACCCACGAACATGGCCAAAGTTATGCACGTCATCCTTTAGCGTTTCTAGTTGAAGCTGCCGATGATATTTGTTATACCATTATCGATTTTGAAGATGGGATTAATCTCGGTTTAATCCCAGAAGATTACGCCTTAGAATACCTATCCAAGCTTATTAATCATAAAATTGATGTCGATAAATACGCCAAACTCAACACCACTAAAAATCGGGTGGCTTATTTGCGTTCCCTAGCCATTGGGACATTAATTCGAGAAACAGTCGACATATTCATGGCGAATGAAACCGCTATTTTAAATGGAGACTTTCATGTAGACTTATTGTCACAGTCGCGTTATAAGGCCCAAATTAAAGATATTATAAATATCAGTATTAAAAATGTTTACCGCAGCCAAGAGGTCATGGATAAAGAAATTGTAGGCTATAAAGTCTTAACAAGTTTACTACACCAATTCACCACTGCCGTAGAGCATCAACTCAATGGCCAATCAACATCAATCGACCGTTTAATTTTAGCCAACTTTCTGCCTCATTTTAATGTTGAGCAATCACCTACCGAAGATTGGTTGATAGATATTAGCTCTCATATCGCTGCTATGACTGATAGTGAAGCCTTACGTACTTATAAAAAGCTTACAGGTATGGCGCTTTAGTCTCAGCTTTACTCATAAAGCTGTTTCCTCAAATACTTGATTGTATCATTTTTTAATAAAGCGCCTTTAACTGTTTTAAAGCTTCTTCAACTGTGTTTGCTGGCTGCTGACAACTTTGGTCAACACAAACAAAAATTTGATTATAATCGGTCTTGCCCTTCATCAGCGCTAAGTCTTCAGTTGTACCGCCTAAAAAGATGGCATTAGGATTATAATGCTGTAGTAAAAGTTTATGCTTTTGAGCATAATCACTTCCGCAGGTCACCACTTCAGCAAAAGGATGTGTTAAGTAACCCACAACAATGGCCCAATGAGCCAAATACGGGCCAGATTTATGAAGTTTTGGTGAGACTTTAGCTAACATTTTTTGAACAATACGCTTGTAACTGTTGGCATTATAGAATTTGTGTAGTTTGAATAAAGCCTGCAACATCACCGAATTAGAAGATGGAATAACATTGTCATTAACTTCAATTTTACGCGCAATTAGCGCTTCGGCTTCGGTTGAAGTGTAGTAAAATAAACCTAAATCCGCATCGTAAAAATCAGCAATGCTTTTATCAATTAATTTTTTAGCTAGCTCTAAATAGCTTACAGTTAAAGTGGCTTCGTATAGACTAATTAAAGCCAAACTTAACCACGCATAATCCTCTAAAAATCCGGTGATACTAGATTGTCCATCTTTATAATTTCTGAACAACTGCTGGTTTTCACTTAAAAGTTCTTTCTGAATAAAAGCAGCATTAGCTTTTGCTTTATCAAGATAAGTTTGAAGCCCTAAAGCTTGGTAAGCATCAACATAAGCTTTGAGCATCATGGCATTCCAGCTGCATAAAATCTTTGTATCAATTTCAGGCCGTGGTTTAGAATCGCTTAATGTTTTGATTTTGGAACGAATAAGATTCAATTTTTCCACAAATTCGCCTTCAGTTAAGTTAAACGCTTCGGCTAGTTTTGAAATTGATTGAGCGGTATAGATAATATTTTGTCCTTCTTCCCAGTTGCCTTTTTGCTTTAAATTGAAGTAGCTTTTTGCTATTTCAAACTCATTTGAAGTTAATGCTTCTTCTAACTCATGATAGCTATATGTATAAAACGCACCTTCACGACCTTCAGAATCAGCATCAACCGCCGAATAAAATCCACCATTTTTATCGCTCAGCCAATTGTTAACAAAGTCAAGGCTTTGTTCAATGGCTGTTTTATAACTTGGCTTTTGGGTAATTTTATAAGCATTAGCTAGTAAACTAATCATTTGCGCATTATCGTATAGCATTTTTTCAAAATGCGGGGCAAACCAGCGTTCATCGACAGAGTAGCGCGCAAAGCCACCGTGAATTTGATCATAAATACCGCCAGCAATCATATGGTCAAGTAAGTTCAGGCATTGTTCTAAGGCTTCTTTATTTTCAGTAAGCTTGTGGTATTGTAATAAAAACTGCCAGCTGCTGGGCATGGCAAATTTAGGCGCGCCTTTAAAGCCACCATGCTTAGAGTCAAAAAAGCGCTGCCAACTGCCCAACAAGTCTTGATAATCGGTGGTACTAAAATTGATGGCTTGATTATTTTCAGTAAAATCTAAGCGATCAATATCTTGAATTCCACGTGTTAACTTTAAAGCTGTGTCTTTAAGCTGTTCTTGTTGGGTATCATAAGCTTTTGCTACATTTTTAAGCACTTTTAACCAATTATCTTTAGGAAAATAGGTGGCTGCATAAAAGGGTTTGCCATCTGGAAATGCAAAAGCATTAAGAGGCCAGCCGCCACGGCCAGTTAAGATTTGTGCCGCATCCATGTAAATTTGGTCAACATCAGGTCGTTCCTCACGATCAACTTTAATACAAATAAAGTGAGCATTCATGACTTCAGCTACCTTTTGGTCTTCAAAAGATTCGTGAGCCATAACATGGCACCAATGGCAGGCGGCATAACCAATACTTATTAGTAATGGTTTATTTTCTTTTTTAGCTAAAGCCAAACTTTCAGCATTCCATTCACGCCAATGTACTGGATTGTCTCGATGTTGTAATAAATACGGACTTGAGGCTTTGTGTAGTAAATTCAATTTAATCTTGCTTTAGTAATTGCGAAATTTCGTCTAATTGTGGTGTGAGCACAACTTCAATACGGCGATTTTTAGCTTTACCAGATTGGGTTGTATTTGGCGCAACAGGTGCATATTTTCCACGTCCGGCTGCAGTTAAGCGTTCTGGCTCAATATTTTCATTTTGTAAAAGTAGTTTTAAAACTTCAGTAGCACGTTTGGTCGATAAATCCCAGTTGTCTTTTAACTGTCCGCTACCATTGTAAGGTACATTATCTGTATGGCCTTCAATTAAAACAGCAATATCTGTATTATCGGCTAAAACCTTACCGAGTTCTTGAACAGCAGCTTGGCCTTCAGCACCAACCGTCCAACTTCCAGATTTAAATAAGAGCTTATTTTCCATAGAAACATAAACTTTACCGTCGCGTTGTTCTACGCTTAAACCGCGGTCTTCAAAATTAATGAGTGCACTAGATAATTTGTCTTTTAGTGCTTTCATTTTTTCTTCATTAGCAACAATCATTCGTTCTAATTCGTCTATTCTTTTGGCTCTGTAATCTAAATCTTGTTGTAATTGCTCTAAGCGTTTTTGTTCTTCTGCCAGTGCCGTCTTTTTAGCTTCTAACTCTTTTAAGAGTGCTCTGTTTTGTTGTGCATTTTCAGCTAAAACTTTACTGCTGTTGGCTTCAAGTGCATTGTAAGATTGTGAAAGTTGATTGTATTCGTCTTGTTTTTTTGCTAACTCTTTTTCAACTTCTTTTTTATCTTTTTCGAGTGCTTCAACCTGAGAAGCTAATTCTTGCCGTTCAGTTTTTATAGCTTCTAATGAGTTTTGGCAGTCGTTTAATGCATCAGATTGATGATTGAAGTCAGCTTGTAAATCTTCAAATTGGCGGGTAAGTGCATCAAATTTTTTCTGACTCACGCAAGCGGTTAAGCTGATTGAAATCAAGCTTAAAAGAAATATCTTTTTCATATCTTATAAAATAAATTAATCTAGTTCTAATAAAACGGGACAATGGTCACTATGTTTTGCCTCCTGCAAAATTAATGCCCGTTTTAATCGCGGTTTTAAATCTTGTGTAATAAGTAGATAGTCTAATCGCCATCCTTTATTACGTTCACGAGCATTAGCACGATAACTCCACCAAGAATATTGTTCTTTGTCGGGATGCAAATGTCTAAACGAGTCAATAAGGCCTAACTCTAGAAAGTTGCTAAGCCATTCGCGCTCTACAGGTAAAAAGCCTGACACATTTTTAAGTCTAACCGGGTCATGAATATCAATCGGTTCATGACAAATATTATAATCGCCACAAATTACCAGGTTTGGGTGTTCTTTTTTAAGATGGTTTACATAAGTTTTAAAATCGGCCATATATTGCAGCTTAAACTCAAGACGAGCATCATTGGTACCTGATGGTAAATATAAACTCATGATTGAAAGCCCATCGAAATCAACCCGTAAATTACGGCCTTCACGATCCATATAATCAATACCTGTTCCGTATTCTACATGTTTTGGTTCGTGTTTCGAAATAATACCAACACTGCTGTAACCTTTCTTTTCAGCCGAAAACCAATAGCAATACTGGTAGCCTAAGTCATAAAAAAGCTGATTATCAATTTGTTCGGGTTGGGCTTTGGTTTCTTGAAAACAAACCACATCTGCATCAGTGGCAGCTAACCATCCGAGTAAATCTTTTTTTAAGGCAGCACGTATGCCATTTACATTATAAGAAATAATTTTCATAGCGTCATTTTAAGGCTTTCAAAGTTATGAAATTGAGGCTAGTTTTACTTTTAAAAGTGCTAAAACTCGCTTAATTTCTTGGGGTGAATTATCGGCATGAAGGCAAAAGCGAAGCCGTTCTTTTCCTTTAGGAACTGTTGGTGATAAAATAGCGCGCACATCAAATTGTTCTTTTTGAAGTGCCTCGGCGATGCTTTTACATGCTGAATTTCCTGAAATGATGCAGGATTGAATAGCTGATTGACTTATAATGAAATAATCTTCTAGCTGAAGCTGTTGTACTTGCTCTAAAAATAAAGCAATATTAGTTTGAAGCTGATGTACTAAGCTAAGATTTTTTTTAAATTCTTGATGAGCGGCCCAAATTAAGGCGGTTTGCTGTGTTGAAATAGCCGTGGTGTAAATTAAACTCCGACTGAAGTTAATAAGGTAAGATTTTAAAGCTTCGCTCCCTAAAATAACAGCGCCGTGTTGCGCAAAACTTTTTCCAAAAGTTATTACACGTGCTAAACAATTAATGTTTTGAAACGACAAACCTTGTTTGCCTAATACACCAATGGCATGAGCTTCATCAAGAATAAAGTGAGCATTAAATTGCTTACAAAGCGCATTGATTTCTTCAACAGGTGCTTGGTCGCCATCCATAGAAAATACAGTTTCCGTAATTACATAAATACTGTTAAATTGATGGGCATATTGTTGTAACTTTCGTTCTAAGTCATCTAGGTTATTATGTTTAAATTTATAGCTCTTGGCTTGTGCTAAACTGATGCCATCACGAATAGAAGCATGCACAAGTTCATCAAACAAAACTAAGCTTTGTCGTAAACCTATCGCTGAAATTAAACCTAAGTTAGCGGTATAACCTGAATTGAATAATAAGGCCGATTCTGCTTGATAAAAATGCGCTAAATAATCTTCACAGTTATTGTGTAATTGAGAGTTTCCGGTGAGTAATCGTGAACCAGGTTTAGCATCAATTGGATACTGTTTTAGAATTTGTTTTGCAGTGACTTCAACCGAAGTAAGTTGACTCAGACCTAAATAGTCATTCGAAGCAAAATCGGTTAATGATGGGAGCGTGGTTTTGAGTTCACGAAGACTCTCATTCCGCAGGCGCTGATCTAGTTTTAACTGTAACGCCTTTGGTAATTTAGGCATTGCTATCTGTTTTTGAATCTTGTTTTGAGTTGTTTTCTTCTTCTTGTTCTGGGTCACTTTTTAGCTCGTGCGTTGATTTGTTGTAACGGTCTTTTAAGTCGTCAATTACAGAGCCATCCCAAAGTTTATTGCCTAAAAAATACGAAGTTCGTCCAATGAGGTGTGCGCCCACAGGTGCGGTGAGTAAAATAAAAATTACAATAGCTTGTACACGTGTGGTTACTGAAAAGTCGTAAAAATAGACGGCTGATGAACCAAGCAGCAAACCTACGCCTAAAGTAGCTGCTTTGGTATTAACAGATATTCTTAAGTATGTGTCTGGCATCCTAATAATGCCGATAGCTGCTAGTAAGGCAAACAAGGTGCCTAATGTGGCAAATATGTAGATTAATACATCAGTCATTTTTGTTTCTTTTTTCAAGGTAATAGGAAAAGGCAACGGTACTTAAAAAAGCAATGAGTGCTAAAATCATGGCGATGTCTAAGAAAGTAGGTTGGTTGTTGATGATGCTATAAATTGCAATAATTCCGATACCAATAGTAATGAGTAAATCTAGAGCAACAACGCGGTCTATAATGCTTGGGCCTTTGATGAAGCGTATAAACACAAGAATTTCAGCTAAAGATAGCAAGGGCAATATAACGTAGTATAAATAGTCGTTTAAGGTCATCTTAATATGGCTAATAATCGCTTTTCAAATCCGTTTTTAATATCGTCTATAAATTCTTGTTTGTCGTGAACGTACATCGAATGCACATACAAAACTTTGCGGTCTGTAGAGACGTCAAGGCTTAAAGTTCCAGGTGTTAAAGTAATTAAGTTGGCTAAAAAAGTAATTTCAACATCGGTTTTAGCGTCAAGCGGTACACTAACAATGCCAGGTTTCATATGATGTGTAGGTGTAATAACTTCAATGGCAACTTGAATATTAGCTTTAATCATTTCCCATAAAAAAAAGAAGAAAAAACCAATAATGCGAGGTAATATTTTAAAATACTTATTTTGATCGTTTTTACGAGAAATGATCCACAAGATTAAAAAACTCAATATAAACCCGAAACTGAAGTTTTCAAAGGTATAGCTACCTGTTAAAAACACCCAGATGAGCATAAGTAATATGTTAGATAAAAACTGTGTTTTCATAATTATGGGTTTAACACGGCTTTAATGTATAAATCTTTATTGGTGATTTCTTCAGCAATTCTAACCGAGAGTTCCTGAATGTGGTTAGCGCCAAATCCAATATATAAACTTACAAAAGTTAACAGCATAATAGGCATGATAAACTGTAATTTTTGAAATGGTCGAAGTTCATAAAAGTATATAAACTTGCGTTCGCGTTTAAATTCAGGTTGGTCTTTCCAAAAAGCCTTAGACCATAATCGCGCTATGATAAATAATGTAATAAAACTTCCGAAAATTAAGGCGCCAAAATACCAATATTGCGCTTCACTAAAACTTGCTAAAATAAGTGATAATTTAGGCCAAAAGCCTGACAATGGAGGCACACCAACTAAAGAAAATAATGGGATGGCCATGAGTAAACTCAATTTTGGATAATTGGCATAAAGACCACCTATATTGTTCATACTTGTGCTGGCTTTTATCCGGTAAATTACACCAGCAATTAAAAACAAGTTGGTTTTAACTACTATATCGTGAATGAGGTAAAACACAACACCAGTTAAGGCAACTTTTGTAAACATACCAAGTCCGCCAATCATAAAACCAATGTGGCAAATAATTAAATACGAAAAAACTTTACGAATATTTGTGTGGGTTAAAGCACCAATACCGCCAGAAAAAATGGTTAAAATCCCAAGTCCGATGAGTAAGTTTTGAAGGAAAACGTCTATCTCAAAAATCATTGAAAACACACGAATTAAGGCATAAACGCCAACCTTAGTTAATAAACCAGCAAAAATGGCTGAAACAGCTGATGGTGGTGTATGATATGATGCGGGAAGCCAGAAGTATAGCGGAAAAATAGCCGATTTTATACCAAAACCAACTAAAAATAATACCGCACAAACATCTACTAAAGTACGATTTTCAATACTTTGAACTTTGCCTGCTAAATCAGCCATATTTAGGGTTCCTGCTAAACCATATAAAACGCCTAAAGCGGTCAAAAATATCATAGAAGCAAAGAAGTTAAGTGCAAAATATTTTACAGCACCTTCAAGCTGATTTTTCTCACCTCCAATACTGATAAGCACAAACGAACTAATAATAATAATTTCGAACCAAACATATAGGTTAAAAATATCACCAGTTAAAAATGCACCATTAAGCCCTAATAATAAAAACTGAAATACACTAAAGTAACCAAAACGTAATCGCGCATTAATCACTGAAATGCTAGAGAAAATAGAAACTGCTAAACCACTGATTGCTGTTAATAGAACCAAAGTCGCAGCTAACATGTCACCTACAAATACAATTCCAAAAGGGGCTTCCCAATTACCAGCTTCAACCACTTGTGTGCCGTTTTGATATACATGTATAAATACGTAAATCGCAACACCCAAACCAATGGCATTACCAATAACGCTAAAGAGTTTCTGAAAGTTAATGTTACGCCAGAAAAACATCAATATGATGCTAAATAGCAAATTAACAATTAATGGTAATATGATCACGTGGTTTGTCATGAATCTTCGTCTGTGGTGTTTAGTTGATCGAGATCGTCTGTTTTTAAAACTTTATAAGCACGTTTAACCAATATAATGGCAAACGATTGTAAACCAAAACTGATAACAATTGCGGTTAAAATAAGCGCTTGTGGAATAGGATCGGCAAAAATACCTTCTAAAATTTTATCGCTATCTGAAATAATAGGTGGTTCACCTTTTGTAATCCGTCCTAATAAAAAGATAAGTAGGTTAACACCATTACCCAATAATACGATACCTAAAATTAGCTTTACAATGCTGCGGCGCATAATCATATAAATGCCTGCTGCATAAAGTAAACCGGTAATAATAGCTAACAATAATTCCATATTAAGCTGATTCTGATATGGTGAAAATAATAGTTAAAGCGGCACCAATTACCACCAAATAAACGCCAGTGTCAAAAAATAATGCCGAGCCAATTTTACCTAAAACAGGCACGGCTTCATGCGCCCACAAGCCCGTCATAAGCGGTAGGTCTGCAAATAACATAGGCGATATTGCACTTAAAAAGGCAATAGCCAAACCCACAGGCATAAAAAAACCAGGGTGAATTTTAAGCACTTGTTTCGTGTTTTGTAGGCCGTTTGCAAAAGCATCAAGTACAAAAGCAATTGCAGCCACTAAACCACCGACAAAACCACCACCAGGTAAATAATGCCCTCGCAGTAGAATAAATACCGAGAACAGCAGCAATACTGGTAGTAAATAGTTCGAGGCTGTTTTTAAAATTATGGTTTTCACTTGCTTTTATTTTTTATCCTTTGTTTTTAATCTTAACTTTAATAAACCAAAAACACCTAATGCTGCAACAACTAAGACAGAAATTTCAATCATAGTATCAATGCCTCTAAAATCGACTAATATAACATTCACAATGTTTTTTCCATGAGCCAATTTATAGGCGTTTTCTGCATAAAAATCAGTAATTTCTGTGTTTTTGGGTTCGTTGAGTACCTTAAGAATTAATATGGTAATAAGGCCACCTAAGCTTACCGATAAAATACCGTGTTTTATCCTAATTTTATCATTGGTTAATTTTAAATAGGTTGGGAGTTTGTACAATACCAACACAAATAAAATAACTGTTAAGGTATCAACCGAAAATTGCGTCATTGCTAAATCGGGTGCACTGTAAAATAAAAAGAATATACTAAACGCAAAGCCAACAACACCCATAGCAGCAACTGCAGCTAAACGTGATTTAGTAAAAACAGTAAAAACAATTGCAATAACCATCATAATCACAATAGCAATTTCATACACGGTAATTCGGGCTAAACTAGAATAATCAATATTCAAGTTAAAATCGAAAAGCAATAAATAGCCTAATAACAAAATAATAAAGCCAACAACAATCGATAAATAATGTCTTAAATAGCCATTTTGAAAATAGCCTGTCCAAATATGTCCGAACCACTCAAAACCCTCTGAAAGTTTCAATGTTAAATCTTTTGGAGCTATAAAATTAAACCGACTGATGAATGTTTCTTTTTGATGCGTAGGCTTCAATAGGAAATACAATACCGTTCCAACGGCTAATGTTAAGGCACTTAGACCGAGCACTAGGTTAAAGCCATGCCACAATTTTAAATGAACATCTTCAGCTGAAGTAAACATGACATTTACGATAGGTTGGGCAAAAGTGGTTTCAATTAAACCAGGCGCAATTCCGAAAATTATTCCGGCTATAACCATAATTAATGGTGGAAGCCACATTAACGGACTTGGTAAATGAATTTTTTCAAACTTTTGTGGGAGTTGGCCCATAAATGGTTTAACACCAGCAACAAAGCCACCGTAAAATAATAAAGCGTTTGTGGCAATGGCTAAAGCGGTAAGTAAAACTGCATTATTCGAGTGTAAAGTTGCTTCGTAAATTAAATCTTTACCCACAAAACCAATACTTGGTGGCACGCCACCACTGATTAATGCCGCAATAAATCCTGCAATAGCCACGGGCAAAAGAACTTTGCGTAAACCCGTAAGTTTTGTGATGTCTCTTGTTCCCGTTTCATGGTCTATGATTCCGATAATTAAAAATAATGAGGCTTTATATAAAGCGTGTACAACAATAAAAACAGATGCGGCAATCAACGCGGCTTCGGTACCAATGCCAATTAAAAACACCAAAATTCCTAAGGCCGAAATGGTCGAATATGCTAAAATACCTTTTAAGTCGGTTCTAAAAATAATATGTATGGCAGAATATAGCATAGTGATAGCACCAATACTAATGAGTGTGGTATGCCATAATTCAGTTTGACCTAAAACAGGTGAAAATCGAAATAATAAATAGACGCCTGCTTTAACCATTGTGGCTGAATGTAAGTAAGTTGATACAGGCGTTGGTGCTTTCATCGCACCAGGCAACCAAAAATGAAATGGAAATTGAGCCGATTTTGTAAAAGCAGCACCAAATATTAAAATCGCTGCCAAAGCATAATAAGGATGTTGAGTAATTATATCACTTTGAGATAGCATTTCAGAAATTTCATAGGTGCCTGAAATAAAGCCTAACAATAACGCACCACCAAGAAGTAATAAACCGCCGAAGCCTGTAATTCCTAAGGCAACTAAGGCCGACTGTCTAGAGGCTTTAGAATCGTTGTTGAAACCAATTAAAAAGAATGATGAAATACTAGTCAGCTCCCAAAACACAAACATCGAAATTAAATTGTCAGACAAGACCAAGCCGAGCATAGCCGCCATAAACAAACTTAAATAACCATAAAACCGGTCTAGATATTTATGACCCTTTAAATAAGCTGCTGTGTACAGAAACACCAAACTACCAACGCCAGTAATCATTAAGCTGAAAAGCAGCGACAAACCATCGAGTTTAAAGCTAAGATTTACCCCAAAATTCGGTATCCATCGGTAGCTTTCATAAACAACATCACCACCTGAAATGATATTAATGTTTAGTAAAAAGTAAATAAACAGTCCAATCGGAATTAATGCAGCAACCACAGCAATAGGCCCACGAAACCAACGGCCAACAAAAACCAAGAGAATTGCAAATATAAATCCGACTAAAACTGCTTCTAACATAATTAATTGATAGGATGCACAAATATAAATTTTATTTTAACGCTCACGAATTTGTAAGAAATATACATGCTAGCTTTAATCATAGTTTAACAATTAACCTTCTTAAAAGCTATTTTAATTAAAGCTTGCTTTTAAATTTTAATTGAACAAGACATGAAAACAAAAATTGCTAAACTTGCCATAAATTAATACCATGTATGCGCAACTAAAAAGACACCTTCTAAAAGATGTAGACTTCAATCATGACGAAATTCAGGCTTTTACCAATTTGTTAAGTCATTTAAAACTGAATAAAAAAGCAGTATTAATTCAGCCTGGTAACACAGTAACTAAGGAGTATTATGTGTTAAAAGGTTGCTTAAAAGCCTATTATATAGATGAAGCTGGCCAAGATCACATTATCCAGTTCGCCATTGAAGATTGGTGGATAAGCGATTTTGAAGCCTTTTTTAATGCCAAGCCTGCTCAATTGTATGTTGAGTGTTTAGAAGAGACAGAGTTGTTAGGTCTTAACAAATTAGACTTAGAACAACTCTACCAAACCATACCAAAATTCGAACGATTTTTCAGATTAAAAGTTACCAAAGCCTTTGTAGCACTAAGAAATAGAGTGCTATCTGGACTACAAAACAATAGCAAAGCGCGTTATAAAGAGTTTTGTGAGCAATATCCTCACCTTGAAAAACGAATTCCTAATTACAATATAGCCAATTACCTAGGCATGTCGCCAGAAAGTTTAAGTCGTATTAGAAATAGCATTTAAAATGGTTATAATTGTATTGAATAAACTACAGGATTAAAATTCATAAAAACTGATTTTTTGACTAACATATCATTAACAGCTCATCTTGATGTATATCAATTTTTAACTATAATCTCAACCTTATATTTGTAAAAAAAAGTAATTATGAAAAAAATACTCTTTGTTATTACAAGTAACGACCAACTTGGCTCAACAGGCCAAAAAACAGGTTTTTGGATTGAAGAATTTGCAGCACCTTATTATAAGTTAAAAGATGCAGGCTTCGACCTTACGTTAGCCTCGCCAAAAGGCGGCCAACCACCTATCGATCCTAATTCAGAAACTGAAGATGCCCAAACCGAAGCCACACAGCGATTTGATAAAGATCAAGAGGCAAAGAAACTTTTATCTCAAACCCATCAATTAAATCAAATCAATCCAAATGATTTTGATGCTGTATTTTATCCAGGCGGCCATGGTGTACTTTGGGATCTTGTAGAAGATAAAGACTCTATTAAGCTCATTGAAGCATTTAATGCGCATAATAAACCAATAGCTTTTGTTTGTCATGCTCCAGCAGTTTTAAAGCACCCAAAAACATCTGATGGTAAAGCTTTAGTTGAAGGAAAAAAAGTAACAGGTTTTACCAACCAAGAAGAAGCAGCGGTACAGCTAACCGAAGTGGTGCCGTTTTTATTAGAAAATATGCTTGTTGAAAATGGCGGTATTTACACAAAAATAAAAGATTGGCAACCATTTGCCGTAGAAGATGGTAATTTAATTACTGGTCAAAATCCAGCTTCATCTGAAAAAGTAGCTGATTTGTTAGCGCAACAGTTGAAGGCATAAGAACCAAAGGTTTCAAAAACATGGTGAGCATGTTTTTGAAACCTGTTTTTATTCATAAGTTTAAAATCTAGACCAAAGCTATTCAATTCCTTTCGGGATAGCAGCAATCAATTCTTTCGTGTAGTTTTGTTGAGGTTCAGCATAAACAACGTCTGCATTTCCGTGTTCAACAATTTCACCATCACGCATAACCAGTAATTGGTCGGCCATATATTTAACCACGGCTAAGTCGTGTGAGATGAATAAATATGTAAAATTAAAATCAGCTTTTAAATCGTTAAGTAAATTGAGCACTTGAGCCTGAACTGAGACATCTAAAGCCGATACGGACTCATCGCAAATCACGATTTTTGGTTTTAAAGCAATTGTTCTTGCAATACCAATACGTTGGCGTTGCCCACCGCTAAATTCATGTGGGTAGCGATGAAAATGACTTTTGCTTAATCCAACACGTTCTAAAAGTTCACAAGCGATTTGTTGGGCTTGCTTGTTTGAGGTTGCAATACCATGTACTAACATAGGTTCTACAATAGCATCACCAATGCTAAGCCGCGGATTTAAACTTGAAAAAGGGTCTTGAAATATCAATTGAATATCGCTTCGTAAGCTTTTAAATTGTTTTGATGAAAGTTGAGTAATGTCTTGGCCTTTATACCAAACTTCACCTTTTGTAGCTGGCTCAAGTCCTAACAGGACTTTACTTAAAGTTGATTTACCGCAACCGGATTCACCAACCAAACCCATATTTTCTCCTTCATAAAGTTCAAAATTTACGCCGTTAACAGCTTTAACTTCAGTCGAAGCTGATAACCAGCGACCAGGTTTATGGTAAGTTTTGTATAAATCTTTAACGACTAACAGCGGCGGATGCCCATAAATATTTTCATGTCTTTTTTCGCGTTCGGCTTTACTTTCTTGGTCTAAGTTAAGCTTGTTTTGCATCACATCAGCTACTGTAGGCAAGCGTTTTAAGCGATAACCTAAAGGTGGTTTAGTTGCTAGTAAAGCTTTGGTGTAAGGATGTTTAGGTTGTTTAAATAATGTGGTAGTCTCATTAACTTCAACCAATTGACCTTGGTACATCACCGCCACGCGATCCGCGAGTTCTGAAACTAAAGCTAAGTCGTGAGAAATAAATATGATGCTCATTCCTGTTTCTGCTTGTATCGATTTCAGCAGTTCTAAAATGGTTTTTTGAACGGTAACATCAAGGGCTGTTGTAGGTTCATCTGCAATTAAAATTTTCGGTTGGCAAGCAATAGCCATGGCAATCATGACACGCTGTTTCTGACCACCACTAATTTCGTGAGGATAGGCTTTATACAGTTGTTCAGCGCGCGGAAGTTTAACTTTTTTAAACAAACGAATTACCTCAGCTTTAATCGTTTTGTTAGAGCCTTTGGTGTGTTGTTTTAAAACTTCAGCTACTTGTGGTCCACAGCGCATCGACGGATTTAAAGAACTCATAGGCTCTTGAAAAATCATCGAAATTTCACGACCTCTTAATTGCTGAAAATCAGCTTCAGAATATTGATTTAAATCCTCACCTTCGAATATTAAATGGCCTGTAATTTGGGCTTTTTTTCCGAGCAGCCGCATAATGGCTTTTGCAGTAATCGATTTACCTGAGCCTGATTCGCCAACTAAGCCTAAAATTTCATTAGACTGAAGACTTAAATCGACTGATTTCACAACGGTGTTCGACTGAAAAGCGATAGATAATTGCTGAAGTTCTAGCATTGCATTAAAATTGATGGACAATTTAAGAAGCTTTCCTTAAATCTGACGTAAAAAAACTGTTTTTATAAGTTGGGCATCACTTAAAACGAGACCTTGAATTTAATTCTATTTCAAAATTAGTGAGAAGTCAATTATAAATCAAGGCTTCAATAAAAAGCTTAAAACTTAACAGCTCGGCTGAAACTTTGTTCAAGGCAAATAAAAGTTTCGGTTCGTGCCACGCCATCAATTCGCTGCAATTTTCCACTTAAAACTTCGGTTAAATGCTGGTTATCACGACAAATCACTTTAACTAACAACGAAAAATTACCTGTCGTATAATAACATTCCACCACTTCATCAATCGCTAATAAGGCTTTTTTTACAGGTTGATACATATTAGCCCGATCGAAGTAAATGCCAATAAAACTTTGGGTTTGATAACCCAGTTGATGTAAGTTAATTTCTGAGCGTGAACCCGTTAACACACCTTGGTCTTCGAGTTTTTTTAGTCGCAAATGAACGGCAGCGGTACTTAGGTGGCAAGCATCGGCCAAGGTTTTAAGCGAGGCTTTAGCATTGGTACTTAAAATATTTAAGATAATTTGGTCTGTAGCATCCATTTGCTTAAAAATAATTAGTTAAATTCAAAAATAGTAAATAATATATGTTTTTAAATTAAAAGTATTGATTATTATTTAGTAATACTAGTTATTTGCTGTAAATAATTTTAAAAACAATCAAAATGTGTGGAATTTTTGCAGCTATAGAGACACAACAAAGTGCTCAAGACTTATTCGAGCAGTTCATGAAAATTAAACATCGCGGTCCCGATGCAACCGATTTTAAAGAAATTAAACCACAAACTTACTTTGGTTTTCATCGTTTAGCGATTAATGGTTTAAGCCCTAAAGCCCATCAACCTATGTATAAAAACGGTGTTTATTTGGTGGCAAATGCAGAAATTTTTAACTATCAACAACTCGCTAAAGAGCATCAATTTCAACTAAACACAGGGTCAGACTGCGAGGTAATTATTGATCTTTACCAGTCTATAGGAATCGAAGCTACACTAAACGCCTTAGATGGTGAATTCGCCTTTGTGTTGTATGATGAAACCACCGATGAATTTTTTGCCGCAAGAGATCATTTAGGAGTGCGTGGTATGTATTTTGGTCGCTATAAATCTGAAGTTTACATAGCTTCAGAAAGTAAAGCGCTGACTTTTTGTGAACAATTGAATCAATTTCCACCAGCACATTATTGGTCGTCTAAAACCGATGAGTTTAAATCTTTTTTTAACCATGATTATAAGACTAAAGAAACGCCAGTTGAAGTTTATACTCAAACCATAAAATCCTTATTAACACAAGCAGTAGAAAAGCGCATGATGAGTGAGCGCCCTGTGGGCTGTTTATTAAGTGGTGGCCTAGATAGTAGCTTAGTAGCAGCATTACTAGCTAAAGCTTATCGCGCTAAAGGTCTACAATTGCAAACTTTCTCCATCGGTTTAGAAGGTAGTCCCGATTTAATAGCCGCTGAAAAAGTGGCGCAACACATCGGTAGCAAGCACCACAGCATTGTGGCTTCTGAAAAAGAATTTCTCGCCGCATTAGAAGACACAGTTTATTTATTAGGAAGCTATGATGTAACCACCATACGCGCTTCAGTAGGGCATCAATTAGTGGCCAAATATGTGGCTAAAAACACCGATGTTAAAGTCCTTTTTTCAGGAGAAACAGCCGATGAATTCGGGTCTTATTTGTATTTTCAAAATGCACCATCAGAAGCAGAATTTCAATCAGAAGCTATTCGTTTATTAAAAGATATTCATTATTTTGATATGAAACGAGGCGACCGATGTATTTCAAATGCAGGACTCGAAGCGCGTGTGCCTTTTGCAGATAAAACTTTTGTGCAATATTATATGAGTATACCACCAAAAGAACGTCAGTTTAATGACGCTAAAATTGAAAAGTATTTGATAAGGAAGGCTTTTGCTGAAGATGCATTATTGCCAGATGAGGTACTTTGGCGACGTAAAAATGGGTTTTCAGATAGTGTGAGCGCGCAATCAAAATCTTGGAGTAGCATTATACAAAACCATATCGATTTAATCATCTCAGATGAAGCCTTTGAGCAACAGCGACATCATTTTTCTCCTATTCCGCTCACCAAAGAAGCCTTTTATTACCGCCGAATATTTGCTAGGGATTACGCAAAACACGATCAATTAACGCCATACCAATGGTTACCAAAATGGTGTGGTGATGTAATTGATCCATCAGCCCGTGTTTTAGAAATCTACCAAGCAGATTAATTGAGAGTTAAAATTTATAGATCTGCATGGTATGAGGCATTTCCAATCCATATCTGGTATGACTTGTGCTAATTAAATTTTTTAAAGGTCATATAATATATTACATTTGAACCCAACTAACACATCATCATGCTAACCAAAACGAAGTTATTTAGTTTGGATTTTTGTAAATCCTATTTCCCCAACCTTATCTTAATAGCAGAATAGCGATAGCTTCAGTTGCGGCGCGAAGTTTAATAGTCTGATGTATGTGATTTTTTGAGTCATGAGCGACCCTCAAATGGGACTCGCCATGGCGAAGCCGTGCTTTTTTTTAATGGCCAGTTTTTAGTGAGTTGTGAATAGTGAGCCGAAAACAGAACGCTAACATGCAAATGTATAAATCTATAAAAAAGCCTAGCGCCTAGAGCTTAGAGCCTAAAGCGTATCCGCAGAAAAGCTATAAGCCCTGAGCTGTAGGCCGTAAGCCATAAGCAAAAAAATATTACAAACGAAAAACGGTCTATTGAAAAAATATTGAAAATTAAAGAAGTGTCGAAAAGCTTAAAAAACGGATTTATAATGAAAACCGACTAATTTCCAGAAATAATTGTGGTATTTGCGGAACTGCATCACGCAGTGATAAGCATGCAGCAAAACTACCAGCAATGATTTTGCAGAGCCTAGCGGCGCAAAAATTTCCTTAAATTAGTCTTGACTTTTTGGTTCGTTTTGTGTCAAGACAAAATGAACAAATAACAAACATCAATATCGTATGAATTTAACAGAATTCGAAAGTTTAAATAACAAAAAAATCCTCGTTACAGGTGCAGCTGGATTCATTGGTACCAATCTTTGCGAAACTCTCTTAAAAATCGGTGCAACTGTAATAGGCTTAGATAACTTTGCAACAGGACATCAGCATAATCTAAAGCATTTAAAAGAGAAAGAAAACTTCAGTTTTATCGACGGAGACATTCGTCATTTAGACACTTGTCAAACCGCATGTAAAGAGGTAGATTTTGTTTTGCATCAAGCCGCTTTAGGATCCGTTCCAAGATCAATTAACGACCCAATTACTTCCAATGAAGTAAACATTAATGGGTTTTTAAATATGTTAGTGGCTGCAAAAGACCAAAAGGTTAAACGTTTTGTCTATGCGGCGAGTTCGTCAACTTATGGCGACTCAACCAAATTACCAAAAGTTGAGCATGAAATAGGCAAACCCTTATCACCCTATGCCATTACCAAATACGTCAACGAATTATATGCTGATATTTTCGGAAAAACTTACGGACTCAATTGTGTGGGCTTGCGTTATTTTAATGTCTTTGGTCGGCGTCAAGATCCAAATGGTGCTTATGCCGCTGTGATACCAAAGTTTGTCATGCAATTCATGAAACACCAGTCACCTGTAATTAATGGCGATGGCACTTATTCAAGAGATTTTACTTATATCGATAATGTCATTCAAATGAATTTATTAGCGATAACAACCACTAATCAAGCAGCTTTAAATGAAGTATATAATACCGCAGTTGGCGATCGTATTACCATTAAAGCTATGGCTGAATTATTAAGAGAGGAACTAAGTCATTACGATCCTAAAATAGCCGAAGTCCCTATAAAGCACGGTCCTAATCGTCAAGGTGATGTGCCACACTCCTTAGCGAGCATCGAAAAAGCACAAGAAAAACTCAATTATAAGCCTACCCACGAATTTAAAAGCGGACTTAAAGAAGCAGTCGATTGGTATTGGAAAAACCTATAGTAAAAAATAAGAAGACAACAAGCAAAAGCAATTAATTGTTCCTAGCTAGATCTTGTAAACACTGAGCGAAGCCAAATAATAATTACATTTTACAAGTTTTAAGATTGCTTCCACTGAGCGAAGCCGAAGTGCTAATAAACCCCAAAACACTTCTCTAAAAAAAATAACCCTCTAAAATGAGTTTTTAAAACGCATAAAATTAAATTTGAAAAACTTTTAAAATAAAAATGCTAAACCAAGTTAAGCTATTAAAACTTCCGAAGATTGATTAACAAACATCAGCATAAAAAGCAAACGATCTCTGGTCTAAGATGGACGGTTTTAGATCAATTTATTAATCAGGCTGTAACATTTGGTCTCGGTCTTTTTTTAATGACTTTGTTGCCGCCAACATCATTTGGTTTATTAGGAATGGTAACAGTATTTAGTGGTTTCTTATCTGTTTTTAAAGATTTTGGCCTTGGCTCTTCATTGATTCAAAGAAAAGAATTGACTCAAGCTGATATTCATACTGTTTTTTGGACTACTGTTGGTTTAGGGATATTGTTAAGTATAATCTTGGCTAGTATTTCGCCTTTAATAGCATCTTATTACGAAGAACCTAAACTGTTAAATATTACATTAGCTTTATCCTTTTTATTCATTATACAATCTTTATCAAGCACCCAGCTAAGCCTTCTGAAGAAGCAGATGAATTTTAAGCTCTTATTTAAAATAAAAGTTACGGCAACATTAATAGCAGGAATTACAGCGGTAATACTAGCAATTTTAGATTTTGGGGTTTGGGCTTTAGTCATACAGCAATTATTAAGCGCTTTTTTAATCACATCTTTCTTGTTTAGTTTTAATAAATATGTGCCTAGGCTTCAATTTGATAGATTAAAACTTAAATCTCATTTAAATTTCAGTCTACCTTTGGTTGGCAGAGGATCTCTCAATTACTGGTCTAGAAACGCTGATAATTTTTTTATAGGTAAATTTCTCGGGGCAGAATTACTAGGTATTTATACCAGGTCATACTCCATTATGATGCTTCCTGTTTCAAGAATTAGTGGGGTTATTTCTTCCGTCTTGTTTCCATCATTAGCACAAATACAAGATGATGTAAATCGCGTAAATGTTATTTTTTTAAAAATTACGAGAACAATTGCCTTCATTACCTTTCCGCTGATGGCTATTTTGTGTATTGGTGCAGATAGTTTTATTAAGTTAATTTTTGATGAACCTTGGCATAAAATGATACCAATTTTACAGGTGCTTTCAGGAGTTGGAGCAGTACAGTCTATTGCAACTTTAAACGGTAATATCTTTATGGTGAAAGCTAGAACTGACTTAGCTTTTAAGCTTAATATTTTAAACAGTTTTTGTTATGTGACTACATTCTACTTTACAAGTCAAATAAATTTACTTACGCTCACTTTAGTTTATTTATCAGTAAATATTTTACTTCTTTTTATCAATTGGTTTTACCTTTCAAAGCTTATGAAAATAAAATTATTAGATTTAGTTAAGAATATTTCATTCGAATTTTTTGGCTTGTTGATAATGCTGGGCTTAGGTTTGTATAGTTATGACTATTTTAGCTTCCATCACCTAACAAAATTATTCTTAATTGTAACATATATAGGCCTTTTTTGGTTTATTTATTTTACTTTATTTAATAAAGCAAGGTTCAATGAAATTAGGTCTACCATAAAATCTGCAATATCGAGATGATTCCTTTAAGGTCGACTTTAAAAAATAAATTAACCAAACCTAATCCTAATCCTATTTTAATCTTAGGTTTTCCTAAAAGCGGGACTTCTGCAATTACAGGATTATTAGCTCAAAGCACAGGGCTAAGCGCCACAATAGATACGAAATATCTTTGGGAACCTTACTTGTCCCAAATTATAGAAAATAAGCTTGATTTTAAAAAACATTTATATAAAAATAGTTACCCATTTTCAAAAAAAATCATAAAAGAACCTAATCTAGTTTTTTTAGTAGACCAAATTATTAGTTACTACAAGCAACCTAAAATAGTTATAATTAAAAGAGATAAAGAAAAAAACATTAAAAGTATTTTAGATAGGCTTAATTTACCTGGTGATCTAGTTTCAAATCCTAGACCAGACAAAGTAAATAAAAATTGGCATTCACTTCTTTTTGAAAATGATAGGCATTATGTTAAAACGCTATCAAAAAAGTATGATTTAGCTCAAAATAACTTAAAAAAACTTAGCAGTTTAAATCCGATTTTTATTCAATATGAAGACTTCTTGAAAGATAAAAAATCAACAATAAGCCATTTGACAAGTACTTTAGACTTATCAGAGAAAAATGATATAACAAGCATTTTAGATAAGCCCTTTCAGCCTAGTAGTAAAAATAAGAAAAGTGTTGATGAGTTTTTTGGAAACAATTTAAAATATTTTAAATGAACATTATCCACCTTACCACGGACGAGAAGTTTATAGATGGAGCATTGTTTTTATTTAATAAAGCATTTCCAAATCAAAACCAATTACTAGTTTTAAAACCACCAGCCAACCCTGCTATTCGATATATTAAGCAATCTAGAATAGACTTTGAAATTGTCAAGAACAAAAGCACTTTAGAGACTATAAAAAAACATACAAGTAATGCAGACTGGGTTGTAATCCATGGTTTAAATGAAGTTTGGGCAAACTATATTATAAAAAACACTTCAAAAAAAATTTTATATGTGGTTTGGGGAGCTGAGGTTTATGGTAACCCGCTTTTATATGACCAACCATTACTTGGTCATCACACCATTCAACTAGATGAAAAACTAGAGCGAAAGCCCTTAATTCAAAAGATCAAAGATGTAATTAATTCATACAGATTTGGTCTGCCAAAAACTAACCAAAAGCAGCAATGGCTGAAAAATAAAAAAGCACTTCATAAAATTGATAACATATCTATTATTTATAAAGATGAGGTTGATTTTTACAAAAAAAATAACATTATACCTTCTAACACTAACTTTATAAAATTTGGATATTACCCTATTGAATATTTTGCTAACGGTATTGATGAAGATGTCAAACTAGGTAATCGCATAATGATAGGTAACTCTAGTTCATTGACAAATAACCACTTGGAAGTTTTCAAAAAGTTAGCGTCTTTGGGTGTAAAAAATGAAATTGTGGTGCCATTAAGTTATGGCGATAAAAGACTAGCAAAAATTCTAGTTAAAGAAGGCCAAAAAATGTTTGGTAAACAATTTAAACCGATTACAGATTTTATGCCTTTAGAGCAATATACAAAGTTAATGCAATCTTGCGGGATAGTAATTATGAATCACTACCGACAACAGGCTGTTGGTAATATTATAACAGCTATGTATTTAGGAGCAAAAGTATTTTTAGATGAAAGAAATACAATATATCATTACCTTAAGCGTATAGGATGTTTTGTTTATAGTATTGAAGAGCTTAAGAGTTTAGATAGCTTGAAAAATTTAGAACCATACCAAATAACCCAAAACAAAGAAATTCTACTAAAAGATATATCATCTGATAAGTTAGTCAATGAGTTAAAAACTAAATTATGGTAAATTTATATGTCTTAGGTAAAAAAGGTTTAATAGCTTTATCAAAGCTAGATATGCTTTATCGAAAAAACATCAAATCTGTTATTATTGGTTCTGATAAAAATATAGATAATGATTTTTCAAGTGAAATTATCAAAGTATGTCAAGATTTTAAGTTAAATTATCAATTTCAAAACCATACTTCAGAATACACTGCAAAGTATAGTGTAGCTATTGGTTGGAGGTGGTTAATTAACGATGATTCTAATTTAATTGTTTTTCATGATTCAATTTTACCCCATTATAGGGGTTTCAACCCCTTAGTGACGGCATTGATTAACGGTGATAGTGAAATTGGAGTTACAGCTTTAAAAGGATCAAAAGAATATGACAAAGGAGAGATAATTGAGCAAAAAATTGTACCTGTAACCTATCCGTTGAAGATTGAAAAAGCAATAGATTTAATTTCGACACAATATGCTAATTTATTGAATTCTATTTTCAATAAATTAATAAAAGACAATCTAAAAAGTTATCCTCAGGATTCTTCAAAGGTATCATATAGTTTATGGCGTGATGAAGATGATTACAAAATTGATTGGTCTTTAGATGCTTTGAAAATAAAAAGATTTATTGATGCTGTTGGTTTTCCTTACAAAGGAGCTTACACAATCTACAATGGTAAAAAACTAATTATTAAAAACGCAGAAATAGTTGCCGATGTAAATATTGCCAATAGAACACCAGGAAAAGTAATATTTAAGGAAAATAATTCCTACACAATAGTTTGTGGTAAAGGGCTTTTAAAGATTAAATCTTTTTATGATTCAAATAATATGGAAGTAAGACTTAATAAATTTAGATTAAGGCTAAAGTGAAAAATATAAATATACCCTTTAACAAACCTTATTTAACAGGTAAAGAAACAAGCTACATCAAAGATGCAGTAACCACTGGTAAAATATCTGGTAACGGTAAATACACCAAGTTATGTCAGGACTTTTTTGAACAAAATTATGGTTTTAAAAAAACACTACTAACAACCTCTTGTACCGATGCCTTAGAAATGGCAGCCATTTTAATTGATATCCAACCTGGAGATGAGATTATTATGCCTTCTTACACCTTTGTAAGTACAGCAAACGCCTTTGTGTTACGTGGTGCAAAATTAGTCTTTGCTGATTCTAGATCAGACCATCCTGGTATTGATGAAGCAACTATTGAAGCTTTAATTACCCCAAAAACAAAAGCTATTGTGCCTGTGCATTATGCCGGCGTAGCTTGCGATATGGATATTATTATGGATATTGCAAATAGATATGATTTATTTGTAATTGAAGATGCTGCACAAGCGATAGATAGTTATTATACGAGTAAAGACGGAATTAAAAAACCACTTGGTAGTATTGGTCATTTAGCATGTTTTTCTTTTCACGAAACAAAAAATATTATTTCAGGCGAAGGTGGTTTATTAGCAATTAATGACGATCAATTTATAGAACGTGCTGAAATTATCTGGGAAAAAGGGACGAACCGTTCAGCTTTTTTTAGAGGCGAAGTGAATAAATATGGTTGGGTTGATGTGGGGAGTTCTTTCTTGCCGTCTGAAATCATAGCCGCTTTTTTATGGGCACAACTTGAAAATTTAAAAGATATTCAAAGTCGTAGAAAGCAAATATGGAATAACTATTTCCAACAATTAAAGTTTTGGGCAAATGAAAATGAAGTTCGCTTACCAAAAATTCCATTATATGCAACTAATAATGCGCATATGTTTTATTTAGTTTTTAAAAACTCCGAAAAACAATCCCACTTTATTAGGCAAATGAAAGAACATCAAATATTATGTGTTTTTCACTATTTGAGCTTACATAAAAGTGAATTTTATAAATCTAAACACGATGATAGAAACTTACCTTTGTCAGACAAATACACAGAAACTTTAGTGAGACTACCAATGTATTATGAATTAAAACAAGACAAAGTAATACACAACATCTTAAACAATGCCTAAAAAAATACTGATTATTTCAAAATACTTTTATCCTACTAATTCTCCACGTTCGTTTAGAACCACAGAATTAGCAAAAGAATTAGCACGCCAAGGCCATGATGTAAAAGTAATAACGCCAACTTTTTTTGAACAATCAAACGAGTTTTATTCAAAAATTAATTACCAAAAAATTAAATACAAAAGGCGATTAAAAAAATCAAATTCGTTTTTTAGAAAACTTTTAAATCGAATATTAGAGCAATTTTTTTATTATCCAAACATAACAGATGTAAAGATTATTCGTGATGCCTTAAGAAAGGAAACTGAAAATTTTGATTTGCTTATTTCTATTGCTGCGCCTCATAGCGTGCATTGGGGAGTTGCTTCAATACCAAAAAAGGCAAGAGAAAAAATAGCAAAAAAATGGATAGCAGATTGTGGAGATCCTTTTATGTTTGCAGAAAATCTGCAATATAAAAGACCATACTATTTCTCTATATTAGAAAAGAAGTTTTGTGGATGTTGTGATTTTATAACAGTACCAACAAAAGCTTCTATCGAAGGTTATTATAAAGAGTTCAGGCATAAAATTAAAGTGATTCCACAAGGTTTTAAATTTAAAATCAAAAAGAAAAATAATGAAGTAGAGACTAATATGGGTTATAAAAAAATCGCATATGCAGGTTCTTTAAACCAAAACAGAAGAAATCCAGTACCATTTATTAAATACTTAGTGCAACACAAAAAGCCCTTCAAACTATATATATTTAGCAATAATTTAAGTGTAGTTGAAAGGTGGATTAAAGAATATCCTAATCAAATAGTTGTTAGTAACTACTTGCCAAGAAAGGAGTTACTTGAGTTTCTTAAAACTGTTGATTTTGTAGTAAATTTCAAGAATCAAGGTCATAGCCAAACACCTAGTAAATTAATAGATTATGCTATTGCCGATAAACCAATTCTGAATTTTTATTATAATAAACTTCCTACGAAAACAATTGACGAGTTTTTTGCAGGTAATTATAAAAACAAGTTGACAATAACAGACCTAGAAAAGTATAAAATAGAAAACGTAACAAATCAATTTCTCAAACTGTGCTAGAAAAAATTAAACGAAGTAAGTTGAAAATTTGGTTTTTACTTGGCTTTTTGTTTTGGCCTTTTGGGCTTCTCTTAGCTAATTTAAAAAGGATTGAGCCTAAAAACTTGAGGCTTTCAATGTTATTATTTTCAACTTTTTATGGGTTATGTTTTATAGTAGATTATAATTCTGGAAGCGATTCAGTTTTTTATGCATCACAACTTGAAAGCATGTATAATAATTTCAATTTTAAAAAGTTCTTAAGTATACTTTATTCAGATGGACAAACTGTGGATCTATATCAACCTGTTACCACTTTTTTAGTAAGCATATTTACTGATAATTATATTTTCTTATTTATGGTATATGGATTTGTGTTTGGTTATTTCTACTCAAACAATATATACATCATTTTACAAGAAGTATATGGCTATAAATTTAGTATTTTAGGAAGTGTATTATTTTTTTATTTAGCATTTATAATCCATATAGGGGACGGAATTAATGGCGTAAGAATGTGGACAGCATCACACGTATTTATTTATGGAGTATTATCATACATTGTTAAGGGTAGAAGGAAAAAAATGTTATGGGTTATTTTGTCGCCATTTTTTCATTTTTCATTGGCAGTACCAACTGCTTTATTTCTGATTTTTGTTTTGACTAGAGAATACATTAATTTAAAGATAGTTTATCTTGTTTTTATACTTTCATTTATAATGCAAGGCATCTCTATTGAGTTATTAAGAAACTTAACAGATTCGATATTACCTCAAGTTTTTAAAGTTAAGGCTGACAGTTATGTAAGCGAGGCTGTACAAGATAGAATCACTAATACAAGTCAATCTGCAATACCTTTACCCAAATTATTTTTGAATTATGCTTCAAAAATTTTCTTAATAATATCAGCAACATTTGTTTATTTTAAACGGAAAGAACTTAAATATGTAGAGAACAGACTCCTTATATTTGGTTTATTACTATATTCTTTGTTTAACCTATTATCTCATATACCATCTTTGGGTAGATATCTTTCAATAGCAAGTTTTATAACACTAGCTGCTTGTATAATGTTCTATTTTAGAAAACAGTATACAAGGTATTTTAAAAGATCATTTTATTTTTTGATACCTGTTGGCTTAACTTTTATTATAATTAAAATTAGATTTTTTCTAGAATACCCAAGTGTGTGGCTAGTAATAGGTAATCCAATATTAGTGATACTTGGGGGTAATGAAACTGGTTTTTACAGATGATAAATAAAACAATCCCGTTGAAAAAAGCAGATATTACAAGATCATTAATAAATGTACTAAGTAAAAAAGTATCTAAAAACATCATAGTTTTCGAATCTGACGATTGGGGTGCTATACGCATGCCTTCAAATAAGGCTTATAATAAAATTTTATCAAAAAAAGTAATTAACGATTCGCCATATGCTAGATTTGATTCAATTGCAACGGAAAATGACTGGCATGCTTTATTAGAAGTTTTGACTAAGTTTAAGGATAAGTCAGGCAACTATCCAATTATAACACAAAACTTTATTACATCAAATCCAGATTTTAATGAAATTCGAAACAACAACTATAAAATTTATAGTGAACAACCTTTTTTTGATACCATTAAGAATCAATCGCAGACTAAAAATTATTTAAAAATACTTGATCAAGCAATATCTTCAAAACTTGTAAAGCCACAGTTTCACGGTAACCAACATGTTAATATCAGCAAGTGGCTTCGTCTTTTACAAAACAATGATAGAGGTGCTCATCTTGCATTTGAACAAGGAACTTATTTTATAGATAATCTTACAAAAAGTATATTTGCGACTTACGATTATAATTCAAAAGAAGAGCTGTCTTTGCATTATGATTCAATCAGCAAAGGTTTAAAGTTGTTTAGAGAGTATTTTGGTTTTAACTCAGATACCATGATTTTTCCTAATTACATCTGGTCAAAACATCACTTAGTCTATATTTCTAAGATAGGTGTAAAAGGTATACAAGGGACTAAAATCCAAAATATTCCCCGTGACAGAAGTGGTTACTATAGAAAACTACGTTTCAATGGTTTTATTAATAGTTACAATCAAATCGATTTAGTTAGGAATTGTTTTTTTGAGCCATCTAGTTCGAAGAGCGGTAATACTGTAGAATATTGTATTAAAAGTATAGATAGTGCATTTAAGCATAAAGTCCCAGCCATAATTAGTACTCATAGACTTAATTTCATTGGAAGGCTAAATGAAAACAATAGGACAGATAACCTTATTAAGCTTAAAGAATTACTAAATCAAATAATGAAATTATGGC
The DNA here is from genome assembly GCF_017311165.1 of Psychroflexus sp. ALD_RP9. Classification (GTDB taxonomy): domain Bacteria; phylum Bacteroidota; class Bacteroidia; order Flavobacteriales; family Flavobacteriaceae; genus Psychroflexus. The sequence continues at coordinate 1,005,059 of NZ_CP062973.1, read as the reverse complement.
CTGATGTGGTTTTCATGTCGTCAGATGAATTAGTGAAATATTATTTAAATAATAAATGAAAAAGATTTGTATAGTATCACCTTCTCTTAAAGTTGGTGGAATTCAAAGAGAGTTAGTAGAACTAGCAAATTATTACTCGAAGAACAATCAGGTTGTTTTTATAACAATATTTAAATCTAAATATTTCTATAAGCTAAGCAAAGATGTAGATTTTATAGATATTAGTTACAAAAGGGAAATGAAAGAATCATTTACCTCTCAATTATGGTATTACGTTAAAATTTTATACAATTTAAGATTTCAAATAAATACAATTTCACCAGATGTTGTGCTAACTTACGGAGATATAATGGGGCCATTAGTTTTACTGTCTTTGTATAAAGCAAATCACAAAGTTTTTATAGGTGATAAAACAAGTCATGATTATAGGTTTAATTTTGCTATTAGGTTTTTAAAAAAATGGCTATATCCAAAATCACAGGGTTACATAGCACAAACAGAAAAAGCGGCAAAGTATAGATACGAACAGTTTAAAGGGAAATTAAATATAACCGTAATACACAATGGAATAAGAGATGTAAAACTCTTTCCAAATATTAAAAGGGAAAAAATAATATTATATTTAGGAAGATTTGCCTGGGAGAAGTCTCCTGAACGACTTATATTATCAATGACAATGTTAAAAAATGAAGATTGGAAATTAATCATGGCCGGTGACGGGCCTCTTCTGTCAAAAATGAAACAATATGCCAAAGAATTAAATATAAGTAGTAGAGTGGAATTTTTAGGTCAAGTCAAAGAAGTTGATAAATTGTTTGCTAAATCATCAATTTATGTATTGCCTTCAATTATAGAAGGTTTCCCAAATGCATTATGTGAAGCTATGGCAGCAGGTTTGCCTTCTATTGTTTTCGATTCAATACCTTATGAAGATATTTTAACTGATAATTTTGATGGAATTGTAGTTTCGGATGTTTATGAATTATCTAAAAATCTAGATAATTTGATACAAAATCAAGAATTAAGAAACTACTTAGGTGAAAATGCAAGAAATATAGCAGTAAAATTATCCAAGGATAAAGCTGCTAATAAGTTGTACGAAAAACTATTTGTAAGTTAATGAAGACAATCAATTTTTTATACAAATTATACTTTTTTTTGCCTAATTTTTCAAACTTGGGTAAAATTGGAAAAGGGATAAATAGGTTTTTAGATATATATATACTTCGCCCTATTTTTAATTATCAAGCTCCTAACCACTTTAAAAATATCTTATTAAAAAAGAGTATTCAAGGGACTAATACTGATATAAAGCGTGAGAATAAATATATAGTTTCTCTAACTTCATTTCCAGAAAGAATTACAGAAGTTTGGATAAGTGTTATGTGTTTACTTAATCAAACTGTAAAGCCCGATAAGATTATCTTATGGCTTGCTGAAAGTCAATTTAAAAATGAAATATTGCCAAAGAGTCTTAAAATACTACAAAATTATGGATTAGAAATAAGATTTTGTGATGACTTAAGATCCCATAAAAAGTACTTATATTGTTTACAACAATTTCCTGAGAGTTACATAATGACATTTGATGATGATTTATTTTACGATAACAGAGTTGTAGAAAACTTAATTAAATTGAAAAAAAAATATCCAAATTCTATTGTTGCAAATAGATGTCATAAAATTACTTTTTCAAAAGGAAATTTGAAACCTTATTCAAACTGGTATCATAATGTTATAGAAAAACAACCATCTTATAGTCTTTTTCATACAAGCGGTGGAGGAGTTTTATTTGAAAAAAGACTGCTGTGTGATACTACCTTTGATAAAGAACTAATAAGAAAATTAAGTCTAAATTCAGATGATGTTTGGTTGAAAATAATGTCAATAAAGTCAAATTTAAAAACTGTAACTAATAACAGATACAATAAAGACTTTGTTACAGTTGGTACAACACAGAGGATATCACTTGTTAAGTCTAATACCAAAAAAGGTATGAAAGATATTCAACTCAAAAGGGTTATTAATTATTTTAATTTAAGCAGTAAAAATTTTGAATAATGTTAGGCAAGCTTAAAACAATTGTTAAACACATTCCAGGATGGAGAACAAATCAAAAAATTTTAGTCATAGAGTCAGACGATTGGGGTAGTATAAGAATGCCGAATGCTAAAGTTAGGGAAGAGCTATTAGAGGCTAATTATGATTTAGATAATAACTTTCTTAAATACGATACACTAACAAACAAAGAAGATATTAATTTACTTTTTGAAGTACTCAGTTCTGTCAAAGATAGCCAAGGTAATTTCGTTAAATTCACTCCTTTTGTAAACCTTACAAATCCTGATTTTAAAAAAATAATAAATCATGACTATAAAAATTATTATTTTGAAATGTTTGTAGAGACTCAAAAAAAATATTATGGGAGAGATTTTTTAAATTCCTGGTTAGCTGGTATTAATAATAAAATTTTTTATCCTGAGTACCACGGTAGAGAGCATTTCAACGTTCCTCTTCTAATGAATTTACTTCAAAATTCTGAAGATTTAAAATTTGCATTTAAAAAAGGAGTTGTGCACATACCACTAAAAGATATAAAGCCAAAGAAATTAAAAACTTTAGCTCCTGCATATTATGTAAATCGAAAAGAAGAATTTGATTACTATAAAAATAGCCTTAGAGAGGGGATTAGCATATTTAAACATCTCTTTAAGTATCAACCAAAAGTCTTTGCTGCACCAAATGGAATATTTATGCAAGAATTCGAGGAGGAGCTATCAAGTTTAGGTCTTAATAATTTTGTTGTAAACAGGAAAAGAGTTCAACCAGATTTGAAAGGAGGCTTTACAACAAAAAGCTTTAATTTAAGCTTTGGGAAAACTTCAAAAAATGGTCACATGTACTACCGAAGAAATGTTAAGTTTGAGCCAGTTCAATCATCTTATAACCAGTCGAAAACGATTAACGAAATCAATATTGCATTTGCTATGGGTAAACCAGCAATATTATCAACTCATAAAGTAAATTATGTAGGTAGCCTTTCTAAAAAGCATAGAGATAAAAATCTTTTAGAATTAAAAACGATCTTAAGAAAAGTAGTCAATAAACATCCTGATATTATTTTTATGTCTTCGAGAGAATTATGTAAATTGATTAGAATGAAATAAAATGAGAAGAAAAAAACTTGTATTAGGAATAACAATTTCAGGAAGCACACCTTTAATTAGGGGCCAAGCTAAGTACTTTAAGAATTGTGGATATGATGTTTATTTAA